>CAJXUK010000017.1 GCA_913061435.1 uncultured Thalassolituus sp. | reverse complement strand
AGTCAGTGATTGACTTGATTTTGCCAGAGATCTTAGCGCCTTTCTCGAACTTAGTACCAAACTCTTCCCATGGGTTCATGGTGCACTGTTTGATACCTAGAGAGATACGACGACGTTCTTCGTCAATGTCAAGAACCATAACTTGAACATCATCACCAACCTGTACAACTTTAGATGGGTGTACGTTCTTGTTTGTCCAATCCATTTCTGAAACGTGTACTAGACCTTCAACGCCTTCTTCTAACTCGGCGAAACAACCGTAGTCAGTTAGGTTCGTTACTTTAGCCGTAACGATTGCGCTTTCTGGGTAGCGTGCTTTGATCTCAACCCATGGATCTTCACCCAATTGCTTAAGACCTAGAGATACACGGTTACGCTCGCGATCGAATTTTAATACTTTAACGTCGATTTCGTCACCAACAGCAACGATTTCGCTTGGGTGCTTAATGCGCTTCCAAGCCATGTCTGTGATGTGCAATAGACCATCAACACCGCCAAGATCAACGAAAGCACCGTAGTCCGTTAGGTTCTTAACGATACCTTTAACAGACTGGCCTTCTTGCAAGTTAGCTAGTAATTCTTCGCGCTCTTGGCTGTTTGCAGCTTCAAGAACAGCACGACGAGAAACAACTACGTTGTTACGCTTAGCATCTAACTTGATTAGTTTGAAATCTAACTCTTTACCTTCCAAGTGCAAGGTGTCGCGCACTGGACGGATGTCAACCAAAGAACCCGGTAGGAAAGCACGGATGTTGAATAATTCAACAGTGAAACCGCCTTTAACTTTACCGTTGATAACGCCTTTAACCACTGCGTTTTCTTCGAATGCTTTCTCAAGCTCTTTCCAAGCTTCTGCACGTTTTGCTTTTTCACGAGACAGTTTTGTTTCACCAAAACCATCTTCTACTGCGTCAAGAGCAACTAGGGTCTCGTCGCCAACTGCTACTTCCAATTCGCCTTTGTCGTCTAAGAACTGGCTGCGTGGAATGATGGCTTCAGATTTAAGACCGGCGTTTACCGTTACCCAGTCGTTATCGATATCTACTACAGTACCGGTAACGATTGAACCTGGTTTCATGTCCAGAGTTTGTAACGACTCTTCAAATAACTCAGCAAAATTTTCCATTAATACATCCTATCAGGTTGGTGTAGGCTAGTTGCTTGTAATAAGTAATTAGACTAATCACCCCGCCAAGCAGCCAGATACTTGGGGTCATAATAAAAAACTCCGCACATCCCGTACTGTGTACGCCTGACGATGAGCGGAGTTTTTGAAGTTTTTATTGCGTGTTTTTATCACGTTGAATCATTAAAGCAGGCCGATTTTTTGGGCGGCTTGTTGAACTTGGTCGAACACGGCATTGATGCTCATAGAGGTGCTGTCGATAACGATGGCATCTGCTGCGGGCTTTAATGGTGCTACGGTTCTGTTCATGTCGCGATCGTCGCGTGCTTTGATGTCTTCAATAATGCGCGCAAGGTTAGCACTTTTGCCTGCTTCTATCAACTGCTTGTAGCGACGCTGGCCGCGTTCTTCTGCGCTGGCGGTGAGGTAGATTTTTAGCTCTGCCTGCGGGAAAACTACGGTGCCCATGTCGCGGCCGTCGGCGATGAGTCCCGGTGGTTGTTGGAAGGCACGCTGGCGCTCTAATAAGGCGTCGCGCACGCTGTTAATAGCGGCGACTTGCGAGGCCATGGCACCGGTTTCTTCGGTGCGCAAATTTGAGGTGACGTTTTCGCCACCCAGTATGACTTCTACGCCATCGCACTGTGGTGTGACTTTAAATTCTACATCTAACTGCGCGGCAATTTTGGCCACTGCGTTGTCGCTGTCGAGTGCGACATTTTGCTTTTGAGCAGCCAGTGCGGTAACGCGATAAAGTGCGCCGCTGTCGAGTAATGCCCAGCCCAGTTTGGCAGCCAGCATTTGGCAAAGTGTGCCTTTACCTGCACCCGATGGCCCGTCAACGGTGATAACTGGGCCAGCAGGCGGTGTTTCTGGTAAATCTTGTACTTCAATGTTACTCATAAGTTTCCTTTAGATTTACATCTAAGCCTTACTTAAAAAATTGCAAGTTGTAGCTGACAAAGCAGGTTGGGGGTAATTCTGCTTTAATAAAACTTATTCGATTTCAGCCGATACGTTGATTCCACAGCCGCTGGCTAGTTCAACAAAGCCCGGGAATGAGGTTGCTACGTTGGCGCAGTCTTTCACTAAAATCGGTGCATTGGCGCGTAATGATGCAATGGTAAAGCTCATGGCGATGCGGTGATCGTCGACGCTTTCGACTTCGCCGCCGTTAAACGAACCCTGTGCGCCAAAGCCTTTAATGATTGCGCCGTCTTCAGTACCGACTGCATCTACGCCTAGAATTTGAAGGCCGTCTACCATGGCTTGTATGCGGTCGGACTCTTTTACGCGTAGTTCTTCTGCGCCGGTCAAAACCGTTGTGCCTTCGGCGCATGCAGCAGCGATGAAGATCGCAGGGAATTCGTCGATCGCTAACGGTACTTGGTCTTCTGGAATTTGTATGCCTTTTAACTGTGCGCTACGAATGCGAATGTCGGCCACCGGTTCGCCACCGACTTCTTTTTCGTTGCTCAATTCTATATTGGCACCCATGGCGCGCAGAATATTAATAATACCAACGCGAGTTGGGTTAATGCCCACGTGCTGCAAGGTAATGTCAGAATCTTTGGCGATACTCGCGGCTACCATGAAAAAAGCAGCCGATGAAATATCTGCCGGTACGTCGATTTCGGTCGCGGTCAGTTTGCCTCCGGGGCGCACCGTGACTTTAGGGCCGTCGACTTCTACCGGATAACCAAAGCCTTTTAACATGCGCTCGGTATGGTCACGGGTTGGAGCCGGTTCGATTACCGTGGTTTCACCTTCGGCGTATAAGCCTGCCAAAATTAAGCAGCTTTTAACTTGTGCGCTGGCCATTGGCAACTCGTAATGAATGCCTTTTAACGGTTGGCCGCCAGTAATTTTAAGCGGTGGTCGACCATTGGGTGCGGAGTTAATAATGGCTCCCATGCTGCGCAGTGGATCGGCAACGCGGTTCATTGGGCGTTTGTTGAGTGAATCGTCGCCGGTCATTTCGACGTCAAAATTCTGCGCCGCCATAAGGCCAGACAACAAACGCATAGAAGTGCCGGAGTTACCCAAATACAAGCTGTTGGGCGGCATTTTTAAGCCATGCAAACCCACCCCATGAACGGTGACGCGGCCACGATGTGGGCCTTCGATGACTACGCCCATGTCGCGGAACGTTTGTAAGGTGGCTAGGCTGTCTTCGCCTTCTAAAAAGCCGCTGACTTCTGTGGTGCCTTCGGCTAAAGAGCCGAGCATAATCGAGCGATGAGAGATTGATTTGTCGCCAGGAACTCGAAATTCACCGGACAGTTTGCCACCGGGTTTGGCTACATAGTTTACAATTTGACTGGTCATGGAATCCACATAGGCTCTGCGAGCTAGTATTTTAGTAAAGTGGTCACGGGCGGCTTTTGCGCGGGTAAAAGTGCCCATCATTTGTGTTTTGTCTTCGTTTGCAACGATTTCGCGCAGTTTTTGCAAATCGGCGGTGAATAAATCCAACGCTTTTAATACTTCGTCTTTATTGCCAATAAATATGTCGCGCCACATGATTGGGCTGCTCGAGGCAATACGGGTAAAGTCGCGAAAGCCGCCAGCGGCATAATTAAAAATATCGTTATTTTCTTGATCGTTGGCTAAGGTATCAACCAAGGAGTACGCCAGCAAGTGCGGCAAATGGCTGGTTGCGGCGAGTATTTCGTCGTGGTGCTGCACGGTCATGAGTTCAATCTTGCCGCCAGTGATTTTCCACGCGTCGCTAACCAAGTCTAATGCTTTGGCGCTGGTGCGCTTTTCTGGGGTTAAGATGATTTTGTGGTTTTTGAACAGATTTTCATCGGCGGCCGTTACGCCGCTGCGCTCCGACCCTGCAATGGGGTGGCCCAGCACAAAACGATCAAAATCTGCGCCTAATACTTGTGTAACCGCTTTGGCTATGTTGCCTTTTACACTGCCGACATCGGTTAGGATCGCGCTGCTGCTGATGCTGTCTTTTATTTGTGCTAAGACATCGGCCACTGCCAAAATCGGCACTGAGATTATGATTAAATCGGCGTTTTTTACCACGTCGTTTATGTTCAGTGAATAATGGTCGATTAGCTCTGCTTGCTGTGCGTATTCCATAGAATCGACATTGCGGTCGAAGCCAGATACATAACCGACACAGTTGGCGGTTTTTAACGCTTTTACCCAAGAGCAGCCGATAAGGCCCAGACCGAGTACGGCGACCTTGGGTAGTTTACTGTTAGAAGATATCAACTGCGTGCATCCGCTAAAATCTTTTTCAGCTTACTGATAAAGATTTCGTTTTCTTTTGGTGTGCCAATGGATACGCGCAAGTGATTGGGCATTTCATAGTTGGCTACCAAGCGGATAATCACCCCAGCAGCGAGTAGCTGGTCGTTGACCTGAGCCGCTGTGATGTTAGTAGGTTGGCCATTGGCTTGTTCAGGAATTTCAAAGCTGACAAAGTTGCCCACCGACGGTATGTAAGGCAAATCTAACTCATCAAAGGTTTGGGTTAAATAGCTCATGCCTTGGTCGTTAATGGCTTTGCTTTCGGCAACGTATTCTTCGTCTTTTAACGTCGCAACCGCCGCCGCTAAGGCAAACGAGTTTACGTTAAACGGCGGGCGTACACGGTTCATTAAGTTGGCAATTTCTGGCGAGGATATGCCGTAACCCACACGCAATGCTGCTAGTCCGTAGGCTTTGGAGAATGTACGCGTCACGATTAGGTTAGGGAATTCGGCTAATAGTGTTAAACCATCGCAAAAATCGTCTTCGTGAACGTATTCGAAATAGGCTTCGTCCAGCACCACTACCACGTCGCTAGGCACTTTGCCCATGAAGTGTTTAATCTCTGTGCGAGTTAACCAAGTACCGGTTGGGTTGTTGGGGTTGGTAACAAAGATTAAACGGGTTTTGTCGTTAATGGCTGCTGCCATGGCATCGAGGTCGTGGCCGTAGTTTTTTGCTGGCACGATGATCGATTCGCCGCCCTGCACTGTGGTAACTAAACCATAGATGGCAAAGGCGTGCTGGGAGAATATGACTTGGTCGTTTTTTGATACAAAGCAGGTCACAATAAAATCTAATATGTCGCTAGAGCCGTTACCCAGCGTAATTTGCTCTGGGGTAACTGGGTCACTGGCGGTGCTGAGTTTTTCGCACAAGGCTTGTTTTAGCTCAAAGCCGTTGCCGTCTGGGTAGCGCGTGAGGTCGCGGGCTTCTGCTTCCATTGCGGCGATGGCTTTTTTGCTGGGGCCGATGGGGTTTTCGTTACTGGCCAATTTTACAATATCGGCAGGGTTTAAGCCTATTTCACGAGCCAGTTCGTCGATCGGTTTGCCCGGTAAATACGGGCGCAGGCCTTGAATTTCGGCGCGGGCTTTATCACTTAAACCGTGTGCTGTTGGATTTGTCATAATTCTATAATCTACTCAAGCGCTCAATAAATCATTATTAGTTGTTGCTGTAACAAATATCTAAAACATGGATGTTTTAGCTAAGGCTACAGGGACGTATTTACGCCGTTTTGTGGAAGCAATTGCTAATAATGATTCCACAAGGCTTTTAGTCGGTCTTTTTTAAAGCACGGCCTTTGGGTACGACCCCAAGCATTTAAAATCGGTGCATTGCTGTTGCACCAGCGCCATGGCTTTGGCGACTTTTTCTTCGTTTTGGTGGCCTTCTAAATCAATAAAAAACATGTAGTTCCACGTGCCGGATTTTGCTGGCCGCGTTTCGATGCGGGTTAAGCTTACACCCTCTTCATGAAACGGAGCCAGCAAATGATATAAAGCACCGGGTTTGTTTTTACTGGCAATTAACAGCGATGTTTTGTCGTCGCCACTGATGTCGGTGGTTTGCTTACCAATAATCAAAAAACGCGTGGTGTTGTCGGGCATGTCTTCGATATTGGCGGTGGCTATGCGCAGGTTGTATAACTCGGCGGCGGCTTCGCTGGCAATAGCAGCTGCACCTTCTTCTTCTTGCGCACGGCGCGCCGCTTCGGCGTTAGAGCTCACTGCAATGCGCTCTATACCGGGCCAATTTGCATCTAACCACTGGCGACATTGGGCTAATGACTGCGCGTGGGAATAGACCTTGGTTGGTTTTTCTGCTGGCTGTTCTTTTTTAAGAAGAAAGTGATGATGAATGCGCAATGCAACTTCACCACAAATATGTAAGTTAGAACCAACAAAGCTATCTAGAGTGTGGGTAATCACGCCTTCAGTGGAGTTTTCTACCGGCACTACACCAAAATTTGCGCCGCCTGCTTCTACTTCGCGGAATACGTCTTCTATCGAACCTTGGCTTTGGCATTTAACCGCATGGCCAAAATGTTTAAGCGCTGCTTGCTGGGTAAAGGTGCCTTCTGGCCCTAGATAAGCAATGTTCATCGGTTCTTCTAGCGCCAAACACTGCGACATGATTTCACGGAATAAACGCGCAACGCCTTCAGCTGGCAGTGGCCCTGGGTTACGCTCCATAACACGGCGCAGCACTTGTGCTTCTCGCTCTGGGCGATAAAAAATAACCGATTCACCCGGTGTCGAAAAGTGTTCTTTTACCTCGGCGACTTTTTGCGCACAGCCCGCACGTTGGTTTACTAGGTGCTGTATTTGCTGATCAATGCTGTCTATCTCGTCGCGCAGCTTGCCCAGCTCTTCGGCTTCGGTGGTGAAGGTATTATTGGTCATTGGCAAACTCGTCCATGAATGCGATGAGTGCATCAACGGCGTCTTCACCTACCGCGTTGTATATGCTGGCGCGCATGCCGCCTACACTGCGGTGACCTGCTAGGTTTAATAAACCGGCTTTATCGGCGGCGGCTAAAAAGGCTTTGTCATAATCGGCGCTGGCTAAAGTAAATGGCACGTTCATGATTGAGCGGTTGTTGATTGCGACAGGGTTGGCGTAAAACGGATTGGCATCAATAAAGGCGTACAGCTTTTGGGCTTTACGACGATTAATTTCGGCAATGGCTTTTACTCCACCTTGTGCTTTTAGCCAAGCAAACACCAAACCGGCTAAATACCAGCCGTAGCTGGGCGGTGTGTTGTACATGGAATCGTTGTCGGCCGCGACCTTGTAATCGAACATAGTCGGTGTGGCTTCCAAGGTTTGACCTAATAGGTCTTCACGAATAATAACGATGCATAAACCCGCTGGGCCGATGTTTTTTTGGGCGCCTGCGTAGATCATGCCAAATTTAGAGACGTCGATTTCTTCTGACAAAATAGCAGAAGAGTAATCCGCCACCAGCGGTACGCCGTTGGTTTCTGGTATGTAATCAAACTGCACACCGCCAATGGTTTCGTTAGGGGTGTAGTGAACGTAAGCGGCTTCTGGGTTTAGTTTTAGCTCGCCCTGACTTGGCGCAGACGTAAAGTTATTGCCTTCGGTGGTGGCCGCTACGTTTACATCACAATAGCGTTTGGCTTCGGCGATGGCTTTTTTAGACCACTGGCCGGTGTTGATGTAGTCGGCCGTTGTTTTGCCACGCAGTAAGTTCATTGGAATCATGCTGAATTGGCTGCTTGCGCCGCCTTGCATGAATAATACTTTGTAGTTGTCTGGAATGGCCATTAGATCGCGTAAGTCTTGCTCTGCTTTTTGAGCAACACTAACGAATTCTGGAGAACGATGACTCATTTCCATAATGGATAAGCCTTTTTCTTGCCAATTTAGCAGTTCGTTTTTAGCTTGTGTGAGTACATCGGTTGGCAGGGCCGCTGGGCCAGCACAAAAATTGTATAAACGAGTCATTGGTTCCAGTTCCGTTACTTTTAATCGATTTTAAAAGCACAAAAAAGCGCTGATTAATAACGATTTTAGGTTGTTATAATCAGCACTTTTTGTTGTTTATGTTGTTTAAATAACTGCTAACGCTTTATTCGTCGTTAGCATCACTTTCATCATTGGTATCAGGTTCGTCGCTAGTATCCGCTGCGTCTGCTTGAGTTGCGCCTGCTTGAGCTGCGTCTACTTGAGTGCCGTCGGCCGGAACAAATTCGATACCTAGATCGATTTCTTCTGGCTCGCATACTCGTTCTACACCAATTAAACGTTCTTTTTCGTCGACCTTGATTAAACGAACGCCTTGGGTATTTCGGCCCAAGCTTGATACAGAATCCGCAGAGGTACGCACTAACGTGCCTTTGTCGCTGATTAGCATTACTTCGTCGTTTTCAAAAACCTGCACTGCGCCAACGATAATTCCGTTACGTTCGTTCACTACCATGGCCTTAACACCTTGAGTACCACGACCTTTGGTTGGGAATTCTGAAATATCGGTGCGTTTACCATAACCACGATCACTGGCGGTTAATAAGCTGCCACCTTCTGCCGGTATCACTAAAGAAATTACTTTTTGACCTTCTTGAATCTTAATGCCTCTTACGCCGCGAGCGGTTCGGCCCATTGCGCGGACTGCCGATTCGTTGAAGCGGTTGGCTTTACCTGCGTCGGTAAGTAATAAAATGTCTTTAGTGCCGTTGGTGATTGCTACGCCAATTAGGTGGTCGCCTTCGTCTAATTCGCAGGCAATTAAGCCGCTTGAACGTGGACGCTGGAAGTGCTCTAAACTGGTTTTTTTCACGGTACCCATAGAGGTCGCCATGAAGATGAATTCTTCGCCGGTAAACTCAGGTAACGGCAAGATCGCGGTAATGCGTTCGTCGTCCGCTAGGTTGACTACATTTACCATTGGGCGGCCTTTGGAGTTACGGCTGGCCTGTGGAATGTCGTACACTTTTAGCCAAAATACTTTACCAGCATCGGTAAAGCACAATACGGTATCGTGGCTGTTGGCGATCATTAGGTGTTCTACATAATCGTCGTCTTTAACCGACGCAGCTGATTTACCTTTACCACCACGACGCTGGGCTTGATACACATCTAACTGCTGCGTTTTGGCGTAACCACCGTGAGAAATAGTTAATACTAGGTCTTCTTCTGGGATCAGATCGGCCATGGTTAAATCACGCTTGTTAGCAATGATTTCGGTACGACGTTCGTCGCCGTATTCTTCTTTAATAACAGCCAATTCGTCGCGAATAACCTGCAATAACAGCTCAGGAGAATCTAAAATGTCTAGATACTCTTTAATTTCTGTTAATTTAACTTGGTATTCTTCGATCAGTTTTTCGTGTTCTAAGCCAGTTAGCTTTTGTAGGCGTAAATCTAGAATCGCTTGCGCTTGGTTAGGAGAAAGATGATACATGCCGTTGTGCATGCCAAATTCTTCACCTAGACCGTCTGGGCGACAGGCGTTTTCACCGGCGCGCTCTAAGAAACCGGTTACGGAACCCGGTGACCAAGGCGTTGCGATTAAGGCTTCTTTGGCTTCTGCACCGGTTGGAGATTTTTTAATTAAGGCAATAATGGGGTCGATGTTGCTCAGTGCAATCGCCAAGCCTTCTAAAATATGTCCACGTTCGCGCGCTTTGCGTAATTCAAAAATGGTACGGCGCGTTACTACTTCACGGCGGTGACGCACAAACGCTTCTAGCATTTGTTTTAGGTTTAACGTTTGCGGCTTGCCATCCATTAGGGCAACAACGTTGATACCAAATACCGACTGTAATGCGGTTTGGGCAAATAAGTTGTTTAGGGTGACTTCTGGCATTTCGCCACGCCTTAAGTCAACCACAATACGCATGCCGTCTTTGTCAGACTCGTCACGCAACTCGGTAATGCCGTCGATTTTCTTTTCTTTAACCAAGTCGGCAATCTTTTCGATCAAACGCGCTTTGTTAAGCTGGTAAGGAATTTCGGTGAAAACGATGGAAACTTTGCCGCTCTTTTCATTTTCTTCAAAATGATGACGGGCGCGCATGTGAATGCGGCCACGGCCTGTGCGATAGGCTTCGATAATACCATCGCGACCGTTAATAAAGGCACCGGTAGGGAAATCTGGACCCGGAATGTGTTCCATTAGCGCTTCAACATCCATATTTGGATTGTCGATTAAGGCTAAACAAGCCGACACAACTTCGGTTAAATTATGCGGTGGTATGTTAGTCGCCATACCAACAGCAATGCCCGATGAACCGTTAATTAATAGGTTCGGTACGCGGGTTGGTAAAACTTCTGGAATTTTTTCGGTGCCGTCGTAGTTGGGTACGAAATTGACAGTCTCTTTGTCGATATCGGCTAGTAATTCGTGGCTTAGTTTATCCATGCGAATTTCGGTGTAACGCATTGCGGCTGCGGAGTCACCATCGACCGAACCAAAGTTACCTTGGCCGTCTACTAGCGTGTAGCGCATAGAGAAATCTTGCGCCATACGTACAATTGTATCGTAAACAGCAGAGTCACCGTGCGGGTGATATTTACCGATTACATCACCTACCACACGGGCAGATTTTTTGTAGGCTTTATTCCAATCATTACCAAGAACGTTCATTGCATGAAGAACACGTCTGTGAACAGGTTTTAACCCATCTCGAACATCCGGTAAGGCTCGCCCAACAATTACACTCATTGCATAATCGAGGTAAGACGCTTTTAGTTCGTCTTCAATACTAATTGGCAATACTTCTTTGGTTAACTCACCCATCGTTCTTACCCATAGACTGTTGGCCTGTCGTGTCGAATGTGGTTTATGGTGAAAACCGCACCCGATCCTTGTTATTAACGTTTATAATTTGGGCCAAATCATACCACAAATCAACAAGATACCTAGTCTTTCGCCCTTCTTTCATGCTTCTATAATAATGTAGGTCGAATAACGTTTTAAAGTAGGTCCGAGTTTAGCCGGACAAAGTGTATAATCGACGAAATTTTATAGGAGACACCACCATGACATCCCCCACTGCTGATTTACGCTTAAACGCTAGGTGGATTGTACCTATTGAACCTATTTCCGATAAAGCCGTGTTAATTGATCATTGCATTTTAATTAAAGACGGATTAATTGCGGCGATTGAACCCCAAGCGAATTGCTCTTATCGCGCAGATGAAGTTTTGGATTTGGGTGATCAGGTGTTGATGCCGGGTTGGGTTAACGCCCACGGGCATGCGGCTATGTCTTTATTTAGAGGTTTAGCAGACGATTTGCCGCTAATGACTTGGTTGCAAGAACACATTTGGCCTGCAGAAGGCCAGCATGTTGACGAAACCTTTGTTGAGCAAGGCACTGAGCTGGCGATTGCCGAGATGATTCAGGGCGGCACGACTACCTTTGCCGATATGTATTTTTATCCTCAGCAAAGTGGCGAAGCGGCTTTAAAAGCGGGTATCCGTGCGGTGTGTTTTACCCCAGTTTTGGATTTTCCAACCAACTATGCGCAAAATGCTGATGAATACATTCGCAAGGCAGTTGAGTGCAATGATCGTTTTAAATCCCATCCGATGAACGATGCTGGTTTGGTGAGTATCGGTTTTGGCCCCCATGCACCTTATACGGTGTCTGACGAGCCTTTAAAAGAAATCACCATGCTGGCTGATCAATTAGATATGCCTGTACAAATTCATCTGCATGAAACCGCTTTTGAAGTCGGCGAGAGTTTAGAGAAATTTAACCAGCGCCCTAGCCAGCGCTTGCATGATATTGGTTTTTTAAATGAGCGTGTGAGTTGTGTTCACATGACTCAGATTGATGATTCGGATATTGATATTTTGCAAAAAACTGGGGTGTCGGTGGTGCATTGCCCTGAGTCGAACTTAAAACTTGCTAGCGGTTTTTGCCCTATTTCTAACTTGTCGAATGCCAATATTGTGGTGGCGATTGGCACTGATGGTGCGGCCAGCAATAATGATTTAGATATGTTTAGCGAGACTAAAACTGCAGCGTTGTTAGCCAAAGGGGTTAGCCAAGATGCCAGTTCGGTCCCTGCGATTGCCGCGTTAACCATGGCAACACTGGGCGGTGCTAAAGCGCTGGGGTTAGATGAAGTAACAGGGTCTTTAAAAGTGGGGAAAGCGGCGGACATACAGGCGATTGATTTAAACGTTTTATCCAGCCAGCCGGTATTTGACCCAGTTTCTCATTTGGTTTATTGCGCAAAATCGACTCAGGTGAGTCATGTTTGGGTGCATGGCCGCTGTGTTTTGAGCGGTGGTAAACTGACTACGTTAAATGAATCTGAATTAATGACTCAAGCAAAGTCTTGGGCACAGAAGATTAACGCCGCGACTGTTAAGTAATTTTTAATACAGTTAGAATAACGGCCATTAAATTATTATATAGACACTTGTTATACACCTGGGGTTAAGCATGTCAGATTTGAAAAGTGTGAACGTTGATAGCGCAGAGATTGCTAAATTTGAAGCCATTGCTACTCGTTGGTGGGATTTGGAAAGCGAATTTAAGCCGCTGCATGAAATTAATCCGTTACGCACTAACTATATTGAAGAACATGCACCTCTTGCCGGTAAAAAGGTATTAGATGTAGGTTGTGGTGGCGGGATTTTAAGCGAAGGTATGGCGCTGCGTGGGGCGCAAGTGACGGGTTTAGATTTAGGCCAAGCGAATTTGGATACCGCCAATTTGCATGCCCTTGAATCTGGCGTTCAGGTAGATTATCAGTGTGTTCCGGTGGAAGATTTTGCCGACGCTCACCCAGAGTCATTTGATATTGTGACTTGCTTAGAAATGCTTGAGCATGTGCCTAACCCAGAGTCCATTGTGCGTGCTTGTGCTAAGTTGGTTAAGCCCGGTGGTAAGGTGTTTTTTTCTACCATTAATCGCAATCCCAAAAGTTATTTAATGGCGGTAATTGGCGCTGAATATATTTTGAAGTTAGTGCCTACTGGCACTCATGATTATGAAAAGTTTATTAAACCGGCCGAATTGGCGCGCTGGTGTCGCCCTGTCGGTTTGACGCAAATTCATATGACGGGCATGACTTACAACCCTATTTCGAAAAACTATAAGCTGGTTGATAACGATGTGGACGTTAATTATTTGGTTGCTTGCGAAAAAGCCACAGATAAGAAAGCCAGCGGCGAGTCAGCGTAATGACCACTTCGCAGACAGATAGTTTACCCAACCCACAAGCATTGCTGTTTGATCTAGACGGCACTTTAATGGATACCGCGCCGGATTTTTTCCCGGCAGTAAATACTTTGCGCCAAGAACTGGGCAAGCCTTTATTAGCAGAAAGCACTATACGCTTACAAGTTTCTAACGGCGGCTGGGCATTAACGCGCTTGGCATTGGATTTACCACCTGTTGCAAGCTTACCCCCCGTTGACGACGATGAAAATAAAGAACTATTAATCGCCCAAAGACAACGCTTGCTCGATTTGTATACTATTCATTTAGGTGAAAAAAGTGATTTGTTTGCCGGTACCACCGAACTGTTACAGGCTTGTAACGACGGCGGTTTGCCGTGGGGCATAGTGACCAATAAGCCGCGCTTGTATACCGAAATTTTGTTAGAACGCTTGGCCGATAAGTTGCCTATTTTAGCCTCTTGTTCGGTATTGGTTTGCCCAGACGATGTGGCAAAAACCAAGCCCTTCCCCGACCCGCTATTTTTAGCCGCAAAATCAATTAATGTAGCGCCAGAAAATTGCTGGTATTTGGGTGATCATTTGCGCGATATAGAAGCCGGTAATGCTGCTAATATGTTCACCATTGCTACTCTTTATGGCTATATAGAAGCCAGTGATGACCCAGCAGATTGGCAAGCAGACTTGTTGGTGGATAGCGCACTGCAAGTAACCCAGTTATTACAATCTTTATAGCTCGATCAATGAGCAATTTAATACAAGATGACCGCTAGCGGAATGTATTTGCCGCTAGCGGCAACCCTTTTAATCATTAGCGTACAATTAAGAGAAAAAGATGAGTCAAGCAGCCGCTGAAACACCCTTAAAATTAAAAGATCGCGTCATTTTAGTGACAGGCGCAAGTTACGGTATTGGCGCACATGCCGCATTAGCCTATGCCCGCGAAGGCGCTACGGTTATTTTATTGGGCCGAACTCAAGATATGCTAGAAGCCGTTTACGACCGCATAGAGTCGGAAGGTTTGCCGCAAGCTGCGGTGTTGCCGTTTGATTTAGGCTGTAACGATGAAGAGAAATTTATTGAACTGGCGGATTTAATTGCCGCTGAGTTTGGCCGCTTAGACGGCGCACTGTTAAATGCCGGTGTGCTGGGCCAAAAAGCACCGATTGAAGGCTATAATTGGGCCGCTTGGAAACAAGTGATGGACATTAACGTTAATGGTCAGTTTTTATTGGCGAAATCGATTACGCCTTTATTAGAGCGCTCTCCTCATGGTGCGTCACTGGTATTAACCTCGTCTAGCGTTGGCCGCGAAGGGCGTGCGTTTTGGGGGGCTTATTCGGTGTCTAAGTTTGCAATCGAAGGTATGATGCAAATTTTGGCGCAAGAGCTATACGACAGCCGCAACATTCGCGTAAATACATTAAATCCGGGTGCTACTAGAACCAGCATGCGCGCAGACGCTTATCCGGCTGAGAATCCTGAGCATTTAAAAACTGCCGCCGATATTATGGATATTCATGTGTATTTAATGAGTGATGAATCCAAGCATGTTAATGGCCAAGCCTTAGACGCTCAAACCGTCAAATAAAAATACATCGAGGATCAGTAAGTAGCCATAAAATCGACACTTGCTGATCTTTAATATCGTCAAACTTCTATCATTTCCTTATCACGCTCCTGCCAAACCCTTAACCTATTGATTTATATAGAAATTTTATTCATTAAAAAATTGGCACAGTTCTCGCACTTAACTTTGCAAATAAATAAAGATTTTTATGAATGAGGTTGCATATGGTTACGCGCTTGCAGAGCAGCAGTCGAGCAGCATTAACTGAAGATAAGCAAATAGCGGCATTTTCAGATCTAATGCCCAAGCCCGATCTTAAACCTGAATTGCTTATAAAATTAGCCAGTCGTTTACAGACGACCTTAGAGCTGGAACAAATTTTAGAAATTTTCTTTTCTGAATTGCAACATGCCGTGTTGGTTGACGGTATTAGCTTTAGTAACAGCAATCAAAATCTTTTGCACAGTGTTGGTAAAGAGGGCGTACACAGCTGCTCGTACCGCTTAACCACCAACAAAGATTATGTTGGTGAACTGACATTTAGCCGCAATACTCGCTTTCGTGAACACGAATTGGCCAATATTGAAGGCATGATCAGCACCTTGGTTTATCCTTTGCGCAACTCTGCTCGTTACGCCGAAGCGTTAGCGGCTGCTTTTCGTGACCCGCTAACAGGGGCTGGAAATCGCATCGCCTTGGATAAAACCTTAGAGCGTGAAGTGGAGCTGGCTAAACGCCATGGCTTACCGCTTTCGGTATTAATGATAGACCTTGATGATTTTAAAAACATAAACGATCACTATGGCCATGCCATGGGTGATACGGTGTTAAAACAAGTCGTGGATTGCATTGCGACCTGTATTCGCCAAACCGATATGTGCTTCCGTTATGGTGGCGAAGAATTTTTGGTTATGCTGGCCAGCGCCGACAGCACAGACGCCCACAGAGTGGCTGAACGAATTCGTTTAGCGATTAAAAAAGTGTGCTTTGAACATAACAAAAAAGGCAAATTTAATATCACCGCCAGCCTTGGCAGCGCCACAATGTACCCGTCTGATACCATGCATACTCTGACCGAACGAGCAGATGAAGCCTTGTACAAAGCCAAAAACAATGGTCGCAACCAAGTGGTAACAGATCGTGAAGAAATAATGCTAGCAACTAACTAGGCATTGCGTTTAGGTTGCAATAAAAAGTAGGCTGGGATTAAGCCCGACAATGATGTAAGTGTTGCCCTAAAGGGCAACCTACATTAAATAACCTACATTAAATAACCTACTTTTTAAGAACGTTTTTTGAACGTGGGTTTTTGACGCACTTTTTGCTTACGCGCTTGGCGTTCGTATTTCTCTTTTTCTTGGCCGTCTAGGTGTTTCACCGGTTTGTTTTCTACTCCTGCCAAGGCCGATAAGTCGTCTGCTTCTTTTTGCTTGAGTTCTATCCAGGTGCCTACGGGTACTTGTTTTGGCATGAAGATGCAGCCGTATCTTACGCGCTTTAGACGACTTACGGTTACGCCTTGCGAATCCCACAGTCGACGTACTTCGCGTTTTTTACCTTCCATCAATACTACGTGATACCACTGGTTTGAGCCGTCGCCATCAAAGTATTGTACGTCGGTAAATTTTGCCATGCCGTCTTCTAGCATAACGCCTGCTTTGAGGTTTTTGATCATTTCTTCGGTGACTTCTCCGCGCACGCGTACGGCGTATTCGCGGTCGATACCCGAGGAAGGATGCATCAGCTTGTTGGCTAGTTCACCGTCGGTGGTGAATAACAATAAGCCACTGGTGTTAATGTCTAGTCGACCCACGTTTACCCAGCGCTCGCCTTTGAGTTTTGGCAGTTTGTCGAATACGGTTGGGCGGCCTTCTGGGTCGTGTTGTGTGCACACTTCGCCTTCTGGTTTGTTGTACGCCAAGATACGGCGAGTTTTACCAACGCCTTCTAGTTTGATTTCTTTGCCGTCAATGTGAATTTTGTCGAAGTGACTGGCGCGCTGGCCCAGTTCGGCAATTTCGCCGTTTACTTTAATGCGTCCGTCGACGATCCAACGTTCAATTTCTCGACGTGATCCTAATCCGGCTATCGCTAGTAATTTTTGTAGGCGTTCATTCATGGGTTTTTACAACCTTTCTTTTTTACAGTTATATTTAACGAATAATTCACATCAGTCGTCAAACAAGGAATTTTTTTCCGCTTGTTCTCGCAGAAGTTTTTGCATCAGCTGCTCTTGTTGTTCTAACAAGGTAAGCTCTCTTTCTTCTGCGGCGTCAGCACTTTTAATGCTTGTGCTTGCGTTGTCTGCTGAGGCTAAACGCGCTTGGTGTTCTGCAATTTTATCGGCAACATCTACGGAGCTGGCACTGTTGCTGTCGCTGTTACTGGCACTGTTGCTTTCGCTGTCGCTGTCGCTGTCGCTGTCGCTTGAAGTTAAACGCTGCTGGGCTTTGTCGGCCAACGCAGCTAATGAGTTTTGTTCTTCCTCATCCGTATTTTCTTCCGGCTGATTGAAGACATTGTCTTCTACCTGACGCATCAATTTTTCAGCTTGTTCTAATTCGAGTTCTGTTTCTGCCAGTACTTCTTCACCACGAGCAGCCACTTCTTCTTCGCTGGCAAAGGTGTATTCGCGATTGACCGAGGCTTTTTTCTCGGCATTAATCAGATCCAAACTTTGGTTGGCGTCATCTATTTCGCGTATTTCATCTAAGCTGGGGAGTTCATCTAGGCTCTTTAAGCTGAAATAATTTAAAAACTGTTTTGTGGTCGCGTACATGGCGGGTCGGCCCGGTACATCACGATGGCCAACCACTCTTACCCATTCGCGGTCTAATAAGGTGCGAATGATGTTGCTGCTTACGGCAACCCCGCGAACGTCTTCGATGTCGCCACGGGTAATGGGTTGGCGATAGGCGATGAGCGATAAAGTTTCGAGCAAGGCACGAGAGTAACGCTGGGGCTTTTCTTCCCATAAGCGAGTTACCCAGGGTGCTACTTCTTTGCGTACTTGAAATCGATATCCCGATGCGACTTCGATCAGTTCAATGCCACGATCTTTATAGTCTTCTATTAAACTGTCGAGGGCTTGTTTAATTTGGTTACTTTTGGGCTGGTCATAATCGTCAAATAACAGCTGTATGCGCTCTATGGCCAGCACTTCACCGCTGGCCATTAATGCGCCTTCAATAATCTGTTTTAGTTTGGCTAATTCCATTGCTTAAATAACCTTTAAGAACTTATTGAGCTTTCTTCTTCTAGCAAACTCGATTCAATGTGTCCGGGACCATCGACCCGAGCCTTTACATGAATCGGGCCAAGAACGTCGTGCTGAACAATGTCGACCAGTGATTCTTTGATCAACTCTAAGATCGCTAAAAATGTGACGACAACTCCCAAGCGCCCTTCTTCTGGGGTGAATAAATCACTAAAGTTAACAAAGTGCCCTGCTTTTAATACCGCTAGTACATTGGTCATGCGTTCTCGGGTGGACAAAACTTCTTTGGCTACTTCGTGTTTTTCGAACATCTGCGCGCGTCGCATAATCGCCCCCATGGCGAGCATTAATTCTTTCATATCTACGTCGGGATGAACTAATTGCTGAATTTTTTCTGGGGCATCAACACTGGCGATAAAGTGGTCTCGCCCCATACGTGGCATTTCTTCTATGTCTTCTGCGGCTTTTTTAAAACGCTCATATTCTTGCAAGCGTCGTATTAATTCTGCCCTTGGGTCGCCTTCTTCTTCGTCTTCTTCTGTTTTACTGCGCGGTAATAACATGCGGCTTTTTATTTCGGCCAGCATGGCTGCCATAACCAGATACTCACCCACTATTTCGAGTTGCATGGTTTGCATTAACTCGATGTAACCCATGTATTGGTTGGTTATATCGGCTACGTTTACTTCTAGTATGTCGAGATTTTGTTTGCGTATTAGATAAAGCAGTAAATCCAGCGGGCCTTCAAACTGCTCTAAGATAATCTCTAATGCGTCCGGTGGAATGTATAAATCCATCGGCAATTGGGTCATGGGTTGCCCTTGAATGAGGGCAAAAGACGTTGGGCTGGTCATTGTTTATTTTAAACCACGAATTCCTACGGCATGACGAACAGTTTCTATCATGCGTTGGCTTTCTATACGAGCTCTTGCCGCGCCTTTTTGTAGCTCGTCTTCTATGTCTTGCGGGCGCGTTAATAAATCGTTGTAACGCTCACGTGCTTCGCCAATTTCGTCATTAACTAGGCCAAATAAACGTTTTTTAGCATCACCCCAGCCTATACCGTCGGCAAATGCTTGGCGCATTTCGTCGGTTTGCTCTTGGGTAGCAAACGCTTTCCAAATTTGAAAAACGGGTGATGTGTCTGGGTCTTTCGCTTCGCCAGGTTCTAGTAAGTTGGTCTGAATTTTATTAATGTGTTTTTGCAGTTGTTTTTCGGTTAAGAATAATGGAATGGTATTGCCATAACTCTTACTCATTTTACGCCCGTCTAGCCCTTGTAAAATAGCTGCGTCGTCACCTACTTCGTATTCTGGCAAGGTGAAGATAGGCTGTTTTTTACTGGCAAATAAATGGTTGAAACGCTGCGCAATATCACGGGCCATTTCAACATGCTGGATCTGATCTTTACCCACAGGTACTTTGTTTGCACCAAACATGATGATGTCGGCTGCCATTAAAATGGGGTAGCTAAATAGGCCCATGGTGATGGCTTTGTCGGCATCTTCTCCGTTTTCTAGGTTGGCATCGACAGCACCTTTGTAGGCGTGTGCTCGGTTCATTAAGCCTTTACCGCAAACGCAGTTGAGCATCCAAGTTAATTCTGGAATTTCTCGAATATCCGACTGGCGATAAAATAGGGTGTTGTCGGTATCCAGGCCTAAGGCGAGCCAAGTAGCGGCAATTTCCATGGTGGATTGGTGAACAAGCTTAGGGTCTTGGCACTTAATAAGGGCGTGGTAGTCGGCCAAAAAGAAAAAAGAATCAATGTTGCTGTTTTGGCTGGCTTCAATCGCTGGGCGAATGGCGCCTACGTAGTTGCCTAAATGCGGAGTACCTGTGGTGGTAATTCCGGTTAAAACTCGTTGCTTGTTCATCAAATGCTCACTTAATACACGGCGGTAATAAACCCGCCATAATACCTAACTTAGTCTTTTAAATGTACTTATTCGGGTAACTTATTTTTTAAAGCCACTTATTCTAAAAACGCCGACGCGTCGCCAACGCCTTGGCGCAGCAGAACTACTTCGTCGTCGGTTAGGTCGATTACCGTGGTGGCTTCGAGGCCGCAATAGCCTCCGTCGATAACTAAATCGAGTGAGTGCTCTAGGGTTTGGCGAATGTCGTATGGGTCAGATAAAGGCAAGTCGTCACCCGGCATTATCAGTGAGGTGGACATCAACGGGCCGCCCACTTCTTCTAATATTGCCAGCATAATGGCGTTGTCGGGTACGCGCATACCTATGGTTTTTTTCTTAGGCTGAATTAAGCGTCTTGGCACTTCTTTGGTGGCATTTAAAATAAAGGTAAATGCCCCAGGAGTATGGTGCTTTAACTGACGATAAGTGGCGTTATCGACCTTGGCGTAGTTAGACAGTTCTGATAAGTCGCGACACAACAATGTGTAGTTGTGTTTTTCATCTAACTGACGCAGTGCACGCATACGCTCCATCGCCGATTTATCACCAACAGGACATACCAGTACATAGGCACAGTCTGTTGGTAACACCGCTAAACCGCCTTTTTGAATAATTTCAGCAGCCTGTTTGACCAAACGTGCTTGCGGGTTTTCTGGGTGTATCTGAAAGAATTGACTCACGATTGATCCTTTTAGTTAGTGAATGATAACAATATAAGTTAATTGGTTTTATCTGCAACATATTGTGATGCAGCGGCAGAAAATACTACGTCGGTGGAACTGTTGAGCGCAGTTTCGGCTGAATCTTGAATCACTCCGATGACAAAACCAATGGCGACTACCTGCATTGCTATGTCGTCGCTGATACCAAATAAACCACAGGCTAAAGGCACCAGCAACAATGAACCTCCTGCCACACCGGATGCACCACAGGCAGAAATAGAAGCGATAACACTGAGTAATAATGCAGTCCCAAAATCAATTTGAATACCTAAGGTGTTGGCTGTGGCAAGTGATAACACAGTGATGGTGATGGCGGCACCGGCCATGTTGACTGTGGCACCTAGCGGAATTGAGATTGAGTAGATTTTTTCATCTAAGCCAAGTTTTTCACAGAGGGCCATGTTTACTGGAATGTTCGCCGCTGAACTGCGGGTAAAGAATGCGGTGATGCCCGATTCGCGTAAACAGGTAAGTACTAATGGGTATGGGTTTTTACGCGTTAAGGCAAAAACAATAATGGGGTTGATAACTAGGGCAATGATGAACATGGCCGCTAATAAAACGCCGACTAAGTGGCCATATTCGCCAATGGTCGAAAATCCGGTGGTAGCAACGGTGTTGGCCACTAACCCTAAAATACCGAGAGGAGCCAGTTTAATAACCCATTTTACGATGGTTGAAATGCCTTGCGCAGCATCGAAGATAAACAACTTGCTGCTTTCGCTGCTGTTTTTCATTGCAAAGCCGAGTCCAATGCCCCAAGCCAAGATACCAATAAAGTTACCATTGGCGATGGCGTCGATTGGGTTTACTACGATTTTGAATAACAGGGTATGCAGTACTTCTAATAACCCTTGCGGTGGATTAGCGGTGGCTCCGGCTAAGTCTAGGGTAAGCGTGCTAGGAAAGATGAAACTTAAACCAACGGCGACCATGGCGGCCATCAATGTACCAAAAAAATACAAACCTACGATGGGTTTTAAGCTGTTGTTGCTGCCCACATTTTGATTGGCGATGGCAGAAAATACCAAGATAAAGACTAAAATAGGAGCAACGGCTTTTAGTGCCGATACAAAAAATTACCCTAAGATGGACAGCGATTGTGCGAGTTCTGGTGCAACTAAGGCGATCACACAACCGGCAATAATGGCCAGTAATATTTGCGGCACTAAACCCAATGCGTTTAGTTTAGCCATCATGCCAGATTTATCGGCATCCTTAGCAGCATTGCTGGCTTGATTGTTTGAGGCATTTTTGGGAGAGCTCATTAACTGACCACCTAGTTGGAAAAAAGGGGGCTGTTTTAACAATTACTACCAACAATGTCTATATTATGTCGAATTTTACACAGCAATCTTGGCGATTATGCACGAATGGCATCTAAAACATGAGGCACTTCGCTAGCGGGTGGAAAAACCGGCATTACGCCAAGGTCTAAACCAAACTTGTTGGGGCCATGAAAATCGCTGCCACAAGAGCCGTAAAGTCCTTCGTCTTGGGCTATCTTTTTTAACTGCCCCGCTTGGTTTTTATCCATTAATCCACAGCAAATTTCCATGGCTTTGCCACCTGCGTATTGAAATGCGGCTATGCAGTTGAGTAATTTGGTGCGGGTTAAATTGTAATGAAGGGGATGTGCCAACACGGCTTGGCCGCCACTTTCTACGATCCACTTAACCACGGTTTCCATTTCTGGCCAGCCTGATTTAACGTCACCAACCTTGCCTGCGCCAAGATATTTTTTAAATGCGGTTTGTCGATCTGCTACTAGGCCTTGGTCAACTAGGTACTGAGCAAAATGTGGACGCCCTATTTCGCCACCGGCGAGTGCTTCTATGGCAGAAAAATCAATCTCTGTTTGCAGTTTTTTTTCTAACTTTGTAGCAATGGTTTTTGCACGCGCTCTGCGCACTTCGGTTTGTGAACGTTCGGCTTCTATGATCACCGGATGAGCTGGGTCCATACCCAAACCGACAACGTGTATTCCTATACCGCGCCATTGTGAAGACAGTTCTATGCCGGGTATTAAATTTAAACCCTGTTCTTTTGCGTATTCTCTAACCTCACGGTAACCGACCATGGTATCGTGGTCGGTAATTGCCAAGGTTTCAATATTACGACCCAAAGCACGATCAATTAACGCTTTTGGCGCTAATGCTCCATCGGATGCGGTGGTGTGACAGTGTAGGTCTATTTGCGAAGCCATAAAAATTCCTCAATAATAGCGGCTCATTGTATGCCCTAGGATAGCGATCCACAAATGAAGTTACTGATTGATTTTTTACCCATTGTTATTTTTTTCATCGTTTATAAATTTGCGCCAGAGACAGTTGAACTGTTAAGCCCATTTTTAAATGCCGATCAAACCCAGCTGTTAAGTGACATGCCCGCGATTGTTTTAGCAACAGCGGTGTTAATCCCTGCGACTATGCTGCAAATTTTATACTCTAAATTAACCACCGGTAAGGTTGAGACCATGCATGTGGTTACCCTTGCTTTAGTAGTGCTTATGGGTGGTGCGACTGTGGTTTTGCAAGATAAGACCTTTATTCAGTGGAAGCCGAGTGTGGTGAACTGGTTGTTTGCTGCTGCTTTCTTTGGCAGTCGTTTTATTGGTGATAAAACTATTTTAGAAAGAATGATGGGACAAAATTTAAAACTGCCTGCTCATGCTTGGAATAATTTAAATTACGCTTGGGTCGCATTTTTTGTGTTTAGTGGTGTCGCTAATTTGTACGTTGCTTATAATTTCTCTGAAGATGTTTGGGTTAATTTTAAGTTATTTGGTCTACTAGGCTTAACGGTCTTGTTTATTATTGCTCAGTCTCTTTATTTATACCGATACATGACACCAGAAGACGCCGATGAGGCGACTAAAAACGCTGAGGAACAATAAAATGTGGTACGCCATTATTAGCCAAGACGTGGCCAACAGTTTAGAAAAACGTTTGTCGGTGCGCCCTGCGCACTTAGATCGTTTAAACGCTTTAAAAAACGAAGGCCGCTTGTTAATTGCAGGCCCTCACCCTGCTATAGATAGCGAAGATCCTGGCAGCGAAGGCTTTACCGGCAGCTTGGTGGTTGCCGAGTTTGACAGTTTAACCGATGCCCAAATTTGGGCCGATGCCGACCCTTATGTGGCAGCCGGTGTTTACGAAAAAGTGGTGGTAAAGCCTTTTAAGAAAGTACTTCCTTAATGCTTTAGCCACGTTTAACCAACAATCAATCAATCAATCAAATCAATTAATCAATGGCTCAATAAACGATTCATAGATTGCTATAAACATAAATTATTCTACAAAAGGTGCCACTAGTGAGACAGTTAATTTCTATTATTCTTTTTGGCTTACTGACTTCTACAGTAACAACAACCAGTTTTGCAGCGGTTGAAAAACGCTACGTTAGCGATCAACTTCGCATTCAAATGCGCAGTGGCCCGGGTAATGAATATAGAATTTTAAGGTCTTTGCCCAGCGGTGAGCACCTTGTTTATTTAGAAGAATCTGAAGATAAAAACTACACCAAAGTAAACGTTCGCGGCACCGAAGGTTGGGTATTAACTCGTTTTTTATTAAACGAACCCATTGCTAAAGAAAAGTTGATTCTTACTGAAAGAGAGCTTAGCAGTGTTCAAGCTGAGTTAAATACGCTGAAGTCTCAAGCTGCTGATCTAGCCGATGAAAAGTCAACGTTAGCCGGAGACCGTTCTAGCTTAAACCGTGAAAACAAAAAGTTAGAAAAAGAGTTAAAAGAGATTAAAGAAATATCCGCTAATGCAATTGAGTTAGATAGTAAAAATACTAAACTCACCAAACGTAACCAAGAACTGGAAATTCAGTTAGAAACACTTACCGCTGAAAATGCACGCCTGCAAGACGATAAAGAACGCAGTTTTATGATTATTGGTGGCGGCTTAATTGTATTTGGTATTGTGTTGGGTTTAGCGATTCCTGCAATGCGCGGTGGTCGTAAATCGAGTGGTTGGTCATAGCCCTCGGTTATTAACCATTTGCAACAACTTTCTATTTTCAATAAGAGCGTTGTTGCAAATAACACTTCGGTATCGTTGTAATCCGCACATTTAAGCTCAAAAGCAAACTATTGCTTTAGTGTTGATATAACTTGCGCCATATTATCAACACCGTTTTTTACCTCATTTAAGTTATGTCCAACATCTGAAATTTTTGCCTGTCCATCTTCGGATGCTGTTTGTATTTTGCCCATCTGATTATAGATTTGCCCCATGAGTTGCGCATTACTATCAATCACATTTCCAATTTTGCTGGTAGCTTCACTTGTTCTTGCTGCCAGTGTTCTAACTTCATCGGCCACAACAGCAAAACCACGCCCAGACTCGCCAGCGCGAGCAGCTTCAATAGCAGCATTTAAAGCAAGTAGATTGGTTTGGTCTGCAATCGAACGAATTGTGACTACGATGTCTTTTATTGAATTTGATTGCTCATTAAGCTGCTTACTTACCGAGGTTGCGCTATTAACTTCTTGAACAATCAGGTCGATTGTTTCAATAGCGACATCCAAATCACCAGCTGCTTGCAGTGTAATTTTTGAATTTTGTTCCGAAGTCGCTGCTGCTTGATCTGCTGCAGTATTAGATTTGACAATTCTATCTGTAACATTTGTTGCAAACTTAACTATATGTTTTATTGTACCGTTACTTTCTATTATTGGGTTATATGAAGCTTCTAGCCAAACAGGCTGACCAAGTTTATTTTTTCTTTCAAATAACCCTGAATATGATTCACCTGAACCGATTTTTTTCCAAAAATCAGGATTCTCCTCATAGAACTCTGGAAAACAGAAAATACTGTGATGTTTTCCAATTAATTCTTCTTTTGTGTAGCCCATAGCAGAAAGAAATAATGGATTAGCATCGACTACTACCCCATCAGGAGAGAACTTGATAATCGCATTCGTATTATCTATGGCTTCAAAGACAGCATCTTGAAAATCTAATCTGAGTTTGTTTGCCGTGACGTCATTACAAATCTTAATGACTTTATTAATTTGCCCAGAAGGGTCTTTCACCGGAAAGTATGTGGCATCTAAGTACAAAACATTTCCGCTTTTAGACCTTCTTTCAAAAATACCGGCTTTGCTCTCTCCTTGCGCTAAACTGTCCCAAAAGTGCTTATATTCATTACTATTGGTATAAGATTTATTGCAAAATATTCTGTGATGCTTACCAATTAACTCGGCTTCTATATAGCCAGTAGCCTGAAGAAATAACTCATTTACAAAATTAATATTTCCTTTGTTATCAAATTCTATAAATGCAACGCACTGTTTGATTGCGTTAAGGTCTAAATCCTTTTGCACCTGCAGAGTATCTGGAGCGGATTTTGCTGTAGAATCGTCTTTTTTAAACCATTTCATACATTTAGCCTGAATCATTATTAATTGATAATAAATAAGTAATAGTAATAAACATGTATAATAGCAATTAAAAATAGCAGCGATTAAAAAATAATCTAAGGTAATGACTGATTGTGACTGATTGAATCTACACTTAGATCCAGCACATTGAATTGACAACCGCTTAGTCGTTTTCTTCACTTAGAAAGTGTCTACTTTTAACCATGTCGAATCGAAGAAATGTCAACATTCATAA
The DNA here is from genome assembly GCA_913061435.1 of uncultured Thalassolituus sp. Classification (GTDB taxonomy): domain Bacteria; phylum Pseudomonadota; class Gammaproteobacteria; order Pseudomonadales; family Oceanobacteraceae; genus Oleispira. Next base: position 30,957 of record CAJXUK010000017.1, on the reverse strand, counting down.
AATTACTATAAACTCGCTTTAATCATCAAACTAACAATAGAGAGACAAACCATGCCCTCAATTACTCATTTCTTAAGCCTACTTTTAACTCACTCTTTTAAGTTAGTAGCGAGCTTAATGATGCTATTTTCCTTTGCTACTAACGCAGAAGTTACCGCAACACCGATTGAGCCTTTAGCAGCTTCACCCAGTACTGTTGATGTAATTATAGACACCAGCATGGGTAAAATTGAAGTTGAGTTAAATGCTGAGAAAGCGCCTATTTCTGTTGATAACTTTTTACAGTATGTGGAAAGTGGTTTTTACGATGACACTGTTTTTCACCGTGTGATTAATAACTTTATGGTTCAAGGTGGTGGTTTTGATAAATATATGCGTAAAAAAGAGACCCGTGCCGAAATTAAAAACGAAGCTAAAAACGGTTTAAAAAATGACCGCGGTACTTTAGCCATGGCGCGCACAAGCGTGGTGGACAGTGCCAGCAGCCAGTTTTTTATTAACCATAAAGACAATGACTTTTTGAATCACGGTGGCCGTGATTATGGTTATGCAGTTTTTGGTAAAGTCACTAAAGGAATGGATGTTGTTGATGCCATTGCTCGCGTTCGTACTAAAGCTCGCGATGTTCCGATCAACCCGGTGTTAATTAAAAGTGTACGTTTAAAAACCGCTGAGTAATGGTCTTTTGAGTAACAATACAAAACAACCGGCTGGCGTGCGTGTTGAGCCAGCGGACATTTGCTGGGATGATCAAGGCCAGCCAAAATCAGCAGACTTTGACGACTTTTATTTTAATACCGACAGCGGTATTGATGAGAGTCGTTTTGTGTTTATTGAACCCAGTTGTTTGCCGCAGCGCTGGAGTAAGCACTCTGGCAGTTTCACTTTAGTTGAAACCGGTTTTGGTACCGGCTTAAACTTTATTTTAACTTGGTTGGAGTGGCAAAAGTTTCGCGCTGATCAAGCTAAAGCAAGTGAGACAAGTAATGCTGCTAACGAAAGTGTGCAGCTAACTGACACTCAACCTAACACTCAACATCTGCATTATATTAGTATTGAGAAATTCCCACTGGAGCAGCATCAAATTGCGCAAGCGTTGTTATTGTTTCCGTCGTTGCAGCCTCTTGCCGAGCAGTTAATTGCTGAATACCCACTTTTAATTAAGGGCTTTCATAGTCTGCAATTTAAACATCACAATCTTACTTTAACCCTGATTTTTGATGATGTTAGCCAAGCACTACCGCAACTTAATGGCCCGGTAGACGCGTGGTATTTGGACGGTTTTGCACCGGCTAAAAATCCCGATATGTGGAGCGAGGTTTTGTATCGCTCTGTTGCTCGCCTTAGTCGTAAAAACACCAGTTTAGCAACTTTTACCGCTGCCGGTGATGTACGCCGTGGCTTATTAGGTGCGGGTTTTAAGTTACAAAAAGTGTCCGGATTCGGCATGAAGCGCGAAATGATGAATGGCGAGTTTGTGCAAAGCCAAGGCCCTTTGCCTGCGGTATTTGAAGATGCTAAACCTTGGTTAAAGCCCCCTCTTAATGCAATCAAAGAAATAGCAGTTATTGGTGCTGGCATTGCCGGTTGTTGTACCGCGTATGCTTTGGCACGCCGCGGATTGGCAGTGACTGTTTACGATACTCATGGCATTGCTACCGAGGCGTCTGGTAATCCGCAAGGGGCTATGTATGCCAAATTAGCCGCCGGTGAAGCCACTCACAGTAATATTTATGTGCAAGGTTATTTGCAATCATTGCGTTGGTTAGCACAACAACTAAAGCGCGGCGATGGTTGGGACGATTGCGGGTTGATTCAACTGGCGTGCAGCGATAAAGAAGCTAAGCGCCAGCAAAAGTTTATTGAAAATACCGATTACCCTAGTGAGTTATTGCATGCTTTGAGTCAACAACAGGCTTGTGATGTGAGTGGTGTGTCGCTGGCTTGTGGTGGTTTGTTTTTCCCCAACGCGGGTTGGGTTAGCCCCCAGCGTTTGTGCCAAGAATTACTGCAACACCCATTGATTGAGTTTCACCAAGCTAATATTGAACAACTTACTCAAACTGAAAATGGCTGGCAGTTAAAGGCTGCGCAAAACGCAGACGTATCCATTAAAAACGCTAGCCATGTGGTGATTGCCTGCGCCAATAAAAGTCAGCAGTTATTACCTAATTGTTATTTGCCGACCAAATCGATTCGTGGGCAGTTAACGTATTTAGCGTCGAGCGAATACGACCCTAGTGCAAAACTTAATCTTAAAACGGTGTTGTGTGGTAAAGGCTATATTGCGCCAGCACACCATGGCAAATTTTGCTTAGGTGCTAGCTACAATATAAAAGATGACGAACCTAAGATGCGCTTGCAAGATCATCAGAAAAATTTTGCATATCTAGAGGATTTTGGTGAGGAGTTTCAACAATTGCACCACACTCTTAAACAACAGGATGCAACGTCTTACCCTGGCCGTACTGGTTTTCGCTGCACCACTCCAGATTATCTGCCGATGGCTGGGCCGCTATTAAATGAAGAAGAGTTTGATCGAGAATTTACCGCCATTCGTAAAAATTTAGCGCGTTATCCTCGTCGCAGTGCCAAGTTTATTAACAACGCCTATTTAAACATTGGCCATGGTTCTCGCGGCCTAACCTCTGCACCCTTGTGCGCTGAATTAGTAGCAAGTTATATCTGTGGTGAGAACTTCCCGGTAGCCAAAGATCACGCAGAAGCATTATTACCCGGCCGTTTTTATATTCGTGAAATGGTGCGTAACAAACGCTGAGTTACCCTTTCCAATCGCGGCGATTAATCAGTTGGCAGGATTCGCTTACAGGATCAAATAACAAGGTCAGGTGCCCTGCTTTTAATTGCTTTTCGACTTGTGTCACTTTATCGCTAAGGCTGTATTCGTATTCGCCATAGTCGGTGCCATCACGACTGGCAAATTCTTCAACGATACCGGCAAGTGCAACCGCTGATAAACTTTGGTATGGGATTTCAATGACACCGTCTTCGGCATCATCAAATGAATAATCCGGCGGGTTGTCAAAAGCATCAGACATAGCAGGAGGCTCTTTTATTTAAGTTAGGTTTCAAGATCAGTTCTGATAATAAGTTCTGATATAAATTTTTATATGACTGTCATCAGCGGCGCTGTATAAAAGCTGATTCGCGCTCCCATTCACACACCATTTTTAACTCACTATCATGAGGGTTATGCCCTGCTCCGGTACTCTCCCACGAAAAAGTATGCTTACCCGATAATTCAGTTTCTAAATGCACGGTTGCACTAGACCAATACATTGACCTGAGCATGGCTTCAAAGCGGCTGATCCAGTGTTCCCATTCGTATTCGATGGAATTATAGGAGGCGGCAAAATGTATGAGTTGAGTTTGATAAGTACCAGAAAAAACATCTGGGCCCGGCATGGCAAACATTTCACGAGCTAAGAAAGGCCACTCGTCTTCTAGGCTAGAGGGAAGTTCTTGAATAGCCGCCCAATTGGTGCGGCGACGTCGATAGGCTTCGAGCTCACCACCATTGGGAATATCACGAATGACGCCGTAAACGATCGACTCTTGATCAAAAGATGACACAGTCAGTGAACCACCTAAAATGTTGATTGAATGGGGCTGATTAAATCATACTTTAAACGCTATTTATAGAAGCTGATTCACACAAACTTTGATTGTTGCCGTGGTAAACCGAAGACGGCGATTAACGCAGCAATTAAGGCCACCAGCGCCGCGATACTAAAGACTAATGCAGAATCATTAAGGTACATTGCTGGCTCAACCTTATCACTTGGCCATAGCAATCCCGCTACCCCGGCACCGATAGCACCGCCTAAACCAAAACCTAAACCACTGTATAAAGCTTGACCTGTTAAACGTTTTTTACCCGGGAAAAACACTCCGATATATCGCATTGAAACTACATGTAACAGTGCAAAACTGAACGCGTGTAAGCATTGGGAAAAAATTAATACGCTAAGTTGATCAGCAAAATAAGCCGTACATAACCAGCGCAACGCGGTGAGCAGCAACGAGAAAATAACCAACACTCGCAACGACCAGCGCCGAATAAAAAATGAAATTTGCCAAAATAAAATGATTTCTGCCAACACCCCAAGCGCCCACAAAAAACCAATTAAACCGTTGCTGTAGCCAAACTGCTGTAAATAAATTGTGAAAAACACATAGTAAGGACCGTGGGTTATTTGCAATAACACATTGATGGTTAAAAAGCTGATTAGGCCAATTTTTAATACCCGCGCATCAAGGGTTTTATTTTCTAGTTGAGATTGGGGCTGTGGTTGAGATTGGGGCTGTGGTTGGGTTAGTGACTGGAGCTGTGCAAGTTCGTTATGATTATCAGCCGCAGGTTTAAGTGCCCAGCTGTTTAATACGATTAAGGTCATTATCGCCAGCATAAATACCGGCAAGTATAAAATGCTGATAAAATCAAACAACCAACCCAAGCCGATCACCATGACGACAAAACCTATAGAACCCCATAGCAGCATAGAGCTGTAGATGCTCAGGTCGTCTTTTAGATGCTCTAAAGTCAGTGTTTCGTATTGCGGCAAAATGGCCGACCAAAAAAAGCCATATATCAGCATCATTAAGGCATATTGCCAAAGCTCACTGGCCCAGTAAAAACCAAAAAAGCTAAGCAGCATTAAGCAACCGCCTAAGCGCATAAATTGTATGGCGGGAACTTTAGCGGCATAGCGATTAACTATGGCTGCCCAAAGATTTGGCGCAATAATGCGAATTGCACTGAATAGCGCCAATAACAATCCAATATCGGCGGCGCTGAACGATTGCTGCTGAAGATATAGCCCCCAAAACGGCATGATACAACCGATGAGGGCAAAATAGAGACCGTAAAAGCCGGATAAACGCCAGTACGGCACAGACATAAATTAGTCAGCTTGACCTTTAATAATGGGTGTATCACAAACAACATCGGCATTTTGGCCGCGATTGCGTAAAAAGTGGTCCATTAACACAATGGCTAGCATGGCTTCGGCAATGGGGGTTGCACGAATGCCAACACACGGGTCATGGCGGCCTTTGGTTATCACTTCAATCGGCTCACCCGCTGCGTTAATAGAACGACCCGTTATGGCCATGCTAGAAGTGGGTTTAAGCGCCATGTGCGCAATAATATCTTGGCCTGTACTGATACCACCAACGATGCCACCAGAATGATTGGATAAAAATCCTTGCGGGGTCATTTCGTCGCGATGATCGGTGCCTTTTTGGGCAACACAATCAAATCCATCACCAATTTCAACGCCTTTCACGGCATTGATACTCATTAATGCGTGGGCGATTTCAGCATCTAGGCGATCAAAGATCGGTTCGCCTAAGCCGGGTTTTAAGCCAGTTGCCACCACACTGATTTTTGCCCCTACCGAGTTGCACTCTTTGCGCAGGGCTTCCATGTAGGTTTCCATTTCTGGCACTTTGGATGCATCTGGGCAGAAGAATGGGTTGTTACGTACTTCGTTCCAATCAAAGTTAGCTTCGTCGATTTTGATTGGGCCCAGCTGAGATAAATAGCCTTTAACTTCGATGCCTTTTGCTTTTAAGAATTTTTTAGCAACTGCCCCAGCGGCAACGCGCATGGCGGTTTCACGGGCCGATGAACGACCACCGCCACGATAATCACGGAATCCGTATTTGTGGGTATAAGCGTAATCGGCATGAGCCGGACGGAAGGTGTCGGCAATGTTGGAATAATCTTTTGAACGCTGGTCGGTATTTTCGATGATCATACCAATTGGCGTACCAGTGGTTTTACCTTCAAATACACCGGATAGAATTTTCACTTGGTCGGGTTCGCGACGCTGAGTGGTAAATTTAGAAGTTCCTGGTTTGCGCAGGTCTAAATCGTGCTGCAAATCCGCTTCGCACAATTCGATACCTGGAGGACAACCATCCACAATACACCCTAACGCGATACCGTGACTTTCACCAAAAGTGGTTACTGTGAAACTTTTACCAAATGTATTACCCGACATATTTTTGTCCGTTTTAAAATTCCAGTTAACAACCTAACATTGGGTAATTGTTCCACAAAACGGCGTAAATACCAGCTATTGCAGATATTCATAGCGCTCACGCTCCCTGTAGCCTTAACTAAAACATCCCTGTTTTAGATATTTGCTCCACAATCACCCAACATTAGCTTGTTTGATACAATTATTTAAATTCTACAAAGTCATGTTTCAAAAAAGCTAATTTTAAACTTCGCTTAACGACTTCAACTCCAACGCTTCAGCACACTCATCGAGCTGGTCGGCGGTTAAGACAAACACCCCATGACCGCCCATTTCAAATTCTTGCCACATAAAAGGCACCGTTGGATAAGCCTCTTCTAGCGCCGGCCAGCTGTTACCGACTTCAACAATAAAGATACCATCATCGGCTAAATACTGACGCGCCCGAGCCAACATAATGCGCACTAAATCGAGACCATCTTCGCCTGCGGCTAACGCCAGCTCGGGTTCATTATGAAACTCTTCTGGCAAACAGCTCATATCATCGGCATCCACATACGGTGGATTCGATACAATGATATCGTACTTGCCATCGGCGGCCTCGAACAAATCCGATTGCAAGGCCATCACCCGATCACCTAATTGGTGACGAGCGATATTTTCGTCGGCCAAAGCCAAAGCATCAAATGAAATATCCATCAGCTCAACATGGGCTTGAGGAAACTCCATGGCGCAGGCAATACCAATACAACCACTGCCGGTACACAAATCTAAAATACGATGAACGGATTTACCACTTGAGTTTCCACCAAGCCAAGGCTGAAAACGTGTTGCGATCATTTCGGCAATCGGTGAACGCGGGATCAAAACACGCTCGTCTACGCTAAACGGTAAACCATAAAACCAGGCTTCACCGGTAATGTAAGGGGTTGGCATGCGCTCGTTAATGCGACGGGTAAACAACTCAATCACGGCTTGGCGTTCAGAACGCGTTAAACGCGCCGATTGCCATTGGTGATCAATATCCCAAGGAAGGTGTAACGCATGAGTCGCCAGCATAACCGCATCGTCGCGGGCGTTATCGGTGCCATGGCCAAAATACAAATCCGCCTCATGCATACGGCTTATGCCCCAGCGTAATAGATCTTGCAAGGTTGATAATTCAACCAAGGCTTCTTCACAGGCTTCGGAGGATAATATAAAAGAATGGCTCACAAGGGCACCGACGCAAATTGAATAATAAAATTTGCGCACATTCTATCACTGAGCTGGCGAGCAACCAAGTTTAGACTAACCCAAGCGCTGCCCATACAAACTACTGTGGCCTTGCTCAAAGGCATCTAATGCTTCTTTGGCAATATAACGCCCCATTTCTACCAGTTCGTTAGCCCGATAAAACTCATGCATTTCGACACAATTCTTAGGAATTTTGACCAATAAATCCGGCGGGTAACCCGCAATTTTGTACTGACTTAATGACGTTTGCATGACTTCGAACATTTGATACAAGATACCAATTTTACCTAGTTTGGCACCGCTAACTTCTGCTTTTACTGCTTTATCATCTTCTGCATCATCGTGATTGAACCAGTCACTGGCTTTATTCACCATAGTATTAAGCCAAAGATTTGGAACAGCGGTATCAGGGGCAATGTGTTTTAATTTGCTGGTTAATTTGCCGGTAATATCGCTGACGGCTGATTTATCTTGATTTTGATCTTGATCTTGATCTTGAACATCGTCTGCTAGGTTAGAGTCGGCGTCTGCCAGTTGTGCTTGTACTTGCTCGTTGTCTAAAGAATCAGCAGCAGGCGGCTCGGCGATCGATTTAGTATCAGAAACTTCTGGCTGAGGATCTTTAATCTCGGGTATTGGCACATCGGCGCTCAAGTCTACGGCAATAATATAATCTGCATGAGCCGATACCGAAGCTGCAATGGGTAACGGATTAAGCACGCCACCGTCTACATAAAGCCTACCTTCATATTCAATCGGTTGAATGAGCCCAGGTATCGCTGCAGAAGCGCGCATGGCTTGTTCTAACGAACCACGCTGAAACCACACTTCTTTAGAGCTGATCAAATCGGTAGCAACGGCGGTATATGGAATTTCAAGGTCTTCTATTTGAATATCCCCTAACATTTCTGATAGCACCGAAAATAACTTATCGCCGCGAATCGCGCCGTTGCTAATGAAACTAAAATCCACTAAACGCAACATGTTTAAGTAGTTTAATGAGCGTGCCCATTGCGTAAAAACATCGAGTTTATTAGCGCTGTAAAATGCCCCCACGATGGCACCAATAGAACAGCCAGATACAGATACTACTTTATAACCCCGAGCTTCTATTTCTTCGATAACACCAATATGGGCCATTCCACGGGCCCCACCACTGCCTAATACCAGTGCTACTGTTTTAGTCATTTATTGTACTCGTTGTCGTATTTTTAACGCTGTTTTGGCCACAGCACAAATCGCAGTTGCGGTTGAAGGTTATTTAATTGCGGCAGGGTTAAAGCACCCTGGCCAAATACGGGAATCTCTACACCCTGATAAGTAGCTGCGCGAAGTTGCTGTGCTAAGCGTGATGAACAGGCGATATTTTCTGCCATGTTATTTGCTTGATAACAATGAACGACCAAAAATAATCGACGCTTAACCGTGCTGTCTAATGATTTTAAAGTTGAAATTAACAGATCGGATTTCTTTTCATCTATTTGGCCATCTAGGGTGTAAAAGCCCTCTAACCAGCCAGTTTCTTTTTGCAGCGCGTTAATTAAATTTTCACGCTGAACGTCGTCGTCGACCAGTTGATCGTTGGTGGTTACTTGATCTAAATTAAAAAAGAGTTTTTGTTTACTGCGCTGAACCGCATACAAAACGTAAATTCGATTAGGTGAACCGGGCACCATGGCAACCACATAAGCTTGGTTTTTATCACGGCCATACAATTTTGCATTATTAAAAATTTCATTAGCCCAAAAGTTACTGCTGCCACAATCGAGACCCTTGCAACGATACAAAATTTTAGCGTTTTGCCATTGGTCTAAAAAATAGTCAATGATTTGCTCGACTTCATGATTGGTGGATATTTGCCAAAACTGACGTTCAACATCACCTGTAATTAAGCGCTCTACTTCACCCGAAGTTTCTGCGCGTTTACGTTTTAAGCCCGAAATAACTAAACGATATTCAGCATTGTTAAATTGATTTTCTTCTAGCAATTCAGCACGTGGAAAACCTTCGGTTGTCGAGGGATTGCTGGCATAAACCTGAGAGCTAAATAAAGCAAAGAAGGCAGATAACGCAAAGACGCTGATTTTAAATGATTTCAGCACTTGCTTATAGGAACTCATCATCGATAATTGCATCTTATAAACTCTTAAAAATAAAATTTTGAATCATTAATCCGAGGTTACCATGGCTGAACCAAAATGCCCTAATTGCAACATCGCAGGGATTGAGCATTTTAAATCCAAAGACAGCTTAGAACGTGCTAAAAACGGCTCGCCTTGGTTTATGGTGGTGTATTGTAATGAATGTGGCTATGTTCACCAAACGCTTACCAAGCACGTTTTTACTACATCTACGGCGTCGCCTTTCGTTATGCCTAAGATCTAATAATTATGCAAATCAAAGAAAGGTAAAAAAGTGTCTGCGCTTAGTTTGAACTCACCCTTTTATTGCGCCCATTGTATACAATGTCGTTTGCCGGTCTCACATTGTGTTTGTGCAAATATTAAACAATGCAAACCGCCTTTTTCTATTAGCATTTGCAGCCACAGTAATGAGTGGCACAAGATTGATAATACTGGGCACTGGGCTTTTTTATCTAGCTCTTCTATCAATCGCATAAAGTGGCATCGTAAAGCAGAGTTAATTGACTGGGGCGATTTAACAAAGCCGACTAAAAATATAAAAAATGGAGGCAATAAAAATACTGAGTATCTTTTATTTCCTTCTGCAGACGCTCAAGATATTGAACAATTAAATACCCCCATAGAACGCTTATGGGTTATCGACGGCACGTGGCAAGAAGCACAAAAAATGTTGCGCCAAAGTCCTTGGATGCAAGATTTACCTCATGTCAAAATTGCACTGGCAGCAGATGCAAAAAGCGCTTTTGTTTTACGCCGCAATCAACAAGGTCTATCGACACTAGAGGCAATTGCGGCGGCAGTTACTCAATATTTTGGCTCTGATGCTGACTGCGCGAACACTTTAAATGATAATTTTAAGTTATTTCAAAACACGTTATTGAGCTTAAAAAAGTAATTATTTATCCGCGACTGGTTGCTCACCCTTGCCCCTGCTATGATGTTGCTGGCAGATATTTTGTAAATTTTATTAATGAATCACAAAAAGTATTTTATGACCTTTAACCATTTATTGCGCTCCACTTTTAAACACTCCAAAAGCACAAAACTTATCGCGAGCGTATGCCTGTTGAGCTTGTTGAGTGCGTGCCAACTGATACCAAAAAAACAGCCAGAACCAGAGCCGGTGGTGATTGCGCCGGTGTTTGAGCCCGAACAAATTCAACTAATTGAGTCCCAGGCTGAACAAATATTTAAACAGTTTTATCAATTTCAGTTAGATTCTAGCCCAGTTTTACGCAGCACCTTGGCTATTCCTGGGCAGTTTGAATGGGATGATATTTCTCCTCTAGCCGAACAACAATACATTGAACAAATTCAGTTATTTCGCCAGCAGTTAATCACCCTAGAACAAGATGCTTTGGGGGAAGATTTACGCTTATCCTATGAACTTTTATTGCATCATATTGAACAGGTATTGTTATTTACTCCTTTTGAACACCATGGTTATGCCTTGAGTCAAATGGGTGGTTGGCATACACGAGTGCCGAATATTTTAATTAACTATCAAAATATCGATACTATCCAAGGTGCTCACGATTATATTGAACGCATTAAAGGGGTACGTCATTTATTTACCGACTTGATCAATCGTTTAGAGCAAGCAGAAGCTGCTGGCATAATGGCACCTAAATTTGTTTATCCTTATGTTATTAATGCGGCACAAAACGTGATCAGCGGTGCGCCTTTCGATAAAGAAAACGACAGCCCCATCTGGGCGGATTTTAACAAAAAAATTAAGCAGTTAGATTTATTTGAAAAGAGTGAGCACGTATTATTAAAGAAAGCAGATTATGCGATGAAGCGCTCACTATTACCTGCTTATCGAGATTTAATCGAGTTTTTACAACAACAAGAAAAACGCGCACCGCAGTGGCAAGCGACCAGTGATTTACCACGGGGTAATGAGTATTACCAGTTGCTGTTACAAAGTCATACGACAACTGAATTAAGCGCCGACCATATCCACCAGCTTGGTTTAAGTGAGGTTGATCGCATTCAAACAGCTATTCGCCAACTGATGCCATCTCTTAACTACCCGCCAGCATTAGCGGTTAACCCGGATGGCAGTAAAGTCGATTTGGATGACATTAATCTGCAAGATTTTTTCACTTGGATGGAAAATCGCGCTGAACGTTTTGAGCAAAATCCACAAGGCGAAAAAGACTTTATTGCCTACCAACGAGACAAGGTATCGGCTATGTCGATGCGCTTACACCAGAGTTTTTCTGTGCTTCCCAAAACACCTATTGTGGTAAAAGCGGTTGCCAAGTATCGCCAGCCTAGTGCGCCCATTGCTTTTTATGAACAGCCCGCACTCGATGGTTCTCGCCCGGGTTTTTACTATGTAAATCCTGCTCGCCAGCACGATCTACCCAAGTATCGTTTAGCCGCGTTGGCTTACCACGAAGCATTGCCAGGGCATCATATGCAAATTGCCTTAGCCCGAGAAAATGACAGCATTGCACAATTTCGACGCTTATTAGGCTTTACCGCTTATAGTGAAGGCTGGGCCTTGTATGCAGAAAAGCTCGCCGATGAAATGGGCGGTTATACTTCAAACGAAGAACGCTATGGCCAATTAATTATGGAGCTATGGCGTTCTGTGCGCTTGGTACTGGATACTGGCCTTCATGCTAAAGGTTGGAGTCAGCTGCAAGCACTGGATTATCGTTTAGCTAATACACCGTTTTCTAAACAAGATTCTGTTCATGCGATTGAGCGTTATATGGTGATGCCGGGGCAAGCCACTAGCTATAAAATTGGGGCTTTACGAATAGAAGATTTACGCAAAAAAAGCGAAAAGCGCTTAGGGCGTCAATTTTCTTTAGCGGAGTTTCATCAGGTGATTTTAGGCAAGGGTGCACTGCCACTGGATATTTTAGAACAACAAGTCGATGAGTGGTTGGCGCAGAAAAAAAGGATCCGATAGGATCCTTTTAATTTAAACCAATGTAGGTATTAGCGTGCTTGCATTACTCACAAAGATTAAATTTAATATCGCGCAATACCGGAATCACACTTGCTATAGTCACAGTCACTGGCTGCTCTAAACGGTAAGTTTTATCTCCCTTGGTATGGGTCATGGTTTTGGTGTCAAACTTCCACTCTTTATTGCGACGAACTTCAAACTGGCCTTCAACGCCGTTGTCATCTAAGCGAACGGTAAAACCACCGCTATTGATTTGTACGATGTGACCTGCTCGTTTAAGCCCTTCTTTATTGCTTGCAGCATTTTTTTCTTCGTTAAACTGACGCAACAACCATTCCGCTTTTAACCATTGCTCGGCCTGCCAAGCGGCCATGCGAGTGTTATTTTGTGCTTGGCTAATTTGCTCTAGCACACTTTCGTTAATGGCGTCGACAGGGGCATTAGCAAGGTAGCTTTTTACTAAGCGGTGCACTAATAGATCATTGTATTTGCGTAATGGAGAAGTGAAGGTGGTGTAGGCTTTTAACCCCATGCCAACGTGAGGTTTTGCTTCGCTGCCAAATTTACTGCGTTCTAATTGGCGCGCTAAAATTGCTTGTAAAGGCAATTCGAACTGACCGTCTTCACGGCTAGGATCACCAGCCGCAATAAGTTGCTGTATTTCTATGAAGCCTTCTAAAGTGGCAATCTTTTCGGGACTGCTTAAGCCTAGCTGTTCTTTAACCAAGGCTCTGGCTTCACCTTGGCGCTCGGGGCGAATGCCACCGTGTTGAATGAACAAACCATGAGGTTGCTGGCTTAAAAATTCGGCAACCGAACGGTTCACCGCCACCATGCACTCTTCAACAAGTTTATGGGCGGCGTTGCGTTCCATAGAAATAATTTGTTCGATTTTTCCGTTTTCGCCTAATAAACCACGAAACTCAATGCGATCATCCAATACTAGATTGTGTGTTTTGCGATAATTGTTGAGCGCTAAAGCACACTCGTTGAGTTGGCTAAGTATAGGTTTAATTGCATCGTCTAATTGATCGTCACTATCGCTGGTATCGTGTTCATTTAAAAAAGTCGCTACTTGGTTGTAGCTGAGTTTTGCTGTTGATTCGATTAAGGCATTCTCTAAATGGTATTCAAGTATTTCGCCTTGCTCTGAAACCGTTAAATGACACACAACCGCCGGCCTTACTTGCTGTGGCAATAAGGAGAAAGCACCTTCTGATAGTGAGCTTGGCAACATAGGAATCATGTTATCGGCAAAATAACTGGACGTTCCTCGACGCAGGGCTTCTTGATCTAATTCAGACCCTGGTTTAATGGCGCAGCTCGGGTCGGCGATAGCCACTTGTAATTTCCAGCCTGAGTCGGTTTTTTCGCAGCACAGCGCGTCATCTAAATCTCGGCTCATGGCAGAGTCTATGGTTAACCAATTTAAGCTTGTTAGATCTTGGCGCGACTCTGTTGAAATGGCTTCGTCCATTACCGACAATAAGGCTTGGGCTTCGTTGAGGCAATGTTCAGAAAACTCACCTGCCAAATCCCATTTACGAATCATCATATTACTTTCTATTTGACGATCGCTAACTTGGCCAATTATCTCTTGTACTTTGGCTTGAACTTTACCATGAGGGTATGGATGCTGTGAGATTTTACAGGCGACTAGATCACCGTCTTTGGCACCACTACGCTGTGCAGGTGGTACAAATACCCAGCGGCTGAATGTTGGATGATCGGGTGAGACAAAGTGACCTTTGCCTTTAACAATATATTGGCCGACAAATTCGTCTTGGCTCGAACTGATCAGCTTTTCGATGATGGCTTGGCTTTTGCCGTCTTTGGTTTCTTCGACTTTAAAAGCAATTCTATCGCCGGATAATACTTTATCCATTTCATCGGGGCTTAGAAAAAACTGCTGGTTATCGTCGGTATTTACAAAGCCATAACGCCCACCGGTAGCACGGACCTTGCCTTCGTGACGAGGAATGCTAGCGTGAATATCTTTCTTTAAGGATTTGAGTTGAGACAGGGCATCTAGGTTTAACATTAAAACGACTTCTACTGACGATAATAAAAGTAGAAGTGTAATGGCTTAAGGCAGACTAAGCCAGAATTAAACCCCAAAGACTCTAAAACTTGAGCTTTAAACCGACCTGCCAGTACATATTATTAGCGGGTGTGGCTGATATTTTTGCGCCCGTGCTGTCGCTGGCAGTAATACGACGATTGCGCAGCTGGCCCAGTTCGGCATTTAACCACAGTGATTCTCGCCAATAAAAATCAGCCCCTACTCCGACTTGCCAACTGCGGTAACTGAGTGTCTCAAGGCTAGCACCGCTGGCGGCTCCGGCTACAGCATCGGCTCCAGCATCGGCTCCAGCATCGGCTCCAGCATCGGCTCCAGCATCAGCGCCGGCAGCAGCAGCTTGAACATCGATGGTTTCTTTCCAAACACCACCCGCAGGCTTAACGGTAATATAGTTTGATAAACTCCGCGATAGTTGATGGCTGATGTTTATTTTAGGGAAACCCAGCTCTACCTTGGTCACTCGGTCGGCATAGAAGCCTACGCCGATTAATGGCCGTACATTGTAATCACCAAATCCGCGATCAATGGTTACGCCATACTGCCAATAACCACCATTGGGCATTAATATTCGGCCAATAATAGAGCCGTTAATGCCCACACTATCAAGATCAACGCTATTACCGTCGGTCATTAAGCCAGGTTCGGCTTCTATCATAAATAAGGTGTTGCGACTGCGTCGTTGCTGATAAAAAACCGGCATAGATAACCAAATGTATTCGCTACTGGCGGCACTGCTACTGCGCCAGTCAAACTCGGTTAGTTCTACATTGATATTGGATTGAAACGATTCTGCTCGATTGCTTTTTTCTTCTAGCGGTAAATGAATTTGGGTGTGCATAGCACCAAATTGACCAGGACTACCGGATTCAATTGCGCTTGGGCTTTCGCCTGTTATGTGCAAACTCGCACTGCGCTCTGGTAGAGCTGCTATTGCCGGCATTACCATGGTTGCAGCAAGCAGTGTTAACAATGCGTTAATGATTTTGTGCTGTTGCTTGCTGAAATTAATAATATCCATGAATAAGTCCTAACTGTGTTCGATTTTTATGTTCACAGCAAGAATTGCACCAGTCAGTAAAATAGTATGTGTATTATGTTGCTGATAACGAATTAAAGAGAATTTATCCTTTTATAATAGCTAAACCTTCTTTGAAAGCGGAAGAGTTTTACCTCTTCCGCAAAGATAGCGCTATAAGCAACAGTTTATTGCCGCTAGTCGTCAACATCTGCTTTATCGAAGCGTTCGTGCATAATCTCTTTTAACGGATCACCGGCTTTTTTGCTTTGTTTGGTTAAATGCTTACGAATGCGGTGCATTGCAAAATAGATAGAACCAATAATGAGTGGCATGGCTATGCCCGAAGCTATATCTTTATTAACTGGCACTCCTAAGGCTGAAGATGCATCGAAAGCGAATCCCATTAGCGCCAGCACGTAATAGCTGATAGCAACCACAGACAAGCCTTCTACGGTTTGTTGCAAGCGTAATTGCAAGTGGCTGCGACGATTCATTGAGGCTAATAACGTTTGGTTTTGCGCTTCGATTGACAATTCAACCCGGGTTCGCAGTAAGCTGGTTGTGCGGTGAATACGGCGGGATAAATCTTCTAGGCGATCGCGCACAGCTTGGCAGGTTTTAATTCCTGGGCTTAAGCGACGCTCTAAGAATTCTTGCAGCGACTGCACCCCATCCATGTGTGATTCGTGCAGTTGAAGTAAACGGTCACTTACCAAATCATAGTAGGCTTTTGTCGCCGAAAAACGGAAGTTGGTATCGGAGCGATGCTGTTCTATTTTAGCCGCTAATAACGACAGTTCGGTTAACAAAGAACGCTCGTCGTGTTCGTTTTGAATGTCGGCTATGCGCTGGTTTAAAATTGCTAGGTCGTTTTCAATTAGAGTAATCGCTGGGTTTAATTCGCGTGCGGCGGGTAACCCAAGTAACGACATTAAGCGGTAGGTTTCAATTTCGATTAAGCGCTGTACTAAACGACCTTTTTGGTAAGAGTTAAGTCCATTGCCGTGGGTCACCATACGGCCAAAACCATCGCTGTGTAATTTAAAAGCGGTCCAAGCAGCGCCACGTTCAAAGGCTACTCGTGAGCCGTTCCAACGTTGTCCTTCAAACCATTTATGCAGCTCTTCTGTGCTGGGTTCGTGATCGATTAAAGCCAAATGAAGGGCTACGACTACATTACCAGGAATGGTCGACAACCAATCTTTGGGAATAAACGATAAGGCATCCGTTGAAAAAGGCTCTACCTTTGGACAAATAAAAGTGAAGTTAGCAAATTCTAAGTGCATTTCCCAACGCAGTTCAAAACCGCCGAAATCCATATATAAACAAGAAGAGTCTTCTGCGGGCGCTGGCAAGCTAAAGCGTTTGCACAAATCCACCACGTGTTCATAAACCGCTTCTTTGGCGTCACCAAACATCACCGTAAAGTGGGTAATTTGGCAAGCACCTTCAATAATCGGTGACGGCCTGTTGTGCAGTTCTTCGTATAACGAAGAGCGCCAAGGGTGTACATCGAGGGTGATTGCGGGTGCGGAAATATCTGGGCTTAAACTTTCCAGAGTCGCGCCATCGCTATTTACAGCATAGGTAGCTGGGGTTTCTTCCCCAGAGGTTAACGTTGTCATGCACAGTCTTCAATTAATAAAAGTGCAGGCATTTTACACAGTTGATAGTTATAAAGGTAAAAATTTATTTCTAGCAATAAAAAACCCAGCATGGCTGGGTTGGGATCATTTAAGGTTTTTTATATCAAGAAAATTCTTCCATGAAATCCAGACCTGCCTGATGGCGAATGGATTGTCGGTGGTTAGCCCACAGTTCTTTGATTTTATGTTGGTTGCAAGCTTGGCGATCAACTAATACTTTTGTTTGTAACTCCCCTTTTTTCGCGCCACCCGCCAGCGGTACTTTGCTGAATACAAACTGATTAGAGATTAGGTCCATAAACGGCCCTGCCTTACTGGTTGGCATAATAAACGACAACTGCAAGCCTAATGCTTCGGTGAGATAGTTGATCACTTCTTTCGAGCGAGTTTCATCCATTTTCGAGAAGGCTTCATCCACCAGCACGGTGCGTAAATGGGTATCCCCTTCGTTAAAACGGAAGGCCGAAGTAATGGCTGCACTGCGAATAATATACGCCGGAGTTTCTAGTTGGCCGCCCGAGCCAGTGCCGTATTGGCTAAGCGCAATCGGTTCTTTGTTGAGTGGCTGTTTATAAATTTCATAGGCGCGGTAGTTTCGATAATCAGAAATCCGCTCTAATTCGCGCATGGCTTTTACTTCGTCTTCATCCAGCAACATGGCCATTAGGTGATCACGCACACGCTGTGAATTCTTTGTTAAGCCGGTATCAAATAAAGTTGCACCGTCTCCTAAATTTGGAGATTTAATAATTTCTTCAAAAAACTGCCAGTATTCTTTGTATTCTGGCACCCATTCCCAATCGAACCAGTATCCTTCTTTGTCGGCACCAAACTTGTGGTGCGCCAATTCTTTGTTGAGCTCTTCTAGTACACGTTTACCGTCGTTAATCGACTGGTAAATTGAGTGACACAAGTTGGTGACAAAGGCGCTATTAAAGCTTTCTTTTAAGCCCGTTAGTTTGTCTTGCTTTTCGACCAAGATGTTGTTGCGCAAGCGATTGTGTACACGGTCAACTTCGCGTTGCAATGCGCACACATCTTTGAAGAAAGGCACGCCGTGTTCTTCGCGATAATTGGGATCGTAGACGATCGAATCAATAGTTTGACAGGTTTGGTTATGCTCGGCGATGTTGCGCTCGATTTCATGCACCTTGGCATTCATTTCACCGTAGACCGACTTGCGGTGATTCTCTATCGAATCTGCTGGGCTGTTTGCCGCTTCTTCATCGGCTTCTTTCAACCGTGCTTCGTAATTAAATTCTGGCCACACACTGACAATTTTACGCAAGTTATCTTCTTTGCTGTCGGCAATATCCGAGGTTGCTTCTTGCTGATCACTGAGCTTTTTGCACAGGCGTTCGCTGTCTTTAAGTTGTTGTTCGATTCGCCCTGTAGTGCCATCGAGTAATTGAATTTGTTGATCGAGTTCATCGCCTTTTTGCTTTAAAACGGCAAACTCTTCTTCTAGTGCAGAAAAATTAGACAGGTCAACTTTGGCTAAGGCGGATTCTGCTTGCTGAATCTGGTAATGAGTTTCCAGTATGTCTTTAATTGAATTAGCAAAAGCGACGTGACGTAAATTATTGACTGCTTGCAAAATATCTTGCACTTGCTTGGCGCTTGTCTGGGCGTCGTTGGCTTGGTCAATTAAGCTGCCTAATTCTGACTGCTTAGCTGCTAGAGCACGTTCACGCGCGCCTTGACCAAACACTAGTTCGGCATCGTTTAAATCGCAGCGATAGATCGAATAGGCACCGCTGCCCAAGCCTTCTTTAGTCACCCCGCGGCGAGTTTGACGCAAAGCTGTAACATCGCGTACTTGCTCTACCGAACCATAACTGGCTTGCAGATAATAACGCGCGGTGGCGTGGTCAAACGACATGAGATTCATGATGGAGCTGTCGGATAATTTCATCCGTTCGCAATCACGCTTGGCTTTGCTGCCCTGTACAACACGAGCGCGACTGCCACCAGGAATAGAACGCACTATGCGCGCAGCTTCGGCCTCAAAATCGGTTTCTACAATGATGCTAAAACGCGCACCGCCGATATAACCTTCGATGGCGCTTTGCCACTCTGGATCGGTAATTTCTACGTAATCGGCTAACACACACGGTTCAGCTTGTGGGCATTCTCGGCGAATGGTTTCTAACGCTATGCGAACAAAGTTAGGATAATTTAATTCACGCGCTTCTAGACTGTCGATATCACTTTGTTTTTGCGCAATTTGACGCTGTACGTTTTGCAGTTTTTGTTCGCGGCGATCGACCATTTTAGCCAGTTGATCGCGCAGTGGGATGCCAGAACTTTCAAGCTCTCCACTAAACCAGCGCTCACGCCATTGGTTCATTAGCTGTTGGTGTTGTTGGGCGGTTTCTAAATGGGCTTCTAGTGGACTTAAATCAACCCAGTCTTTGCCTAATAGAGTGGGGAAATCTATCGCGCCGTTTTCAGCAATGGCGGCTACATTTTTTGCCATTTCAATGAGTTTACGCTGTCCAAGTGACGGTATTTCCACAGAAATAGTCGATTTTTGCAGTACTTTATAAAGCTGCTGGGTAGCTTGTAAAGAAAACTGCGAGGCTTTGTCTTGCTCTAATAGCAGCATGGCTTGCTGTTGTAACTGCTGCTTACCAGACTCCACTTTTTGTTCGCACTTGTCTTTGTCTTGCAGCGCGTCGATACCTAAGCGCTGTGCTTCCATGGCAATTAATTGCTCACGCAATTGGCTACGACGATCTTGCGACTGTTCACGCTCTTGCTCGGCTTGTGATAAGTCGTCACGCAGGTGTTGCTGTTTTTCTTTCGCGCTTAAATATACTTTTTGATCGTTTAAAAAACGGCTTTTAGCGGCGGTGTATTCTAATACGTTATAGTCGATCCACTGGTCGATGTAAGTCTTTGCCGTTTGTTTGGTCGAGCTTAAAATATTGATGGTTTCTTGCAAACGTTTGGCGTCGGATTCCATCGAATAGATGGTTTTCATTAAATCCGATACCGAACGAATGGCATCACCTAAATCTTTTTTCTCTAAGATTTCGTTAGCCACAAAACCGTTAATGCTTTTTACCGGCTTGTAAGCCATAAAGCGCGAGAAAGTTCGCGCCGCGTTCATTGCTTCGCGCTCAGAAACCGCATCGTGACGGCCTCTTAATGCACCGTATAAGCGACGTAAATATTGTTTTTTAGTATCGTATTTTTCTACGTTGTTGGTTTCCATACGACTTTTAAAATGGTTATTGATTTTATCTAAACCAATCACCTGTCGTTTACCGGCTTCGTCTTCTTGCAGAAAGTCTGACAAGGTCAGTTGTTCACCGGCCATGATATAAAACTGCATGTCGTTCTGGCGCGCTGTCACTTGGCTGCCTGAGCGTTCTATAGAGGCGCTGATGCCCAAAACTGCGGTAAAGGGTTCTCCAGATTCACCCTCGGTTGGATGAAATATAGCGGCTAAATAACCCACTGCACCATTCGGGCGAGCGTAACTGCCGTCGTCACAACCTAATACATAAGATGCTAAGGTACGGACGTTTTTACCCCGACCACGCTGGGTCGCTTCGTCTTGACCTGGGTTGTAGTGGAATAAGGTATCATGAGCCGCAGTCATGACCGTTTGGATGGCATCGGCGGCGGTGGTTTTGCCCGAGCCGTTACCGCCCGATAATAAGTTGATTGGGCCAAAGTCGAATTCTAGTGCTGGGATGTTGCCCCAGTTTACGTATACAAATTTCTTTAAAAACACGGTCTATTCCTTATTCCGAAAACAAGCTGGTGATTTTATTTTCGGTGTCTGCCTGCTCTTCTACAGCATCTTCTGCTATTTCAGCAGCTTCTTCTTTAACTTCTTCTTTAACTTCTTCGCTTATTTCAGATATTGGCTCTGGTTCTGGCTGCCCTGGTTCTGGCTGCGCAACGGCATTGGTATTGATGACTTCCTCTTCACCTTCACCTTCACCTTCACCTTTTTCTTCAGTACCGTCTTCAACCAGGTCTGCAAGCACTTGTTCACTCACATAACTCATGATCATAGGGCGAATGCGCATCCACATATCTTCGTTATCAAGGTGGTCTTCGTTGGCCATTTGAATTAAGCGCAGTTGCTTTAAGCGTCGGAATAGCTGCTTACGCTCGGTGATGTTTTCTGGCAGAGTGCGATTTAATAAATTTTTAATCGCTATACTCAGCGCTTCTAACGACACCATCACACAGCCTTGCTCGTCGACTTGTCCTTCGCGCAGTGCTTTATCATATTGGGCGCGTAACACTAAAATTAATGCCACTTCATTCTGGTTTAAGCGCATACGCAAACCCGAACTTTGTACCATGCCTTCTTCGTCTTGTACTCCAGGAATTTGCGCACCCGGTGGGTACAAACGAATAAACTGAAAGCGTTTATCATGCTGCACACGCACACCAATTAACTGCAAATAGTCGGCAACGATTTCTTCAACCCGTAGATAGCGATCATACAGCTGCTGCTCTACTTGGCTTTCGTCTCGGCAAATGACGCCATAATCTAATAAACGAATTAGCAGTTCGGATAATTCACGGCTGTCTAAGCCTTCTTTTTCTAATTGTTGCTCAATAAAATTCAGCATTTATGTTCTCTCTATTAAGCTCTGGCAGCACTGGGCTTTGTGCCCATCTCTGGTATGCGACTGTTGTGTATTATTTGCACGGTAAAATGATCTTTTTGGCTAAAATATTGGCCGGAGCTTTGTTCATTTTGAGCATCTAGATCGCTGACTTCGGTATTTTGATAAGACATCACAATGTCAAAGTCAGACGACAAGCTGCTGGTAGAGGCTAAGCCAATGGCATTGGATACGGCTAAGAAATCTTTCGCGTTATCGATGGGTAAATCTTTGGTTGAGACAATTTTGCCGGCGGTTAAATGCTTGTGCATATATTCGCGCAGCGAGTGATTGTTGATAAAAAAGGCTTGATCCAGTACTTGCTGAATGTAAATGTTTTTTCGAGCATCCATATCAAAATCGTCTGTGCCTTCGTCTAAATCCGCTTCTATTGTTGTGCGTTTGCGCGGCGTTGCAATTTTCACCTGCGCCGGATCAACCAATGCTACCTCTGGCACACTCATTAATTGTGCTGCTGCCAACAGTTGTTGATTTTGCTCTTCTGGATTGAGTGCTGCTAGGCGTTTGCACACACTTAACACATCGTTATGTTGCTGCGAGGCCAGGTAGCTCATTTGGCGAATGATGATATCCGCACGCTTGGTAAAACCTTGCAGCGCTTTGCGTAAAGCTGGCAGCATGATTTCACTGGCGTTACGAATGCGCAATTCTATACCATCTAAAATTGTCCATAAAACCGATGTTCCCGGCTGCACAAGTTCGGGTAAGAGCTCGCGTAAACGGCCTTCGGCTTTGGCTTTGTAGGCTTTGTTTTTATTGCGCACTTGGTTAAGCAATTCACTGATACGGTCACGGTGTTTTTCAACGTTGTCGGCAGACAATCGCACGGCGAGATCGGGTTGAAAGCGTTTTTCCATAAAGTCGAAAAACTCTTCACTGGCACGCTGCACCAGCATTTGGTCTTCCATTTCACGCACTAAGTCACGTTTACGTTCTTCGAGTTCAGAAATAACGTCGGTAAAATCACTGATGATGCGCTCTGAATATTCGTAAGCGTCCAGCAGGTCGTAGACTTCTCCGCGTTCAATAAAAGCTTCTAGCGAGTTACGAGTATTCCGCGTATTGCGGTGGCGCGTTCGAGCAGAAGCTCGGCTTTCTGAAATAAACGGATCAACAAACTGACGGCCATAACGGCTAAAGGCAAAGGTACTTTGCAGGGTGGCTTCGTCGACTTGTTTTTCCATCCAGCCAAATTCTAAGAGCTGATTTAAGACCCAACCCGCTTGTTCGCGACTGTTACGGAAACGACTGTCTTTGGAGGTTACTGTGTCATCGTCATCGCCATCGGCCAATACAGGGGCACGCACCAAGGCTTCTTGAAAAACTTCAATCACTGTGTCGCGCTGCAAAGATTGTCCATAATCTGCACTGCTACTGCTGTACAAGCGTTTATAAAGCTCCTTAAGACACTCTAGGACCTGAGCACGATACTTGCTGGTTAACGGTCGGAAAAACTGGCCGCGTTCTTGATCAAAAAACATACAAATATTTCATTCTAATTATAAGGCTGCTAAATTCGAACGCTCTAGATTAATGAAAGCGAGCGCTCAAGGCTAGTATTTCTCGTAGAGCATGGTGTTATATGCTGATACACTTAAAAAATAAAAATTATAATAATGACTGTATAAGGATGTAAAAGCTCATGCTGAAGCATTTTAGCGCCCGATTAAGCGCTTTTTGGTTTTTGCTGATGCTAAGTTTCTCAAGCTTAGCCATCGATCTTGATCGTGCAGGTGATTTTGAATTAAGCCCCTTTATTGAATACCGCCAAGAAGATTCTGCTTTGATGAATGCCAGTGTTGCTGATATTAGCCGAGTTGACGACTGGCAACGTTCTACCACAGGGAATTTAAATTTTGGTTTTCAAGACCAGCCCTATTGGTTCAAAGCAACAATAAACAGCCAACGTTCAGATCTCGATTGGTTTATTCGTATTATTTATCCTCCTTTAGATCACATTTATGTGTATTTATGTCAGTTTGAGGCGGTAAATAATGTTGAAGATGAATGCGAGCTTTATCACGCAGGGGATAGGATTGCATTTGATGAACGCATGCGATCAAACCCCAACCACATTATTCCGGTTAGTTTAAATCCAGGTAATAATTATCTGTATCTCAAAGTTGATACCTCTAGCTCTTATCAGTTACCTATTTCGATTTTAGATAAACAGTCTTTAGATGATTATTTAGCGATTAATGATTTTTTTCGTGGTGCTTATCTATCACTGATGCTGGTGATGATTTTATATAATTTATTTATATTCTTGATGACCCGCTCATCCACCTATTTTTTATACAGCGCCTTTGTTTTGTCTTTTTTAATCTTTCACATGACTTACGAAGGATCTGGATTTCAGTATTTGTGGCCCGATATGCCGCAGTGGAATATCTATGCTCTACCCATTGCTTTTTCGGTCAATCAAATTTGTACGATTTTATTTATCACAGCATTTTTAAACATAAAACAAACCAGCCGGCCAATTTTTAATTATTTAAATGTGCTGCTGGCGATATCTTTTATGTCTTTATTGCTGGTTCCTATTATTCCTTATAAGTCTTTTATTCCGCTAATGAACTTAGTGAGCTTGACTATTTCGGGTTCTGCTTTTTATTTAGGATTAAAGTATTGGCGTGAAGGCCAGTCTTCAGCGCGTTTTTTCACCATTGCTTGGGCGGTACTGACTATTGGTATGATGACCGCTAATTTAAAAACTCTTGGGGTCGTGCCGAGTAACTTTTTTACCCGTTATGGATACCAAATTGGGTCTTTTTTAGAAATTGTTCTTTTGTCTCTTGCCTTAGGTGAACGCATTCAGCGCCTTCAGCAAGAACACATATTATCTAAACAAGCACTCTTTCAAGAAAAACAAGATCGTATGACCGCACTGAAGCAATTAATTATTGGCATTTCTCACGAGATGAATACACCTATTGGTAACATTGCTTTGTCGAATTCTTTCTTGCTTGAATTAAACGAGGAGCTAAAAGCAAAGTTAGCTAGGTGTGAGCAATTTAATTCTCTTGATCAATCGATGAAACAAGAGTTGCTGGATTATATCGATCAACAAAATGAAGCAATACACACGATTAAGAACTCGAAGAAAACCTTAGGCGAATTAACTCATGTTTTTAGCAACATCTCGGTTAATAAAACCGACCACCCCGCTACAGAGTTTGATTTGGTGCATTTAATTCAAGATCGAATGCTCACTTACCAAACAAAAATAAAATTTGATGCCTCGCTCCCTGAGCATTGCTTAATAATATCTCACCCCAGTGCTTTTATTTTGGTACTGAATCAGTCGTTTGATAATGTGATCGATCATGTAGCTAACAGCAGTACTGATAACGACGTCGTTAAACCCAAAGTGTCCATCACCTTAGAACAGTCAAAGGAAAACTTACGTTTAGTTATTTCTGATAATGGCAATCGTTTATTGCAAGCAGGGTTAAAACAAGAGGATTTAATACAATTATTTTTACCCTTTTACACCAACGCTCGTGGTACACAAAAGAAAATGGGACTGGGAATGTATCAGATGCAAAATATTGTGACCGACTTACTCAAAGGGAAAATTGAGGCAAGCCTCAACGAAAAAGGAGGATTAGTTTTGACTCTTAGTCTAAATATAAGCACTTATTAGTATAGTAGCGCTTAATAGTGCTGGCTAACGGCATTTTGTAGCACGAATATCTCTTTGTTTTTCATAACGTGCTAATGCACTTTCTGCCTGAGACAAATTATTAGCTTGAGAGCGTTGTCGAAAAGCTTGGTCTTCTTTTTTTCGTGCTAATGCGCAGGCTTTCTTTTTCTTTTTAGCGGCTGCTAGTTTCTTTTGTTGTTGCTTCTGTTTTTTAATCGCTTTTTTAAGCTTTTTATCACGTTGGGCTTGGCGTTTTAGGCGCTGGGCCTTTAACCTATTCGCTATTTTTTCTAACTGGCTATTATCTGGGGCTTGAGCTGGATTGGCTTTTTCACTGTAACCCTGTGCACTATAACCCTGTGCGCTGAAATTTTGCTGGCTATTGCTTTGGCTGGATTTAATTGGCCGATCAGAAAAATAAACACGCCCCTGGGCATCGATACCTTTATAAACTTCAGCCGAGGCATTGTTAAACAGGAGAGAACCTAAGCTGGTACAGAGTACTGAATACATTATTGTGGCTATCAATTGCCTTTTCATATCTCAATCTCCCTATTGAGCAAACCCAATGCTAAAACCATTTGCACATATAAGACTAGACCATTAACAGCGGATGCCGCAAAGCCGATCAATAAAAAGATAATAAGGAGATTTTAAAAAAGAAGAGAATAAAGCAGAGGAAGTTAAAATTGGTCGGGATGACAGGATTTGAACCTGCGACCACTTATCCCCCAGACAAGTGCGCTACCAAGCTGCGCTACATCCCGAACACAAAAGATTATACCTAAGTACTTGATAAATGGAAGCTTCTTGCTCGCTTGACTGCGGTTAAATATTGAGAAATTGAATTTAATAGATTATTGAGCAGGTAAATTGGTTAATGCGATCAACCTTCTAAGATATTTTTTAATTCGGCCAACTCAAGCAACATTTGCCTGATGAGGACACGATCATGGTGAGCAGCGGTTTCGTCAGCATTTTGATCGTCGAGTTTTTGGCGGGCACCGATGATGGTGTAGCCTTTTAAGTACAGTAGATTACGAATTTCACGCACTAAAATAACGTCTTCACGTTGGTAATAGCGGCGATTACCGCGGCGTTTGATAGGTTCTAGTTGAGCGAATTCCTGCTCCCAATAACGCAGAACATGCGGTTTCACATCACACAATTCACTGACTTCACCAATGCTGAAGTAGCGTTTTGATGGAATGGGTGGCAGCTCGTTAGAGTGACTCGCTTCCAGCATAAGCTTCTACTCGGATTTTTAATTTTTGTCCGGGCTTGAAGGTAACAACGCGACGCGCGGAAATTGGAATTTCTTCCCCCGTTTTCGGGTTACGTCCAGGGCGCTGACTTTTATCACGCAGGTCAAAGTTGCCAAAACCTGACAACTTCACTTGTTCGTTATGCGTTAAAGAGTGGCGAATCTCATCAAAAAAGAGATCCACCATTTCTTTCGCTTCACGTTTATTCAAACCTAGGTCTTCAAACAGGCGTTCCGCCATTTCTGCCTTGGTAAGAGCTCGCATATTAGCCTCTCAATTGTGCATCAATCCTATCTGCCAAGTGAGCGATTACTTTGTCAACGGCATCGTTCACTTCATCTTCATTCAGAGTGCGCGAAGGATGCTGCCACGTCAAGCCCAAAGCTAAGCTTTTTCTATCAGGATCAATGCCTTTGCCCTGATAAATGTCAAAAAGGTTTAACTTTGTGAGGTAGTCCCCTGCTTTTTCACGAATTAACGCCATGACGTCGGCGACTGGTGTTTCGTTAGACACAACCAACGCAAGGTCACGACGCATTTCAGGGAACTTAGACAATGGCGCAAAGGCAGGCACTTCTACCTGACGAACTGCTTTTAAGCTGATTTCTAATAAATAAACCGCTTGTTTTAAACCTAGTGGTTTTGACAAGTTAGGATGCAAGGTTCCTATCCAACCCACGGCTTCGCCATCAAGCTCTATACGAGCGGTTTGCCCTGGCTGCAAAGATGGATGCTCTGCTGGCACAAATGAATAACGTGCTTGGCTGCCTGTGCGAGCGATTAAGCTTTCAAAGTCGCCCTTTAAGTCGAAGAAATCAACGCTTTCATCGCCTTCTGACCAGCTTTGTTCGGTGCGTTTACCGGTAACTAGCATCGCCAACTTAGGATCTTGCACTAGGCTTTCATCTAAGTTGCTAGAATCTTTACCCGGTTGAGGTACAAAGCTCAAACCGGTTTCGAATAAACGAACACGCGGCTGCTGGCGCTTAATGTTATGAACCGCAGTCTGCACTAGACCTGCCCATAAGTTGGTGCGCATAACCGATAGCTCAGCGGATATGGGGTTAGCAAGTGCTAACGGAGCTACTTCTGGGTCTAACAATTTTTGCGTTTCTGGATCAACAAAACTATACGTTACTGCTTCTTGATAACCACGGCCCACAAGCTGACGACGAACGTCTTTCATCGCTAGTTCATTTTCTGGTGCTGGCTGCAATGGCGTAGCGGCCATTGGCGTGCGAACAGGTAAACGATTGTAGCCGTAAATACGTGCTAGCTCTTCGATTAAATCTGCTTCAATTGCCATGTCGAAACGGTAGCTTGGCGCAACTACTTTCCAGCCACGGCCATCTTTAGCGTCGTTTTCTTTAGCGTCGTTATGAGGTGAAAGTTTCATACCCAAACGGGTGAGAATTTCTTCAACTTCGCTGGTTTCAATGGTTAAGCCCAGCATCTTTTCGATATGCGCTTCTACCAAGGTAATTTCTGCGCAAGTTGGTAATTCGGCTTCTGCTGTTTTTTCAACCACAGGGCCCGCTTCACCACCAACAATGTCTAATAATAGAGCCGTTGCGCGCTCGATTGCGGTGCGCTGTAAGTCAAAATCAACACCACGCTCAAAACGATGTGAAGAGTCTGTGTGCAAACCGTAGTTACGCGCTTTACCCGCAATGGCGATTGGGTTGAAGTAAGCAGACTCTAATAGGATATCTTGAGTATCATTAGCATCTACACCCGAGTCAGCGCCACCCATCACACCGGCCATGGCCAATGCTTTGCTATTATCAGCAATCACTAGAGTATCAGCATTTAGCTTAACTTCTTGCTCGTCTAGCAATACTAAAGTTTCGTCTTGCTGCGCTTTACGCACCACAATGCCACCGTCTAGCTTTGCTAGATCGAAGGCGTGCATTGGCTGACCGAGTTCTAATAGAACGTAGTTTGTTACATCAACGACTGGATCGATTGAGCGAATGCCGCTGCGACGCAATTTTTCTTGCATCCAAATTGGGCTAGCCGCTTTAAC
Organism: uncultured Thalassolituus sp.; assembly: GCA_913061435.1. GTDB lineage: Bacteria > Pseudomonadota > Gammaproteobacteria > Pseudomonadales > Oceanobacteraceae > Oleispira. The sequence goes on along the minus strand of CAJXUK010000017.1, from coordinate 2,298 downwards.
GTTGATGCCTTTGATGATTCGACCGACATAACGTGGGCAAGCGTCTGGGGCTTGCAGTTGCACGTCGATAGCATCATCAATCGTTGCAGCAACGGCTTCGATGACTGGAGCGGTTACATCTACCTTATTCAATACGCCCACTTCGCGCGCCATACCGGCAATGCTTAAGCAGTCACCGCGGTTTGGGGTAAGGTCGACATCGATGATTTTGTCGTCACGACCATCGCGAGTAAGGCCAAGATATTCGCGCATGCAAACACCTAGTGGTGCATCCGCTGGTAGATCCCATAAGCCATCAGATTTGTCTGAAATCGCCATTTCTTCTTCGGCGCACAACATACCGAAAGATTCTACGCCGCGCAGTTTGGCTTTTTTGATTTTAAAGCCTTTGCCGTCTTCTGTTGGCAATACTGCACCAATTTTGGCAAACGGAACAACCATACCTTCGCGTACGTTTGGAGCGCCACAGACGATTTGAAATTCTTCTGTGCCATCCGTTACCTTACAAACATTCAATTTGTCGGCTTCTGGGTGTTTTTCAAAGCTTACGATTTGCGCCACAACGATGCCGCTAAACTCGCCTGCTGCGGCTTCAATTGCGTCTACTTCTAAGCCGGCCATGGTGATTTGGTCGACTAATTCTTGTGTTTCAAGAGCTGGGTTTGCCCACTCTCGTAACCATAATTCACTGAACTGCATGTTGTTTACCTGCTATCAAATTCTTTATTAATCAGCTCGAAGATTGTGTTTTGGATAATTGGTATCACCTGCTCGGCACGCTGTAAATATGTCCCTATAAGCTCAACTACCGCATCCCTGCGGTAGATGGCCGTCGCATCCAATACCAACAATCCAATCAATCTTCGGCTAAACATAAGCGTTTGACGCGACAGCAACTTTTGTTATTTCTGCAATGGCCTTCCATAGCATGGATGCTATGGCAGAGCCTACAGGGATGTATTCACGGCGTGCCTACGCAGGAAAACAAAAGTGGCTGTTAAAGCGTCAATACTTTAGATCATCTAAATTGCTGCAAAAAACGCAGATCATTTTCAAAGAACAAACGCAAATCGTTAACGCCGTAGCGCAACATTGCTAAACGCTCTACACCCATTCCAAAAGCGAAGCCAGAATACTTTTCAGCATCTACGCCAGACTCTTTAAATACTTTAGGGTGAACCATGCCGCAGCCCATCACTTCTAACCAACCCGTGTGGCTACAAACGCGGCAGCCTTTGCCGCTGCACATCACACATTCCATATCCACTTCTGCGGATGGCTCAGTGAATGGGAAGTAAGACGGACGAAAACGAACGGCTAAGTCTTTTTCAAAGAATACTTTCAAGAACTGCTGAACCGTACCTTTAAGGTCGGCAAAACTGACGTTTTCATCAACCAATAAACCTTCAACCTGATGAAACATTGGCGTGTGAGTGATGTCTGAATCGCAACGATAAACACGACCTGGGCAGATTACGCGAATCGGTGGCTCTTGAGTTTCCATAGTGCGCACTTGTACAGGAGACGTATGAGTACGCAACAAGGTATTGGCATTAAAATAGAAGGTATCATGCATTGCACGCGCTGGATGATGCGATGGAATGTTTAACGCTTCAAAGTTGTGAAAGTCATCTTCAACTTCTGGGCCTTCGGCAACGGTATAGCCGACATTAGTAAAGAAAGCTTCCATACGCTCGAGCGTACGGGTAACAGGGTGCAAGCCACCTTGCAGTTCATTACGGCCTGACAAGGTCACATCAATTTTTTCGGCGGCCAATTTTTCTGCTAACGCAAGGGTTTGCAAATCGGTCTTACGCACATTGATTGCGGTCTGAACAGTTACTTTACCTTCATTAATTAACGCACCGGCTTTTGGGCGTTCTTCATTGGATAGTTTACCCAACGTTTTTAACAAAGACGTAATCGTGCCTTTTTTACCAAGGTATTCTACCTGAACTTGGTATAACGCATTTTCTTCACTAGCACTGGTAACTTTGGCAAGCGCTTCATTAACCAGCGCGTCGAGGTTTTCCATCGTTTACTCCGTAAAAACCTTAAATTAAACAACTATTCTATCATTCTCAGAATGAAAGCATGATTGGGTATTTATTCCACCAGACGGCGTAAATACGGTCCCTGTAGCCTTAAGCTCGGCATCCATGCCTCCCATACTGGTTACACAAATACCCAATAATGCTTTTAGTTCACTCAAAATCATGGCGACCGAGTAATTAGAAATTCTGAATTCTAATCATTATATAAAACACAAAAAAATAAGGGAGTGGCAAAGCCACTCCC
>CAJXUK010000016.1 GCA_913061435.1 uncultured Thalassolituus sp. | reverse complement strand
CCATTAATTATCTGCGCACTCTTGCAGACCAGAACAAGGTTTTCAAAAGCTACATAGGCATGGGTTATAACGATACGATTATTCCTCCAGTGATCATGCGTAACGTGTTGGAAAATCCCGGCTGGTACACCTCTTACACCCCTTATCAGCCAGAAATTGCACAAGGCCGCTTGGAAGCATTATTAAACTTCCAACAACTGGTGTGTGATATGACGGGAATGGAACTGTCTAACGCATCCTTGTTAGATGAAGGCACCGCCGCCGCTGAAGCCATGGCCATGACCAAGCGCAGCGTGCGTAAAAACAAATCAAATACTTATTATGTTGACGAAAACTGCCTACCGCAGACCATCGATCTAATAAAAACCCGCGCCGAAGCCTTTGGTTGGGATGTATTAGTTGGCCCAGCACAAGAAGCTGCTAAAGCCGACGTTTTTGGTGCTATTTTTCAATACCCAGGCAAAGCCGGTAACATCGAAGATTTTACCGATGTCATCAATGCCCTTCACGAAAAAGACGCCCTAGCCACAGTCGCCACCGACCTGATGGCGTTAGTAGCGCTGAAAACACCTGCCGAAATGGGTGCCGATATAGCACTAGGTAACGCCCAACACTTTGGTGTTCCCATGGGTTTTGGCGGCCCACATGCTGCTTTCTTTGCGACCAGAGACAAATACAAACGTTCGATTCCTGGCCGCATTATTGGCGTATCTATCGACTCTCATGGCAATAAAGCGCTGCGCATGGCATTGCAAACCCGCGAGCAACACATTCGCCGCGAAAAAGCCAACTCCAATATATGTACTGCGCAAGCATTATTAGCAAATTTATCGTCGTTTTACGCGGTTTATCATGGTCCACAAGGCTTAAAAACCATCGCCGGTCGCATACATCGTTTAACCGATATTTTAGCGCTAGGCCTACAAAAAGCCGGCTTAACAATCGTTAACGATAGCTGGTTTGATACCCTTACGATTAAAACCGACGACCGCGACGATGTTATTCAACGTGCCCTTGCTGCCGGAGTGAACTTACGCCTTGATAGCTCAGTTTCTTTAGGTGTTACTCTGCACGAAAAAACCTCTGCGGCTGATGTTCAAGAACTACTGAACATCTTTATTGGCAAAGCCATAGAAGACTTAGAATTAGACGTATATGCTCTAGATGCCGAGATAGTTGCTCAAGAAAGCAACAATGGCTCGAGTTCGATTCCAGCAGACTTACAACGCACAACCGAGTTTTTAACCCACCCAACGTTCAATACGTATCACAGCGAACACGAAATGCTGCGCTACATGAAGAGCTTGGAAGTCAAAGATTTAGCAATGAATCATTCAATGATCACGCTGGGTTCTTGCACCATGAAACTAAACGCCACCACGCAAATGATTCCGCTGTCTTGGCCTGAGTTCTCTAACATTCACCCATTTGCTCCCAAAGATCAAACCGTGGGTTACGAGCAAATGATTGCTGAGTTAGACGACTACCTAAAAACAGTCACAGGCTTTCCTGCTATTTGTATGCAGCCAAACTCAGGTGCACAAGGCGAGTATGCGGGCTTGTTAGCGATCAAAAAGTATCACGAAAGCCGTGGCGAAGGTCACCGTAACGTCTGCTTAATTCCTCGCTCAGCCCACGGTACTAACCCAGCATCGGCACAAATGGCATCGATGAAAGTAGTTGTAACCAACTGTGATGAACTGGGCAACGTAGACTTTGCCGATTTAAAAGCCAAAGCCGAAGAAATTGGCGACAACTTATCTTGCCTAATGATCACCTACCCATCGACCCACGGTGTTTACGAAGAAGGCATTAAAGAAATTTGTGAACTGGTACACAGCTTAGGCGGCCAAGTTTACATGGACGGCGCTAACCTAAACGCACAGGTGGGTATCACACAACCGGCTTATTTAGGTGCCGATGTAACCCACATGAACCTGCACAAAACCTTCGCTATTCCACACGGTGGCGGTGGCCCAGGCATGGGGCCAATTGGCGTTGCAGCGCATTTAGCGCCGTTTGTTGCCAACCACAAGGTTCGCCCAATCGACAGCGAAAGCAAAGGCCAAGGGCCGGTTTCTTCAACCCCTTATGGCAGCGCCAGCATCCTAACAATTTCTTGGATGTATATTACCCTAATGGGCGGTAAAGGATTACGCAAAGCGACACAACACGCCTTGCTTAAAGCCAACTACTTAGCCAAGCGTTTAAGCGATTACTACCCCATTTTATACACAGGTAAAAATGGATTAGTTGCCCACGAATGCATCATTGATTTGCGCCCCATTAAAGAACAAACCGGCATCACCGAAGTGGATATCGCCAAACGTTTAATGGATTATGGTTTCCACGCCCCGACCATGTCGTTCCCGGTTGCCGGAACCTTCATGATCGAGCCAACAGAATCAGAAAGCAAAGCAGAAATTGACCGCTTTGCCGACGCCATGATCGCTATTAAAGGCGAAGTAGTCGCGATTCAAAACGGTGAACTTGATGCAGACAACAACCCATTGAAAAACGCACCACATACAGCAGCAGCGGTTACCGGTGAATGGGATCGTCCCTATTCTCGTGAACTTGCCGCCTTCCCAACCAACAACTTGGGCGCTCATAAATTCTGGCCAACGGTTGGCCGTGTCGATGACGTATACGGCGACCGTAACTTGATTTGTTCTTGCCCTGCGATTGAAAACTACGAAGATTAAATCTTTATTTAAACTTTTGGTTAAAGGTTAATCTAAACCTTTTGTTTTCATAAAAAATAAAGCCGTTAATCGTAAGATTAACGGCTTTTTTATAGTCTCTCGAAAGACAAATCAATAATGATAACGAACCCAAACACACTTTAAGCCAAACTATTAGCTAATACGCAGGTGACTCTCATCAGTTTCACTTACAGTATCTTCTACCGTTGGGTGTGCTTCTATTCCTGCCTGAATCACCGCTTCTTTTTCAGATTCCCTAAGCAAAAGTTGCTCGATACGAGAATTCAACAATTTTTCTGTTTCTTCGTGTCGTTGCCACTCCAACGACAAATTTCGATACAGGAAATATGCCATTACAATCATTAAAATCATAAATGGAAACGCGGCCAAAACCGCTGCCGCTATTTCAGCACCTTGAAATAACTCATAATAAATAGCTGTACCACCAAAAGTAGAAAACCACAGCATACTTAATAAAACAGGCACAATCATAACGCCTAAAACGAACTCGCGGATTGTACGACCTTTAGAAATGCGAGCAATAAAACTCCCAACAAAAGGCGCCCAACTCAGTCCCTAAGCCCAATAAAAAATAGTCCATTCTTCTACCCAGTGCCCACTGGAATATGGCGTTGTTACCAAACTCATTTGGATGATATTGCCTAAATATCAATGGCTTTTACCCAGCCTTTATCGACTCGATTACCCAACAGTGGTCGGAATGTTTCACTGATTAAGCCATAACTATTATGACGAAAACGCACATAAGTAATTGCCAAACCAACAACGGTAAATGTTGCCCATTGATGCAAACCCCAATGGAAAAATGAATATCGCATGCCTACTTGTGCCGCTTGTGTAGAACCTGGAGTACCAACATTTCCTTGCTCTCACCCAATCAATAGGTGAATGGGTAAAAATTTACCTAAAGAAACAATTCGTTAAGTCGTTACAGCATTAATATCGGTATTAACGTCTATACTGTTGGTAAAATATTTAAGGAGATTGGTATGCAGTGGTTTTACTCGCTTTACAATACCGTAGAGAAAACATTTTTTTACACGCTAAATCGTAAAATTGTAGGTAATTTAGCGTTTTTATTCGCTATCCAGCTGTTTTCTTATTTCCAGCTTAGTAACTTAATTTCCGATGGTGAAAAAGGCAGTTTTTACGGGGTTATGTTGTTCTCAAGCTTAGCGTTCGCTTTCACTCTTTTTTACATGCGCTATCTAATCGTAAAACCGGTCAAACACATGCTGCGCACCTTAGAAAGCATTAACAGTAAAGAGGGCGATTTATCGCAACGACTACCCCGCTTTAGTCATGACGAATTTGGCGAACTGGCTAAAAGCTACAACCAACTTGCCAGTAGCTTGCAGACCATTTTACAAGACACCTACACCCATGCATTAAGCGCCAGTGAAGTAAATCAACAAGTGTTAGCATCGGTTGAAGAAGGCATGACCAGTACCGACAAACAATTTAGCTATGGCCAAGCCATTCACGACAGCTGTGATCGACTAAAACACAACTTGCACTCCATTAGCAAAAACGTAAACGATATATCCAGCACCACCAAAATCAACGTTAAAACTGCTCATGATTCGTCTCTGGATTTGATCAACATGCAAGGCGAGATCAACGGCATTAATGAACTGCTGGGTAACTTTGCTCAAACGGTAGTCAAACTCAGTGAAAGTGCCAGTAACATTCGCAACATCTTAAAACTGGTTGAAGGCTTTTCCGAACAAACCAACTTATTAGCTCTCAACGCCGCCATTGAAGCAGCCCGCGCGGGTGAAAGTGGCCGTGGCTTTGCCGTAGTGGCAGACGAAGTAAGAACCCTGGCACAAAAAGTGAATTCAGCCACCTCAGAAATTAACGAACACATCACCTCGATGGAAAACCTAGTACACGACACCGAACAAGAATCATCGCAGCTGTACGAAGAATCAGATCAACTTAAAGAAAAAATGGGTGAAAACTCTGATAAATTCAAACTCATGGTCGATGAACTCAATAAAGACCTTGCAGCCTTATCTGAGCTTGAAAGCGCAGTTGGCATTGCCAACAGTGCCTCCGAAGAAAACGACCAATTAGCCACCAGCATCAATCAACTGGGGCAAAAAATCTCAGACTCGATTCTTGAAGTAAATGAAAGCACTAAAACCATGATGGAAGAAACCGATATCACTAAAGAACAACTCTCACGATTTGTATAAACAGTTATATTAGTTAATCTAAACGACCTTCTAATTCGTATATTCAATATACCCAATTAGAAGGTCATACCATGAACTCTGATGAAGTAAACAACCTAATACAGCACTACCCCGAAATTCAACTTTTAACTGTTGAACAAGAGGTTAATCTTGCCAAGCAAATGGATCATGCAATGGAACAACTCGCGCAAGTTGTTTTACTGCAAGAAAATCTTTTAGAACAAGTATCCGACATACTCCTAGCACAATACCAAAGCTCACCCATACTGGATGACTTTTTAACCCAGTACGATCTTTGGTTGCTAACCAAACATTGCCAACCCCTTGAACAAAATTCAAATGTATCTAACGAAACTTTATCACTCAGTCTAGTACGCTTAGAGTGCGATCGCTCTAATGTATTTGATTTTTTATTGTCACAAGTTAACGACATAGAAGTGCCGCTTAACGAATACGCAGCATCACTTAAAGCCGAATACCTAAAAACCCGTAATAAACTAGTACAAAGTAATATTCGTTTAGTTATGCACATTGCAAAACGCTACGCCAACAAAGGGGTGGATGTAGAAGAATTGATCCAAGAGGGTTCAATTGGCTTAATAAAAGCCGCCGAAAAATACAACCTAAATAAAGGTTTTCGTTTTACCACGTATGCTTACTGGTGGATCCAGCAAGCCATTAAAAATACCTTAAATCAAAAACGCAGCCCAATACGTATTCCTATTAATACCAGCGATCGTATTTATAAAATAGAATCGACTAAGCAAGATTATTTTAATCGTTATGAAAAATACCCAACGTTAAAAGAATTGCAAAAATTAACCGGTTTAAAAAGAGATCAAATATTATCGGTTAGCAACATTGGTAACTTAACGGTATCAATGAATGCGCCGGTTTATGAAGACGGTATGATGCTGGATGAAATATTAACTTCAGACGATAGCTCACCTAGCTACTCCAATGAAAAAATGCTGCAAGTGAATGACGTAGAATATTTAAAACAATTAATTAAACAATTGCCCGAAAGACAACAAAAAATTGTCTACCTATATAATGGTATTGATATTAGTGATGGTTTAAGTTTTGCCGAAATCGCTCCGCAAATAGGTGTAACCTTAGAACGGACTCGACAGCTCTATCATAAGTCAATTGAGTCGTTAAGAGAGCTATCGGCGAACCTTAAACAAACCGCTTAAATAACCGCTTAAATAACTGCCAACTTTTTAACTAATACACCAGCATAAAAAAACCCCGATAACAAAAAATGTTATCGGGGTTTTTTATGCTTCAGCTATTAATATTTTAACTACTGAATTCACAAACACAAAAAAGTGTTTGTGAATATCTAAGCAGGCTTAGAATTGATCAGCAGTGAAATCCATCAAGGTCGCTTTACCGGCTTCAATATCTGCCTGTAAAAGATCCGCTTGAGCAGTAGCTGTTCTAAAGAAATGCTCAGCTGCTTTTAGCTTACCCTGATAAAAATCTTCAGAATACTTACCAGAATTTAAGTCAGCTTTTGCAACATTCGCCATAGTTGCCCACATAACACCCATAGTGGTTAGTGAGAACAATTTAAGAATAGGAGTTGCCGCTGCACCCACGATTTCTGGATCTTTCATTGCATTGCCTGCCATCCACATCAAGCTGTTCTGCAAGGTTTGCAGTAACGCTTTACAATGCTTTTGGTGTAGCTCGTTATCAATGCTAGCAACCATTTCGTGCATTTTCTTAAAGTAAGTCTTAGGTAAACGACCGCCTTTGATCATCAACTTACGGCCAACTAAATCCAAAGACTGAATACCGTTAGTGCCTTCATAAATACGGGCAATACGGCCATCACGCAATAACTGCTCTACTTCCCAATCTTGAGTAAAACCAGAACCACCCATGCTTTGTAGCGCTTGGTCGGTAGAGAAGAAACCTTCGTCGGTTAAGTATGCTTTAACGATTGGCGTCATGATCTGCACAATGTCATCTGCTTCTTCACGTACGTCGGCATCTGGGTGATTTTCAGAAATATCCAAATTCAAACCTGTCCAGTAAGCCATGCAACGTGCGCCTTCTAAGAAGACCTTCTGCTGGGTTAACATACGACGAACATCTGGGTGAACAATAATAGGATCGGCTTTTTCTTCTGGGTTCTTAGGGCCCGTTAGTGAACGCGACTGCAAACGCTCTTTAGCAAAACCAAGGCTGATTTGGTAGGCTTTTTCGGCCAAACCTAAACCTTGAATACCCACCATGATGCGCGCAGAGTTCATCATAGTGAACATGCACTTCAAACCTTCGTTTTCTTTACCAATCAACCAACCTTTGGCATTTTCGAAGTTCATTACACAGGTTGCAGAGGCTTTAATACCCATCTTGTGTTCAAGACCACCACAAAACGCTGGGTTACGCGTGCCGTCATCTAAAAACTTAGGTACTAAGAACAACGAAATACCTTTACTAGAATCTGGTGCTCCTGGCAATTTAGCCAATACCAAGTGAACAATGTTGTCCACCATATCGTGGTCACCACCGGTGATCCAAATTTTAGTGCCCGAAATAGCATAGCTGCCGTCGGCTTGTGGTTCAGCTTTTGTACGAACCAAGCCTAAATCAGTACCACACTGTGGCTCGGTCAAACACATAGTACCGGTCCACTCACCTGCAATTAGGTTTGGCAAATACTTTTCTTTTAATTCATCACTGGCGTGCAACGTTAGTGCATCAATCGCACCATGGCTCAAACCAGGGTACATACCCATAGACAAGTTAGTTGAGCATGCCATTTCATCTACCACAATCTTCAACAGTTGTGGTAAACCTTGGCCACCGTATTCGGTCGACGCAGAAAGACCCGACCAGCCACCATCAGCAAAGGCACGGTAAGCTTCTTTAAAACCTTTGGGAACCGTAACAGATTTAGTTTCAGGGTCGTAATGACAACCTTCAATATCACCCGACTGATTGATAGGCTGTAAAATATTTTCAGCAAGTTTTGCAGATTCATCGAGAACCGCTCGAATCATCTCTTCATTTGCATCTTCAAACCCTGGCATAAGGCTTAAATCTTGAGCTTTTAAGACATCAAAAAGAACAAAGCTCATGTCATTCATTGGCGCGGTATAGTTAGGCATAGTGCCTCCCTTTTTAGATAAAATGAAAATACTCTGCTAACAGCGAAAATTTATCTCAAATCGTTAGCTGAATGTATTTACGCAACTCGACAAAAATAGGTTCACTTTATTAACAAAAAAATTGTGGTTATCTATAAAAAACGCGAGGCAAGCCTCGCGTTTTTTATTTTAGGTACTTTTAACTGAGAACATGCACATTATTTTTAACTTACAATTATCGTTTCATTTGAACAGTACGTTCATCATCAAGGATAATTTTATCGAGGCCGCTAGCATTACCAATCGCAATCGCAGTGGTTACCGAGTCTGCACCAAAAGTGACATTATCTAAACCTGTGATAGCGGGTGCAGTTGTATTATCTGCAGCAATCACGACTTGATAAGCTGTGGTGCCTTCAAGGGCAGTATAACCTGTATCTTGTCCGATTATGACATCAGCAAAAGTCGGCTCATTATTACTAATATCTGCTCCTGTTGCTGCAACATAAATATCAACAGGATCAGCGGCTGACGCTGCTGCTGCGTGCACTAAACGCACATCGGCTTTGCCTGCTGCAGATACTTCACGTTGGTCATTCAACACAATTAATTGATTTTTTGTAGCATCACCCGCAGCAATAACCGTATAAGATTCACCACGCTTTAACGGTAACTTACCGCTTAATGTTGGAATAGCATTTCCAATATCTTGATCTGCTGGCGCAATTGCAACAGGCAATTCACCCGATGCAACAACGACATAACCTGTAGCATCTTTATAACTAAAATCACTTAAAAGTTCATTACCACCAGCAAACACATCAACGTCTACCGCATCAACAGCATGCACAATGCGAACTTCAGCAGTTGCATCTAACACAGGAGTTACCGGAGTTTGTGAATCAGCCCAAATTAGTAAACTTACTGGAGAAACGCCTTTAGTGCTTTTTACCGCAACCGCTGTAACATCAGTCGCTACTGGCAGCGTCGATGAGTTATAAACTACATCTGGAGAATTAACACCCGTAATTCGCACTTGGTAATCACCACTAGCGATACTGGTTAATGTTTCATCATCATCAAACTCAAAATTGGCTAATTCACCTGCATTAGTTGGTAATTCAACACCATCTGCTGTTACAAATACATTAACATTGCCAGCACTTGGCGCGGCATGTACGACAGTAACATCGTTCACACCGTTGTTTCTGTTTTCGGTATCATCAATAACTTCAAGTTCCAGTTCTGTTTCAGAATCCACTGCAGATGCAACCAAACCCTGTGCGATTACCGAATAATAACCGTTTTCACCCAGTGAAAAGTTTTCATCAAGAACAATAGTGTCGGTACCATTAACACGCACCTTAACATTGCGTCTACCTGAATCTAATTGCAAATAACCAGAGCCTTGCTGGAAAGCTACATTGGTTAGTACAGCATTACCATCAACTAACACATCAACATTCGGAGCATCCGGTGAGGCATGAAGTACTCTCACATAAGAAGATACTTGATTGTCATTATCATTGTTGCTGTCACTGTCACCGCCACAAGCAGCTAGTAGGGTTGATAAACACGCAACCGCAAGATGATTTTTTGTTATTTTCATTCTGTAATCCTTTTGTTTTCGCTAGTTTTGTTTTCGTTAGTTGTGAAACTTTTTTCTGGGGCTTGCCAACACATATTTTTTGAGTGTCGACAAAAGATTCAACTCACTTACGAGCAATAAAAATATTTCAGATCACAATAATTAATAAATAGTTACAAAAAATAATAAAACTAATGTATTTTCTCTAGACATTTAACGACATCAATGAAATTAAATCGTTATGTTCACTAATATGATCCAAACCTAACCCTGCTGCGTAAAAATTTTAACGATTAGCTTAAAACATTAGTCATTTATTTTTTTAATTTCATTTAATAGATATCAATTAAGCGAGCCTTTTATGTTTTCATTGTTTAAGAAAGATCCCGTTAAAAAACTAAAAAAAGATTACATGCAAAAATTAGAGCAAGCGATGAACGCTCAGCGCAATGGTGATATTAAGTTGTATTCTGCAATCACCAGTGAAGCGGATGTCATGCATAAAGAGATTCAAAAACTAGAAGCTAATGCAAAATGATTATCTTTTATGATGCTCAGTGCCCACTATGCAACTTAGAAATGAAGCATCTAAGACAAGCCGACACACAGCATCGGCTGACCCTAGAAGATTTGAATGCAACTGATTTCAGCCAGCGCTTTCCGCACATTGACCCAAATAAAGCCATGAACTTACTGCATGGCCAAACTCAATACGGTGAAATGATTTATGGCTTAGATGTAACTTATCAAGCTTGGAAAACCGTCGGCAAACATCGCTGGTTGGTGATTTTACGCTTACCGGTTATCAGGTTTTTTGCAGACTTGGGTTACACTTTTTTTGCCAAACATCGACAAACCATAAGCCGCATTTTAATGCCTAAAAGTCAGCATATTCAATGCGACGACAACCAGTGCAACCCTAATAAATTTGCTAACAAAAACGACAACCAATAAAAACTATCCCTGCAAATGCTTGCTATGAAAAGCCAAATGCTCACCAATAAAACTGGCGATGAAATAGTAACTATGATCATACCCTTCGTGAACATTCAGCTCTAAAGGATAATCAACTTGGGCTGCTGCAGCTTCTAGGGTTTCTGGTTTTAATTGCTCCACCAAAAAGTCATCTGCTCCGCCCTGATCCACCTTAGCGGGTACACGCTGGATAGACTTATCCTCCACTGCCAAGGTCATTAACTCGCTGGCATCATAATTGCGCCAAGTGTCTTTATTGTCACCCAAATACGCCGTAAACGCTTTTTCACCCCAAGGACTGTTAATGGGATTACTGATTGGGCTGAACGCCGATACAGAACAATAGCGTTCTGGGTTACGTAAAGCGATCATCAAAGCACCATGGCCACCCATAGAATGGCCGGCAATCGAACGCTTATCCGATACTGGAAACCTTGCCTCGATTAACTGCGGCAACTCATTCACCACATAATCGTACATCTGATAATGACGGTTCCACGGCGCTTGAGTAGCATTTACATAAAAGCCAGCACCTTGGCCTAAATCGTAGCCGTCATCATTGGCCACATCATCACCACGAGGGCTGGTATCCGGGGCAACAATCGCTACCCCTAACTTAGCCGCTAATGCCTGAGCACCGGCTTTTTGCATGAAGTTTTCATCCGTGCAAGTTAAGCCAGACAACCAATACAACACCGGCACTTTTTCGCCATTAGACGCTTGCGGTGGTAAATAAATCGCAAAGCGCATTTTACAGTTTAACGTCGATGACTGATGGCTATATTGCTTATGCCAACCGCCAAAACTTTTATTAATGCTTAAACTTTCAATACTCATAACAACCCCCAAAACAACTCGATTGTCTATTTATCGAAATGAATAACAGTGCGAATGCTTTCGCCTTTATGCATCAATTCAAACGACTCGTTGATCTCTTCAAGAGCCATAGTATGAGTAATAAAGTCGCTTAACTTAAACTCACCGGCTAGGTAACGCTCAACGTAATCTGGCAACTCGGTGCGGCCTTTAACACCACCAAACGCAGAACCTTTCCAGACTCGACCTGTTACTAACTGGAACGGACGAGTTGAAATTTCTTGGCCAGCACCCGCCACACCAATAATCACCGATTCACCCCAACCTTTGTGGCAGCACTCTAAAGCAGAACGCATTAAATCAACGTTACCCACACACTCAAAAGAATAATCAACGCCGCCGTCAGTTAGCTCAACAATCACATCTTGAATCGGCTTGTCGTAATCTTTTGGGTTAATACAATCGGTTGCGCCCAACTGCTTCGCCAAAGCAAACTTACTTTCGTTAATGTCGATAGCGATAATACGAGACGCCTTCGCCATAGTTGCACCAATCACGGCAGAAAGACCAATACCACCCAAACCAAAAATAGCTACCGTAGCGCCTTCTTCTACCTTAGCAGTATTCATAACCGCGCCCATGCCGGTGGTAACACCACAACCTAACAAGCAAACTTCTTCGAGTGGGGCTTCTTTATTTACTTTGGCGAGAGAAATTTCGGGTAATACCGTGTACTCAGAAAACGTAGAGCAACCCATGTAATGGAAAATAGGCTCGCCATCTTTGTAAAAACGCGTGGTGCCGTCTGGCATTAAACCTTTACCTTGGGTTTCACGAATTTTTTGACACAAGTTAGTCTTGCCCGACAAACAAAATTTACACTCGCCACACTCTGGTGTGTATAAAGGAATAACATGATCGCCTACTTGCACGCTGGTCACGCCTTCGCCAATCTGCTCAACAATACCACCGCCTTCGTGGCCTAAAATGGTTGGGAAAACCCCTTCTGGATCTTCGCCAGAAAGTGTAAACGCATCGGTATGGCACACACCCGAAGCCACTACTTTAATAAGTACTTCGCCTTTGCGCGGCAACATTACATCCACTTCTTCAATCGTCAGTGGTTGTTTAGGGCCCCAAGCAATGGCCGCTTTTGATTTTATAAATTGGTCAGTCATTTTGTTATTTCCTTACGTCTTAATGTCGTCTTATTGTCAGCGCTTTACGCCAGATATCATGCTGGCTATTGTCAAATCATAAGCCTAGTCTACGATGGTTACCGTGTAATGATAATATGACTAATTTACAATTCACTATTACTCAGTGGTAACAATCGTGGCAAAATAACCCTTATTAAACACTCTTTAATTAACGGGATATTTGTCATGCAATGGGAAGGGATTAGCGAATTTGTCAATGTCGCCGAAAACGAAAGCTTTACCTTAGCGGCAAAAAAAATGACGATCTCCACCGCTCAAGTAAGTCGCCAAATCAGTGCTCTCGAAAAGCGCCTCAACATTAAATTGTTTTACCGCACTACCCGCAAGGTATCCCTCACCGAAGAAGGCCGTATTTTTTATCAGCACTGCCGTGGTGTGTTAGACAGCCTACAAGCCGCAGAACTGGCTATCACTAATTTTCAAACCAAACCTCAAGGCACCATCAAAATCACCACCCCTGTGACCTACGGCGAACAGCAAGTATTGCCACTTATTAACAACTTTATGTTGCAATACAAAGACATCGAAGTCTCGGCTTATTTAAGCAACCAACAAATCAGCTTAGTAGATGGCGGTTACGATCTAGCCATTCGCGTCGGCAAACTCACCGATTCCACCCTAATGGCCAAAAAGCTGGGCAACCGCACAAATTTTGTATGTGCCTCCCCCGAATATTTAAACACTCACGGCGTTCCTCACTCGTTGTCAGAACTAAACAAACACAGCTGCTTATTAGGCACCCTGGATTACTGGCACTTTAAAGAAGGGGGTAAAGAAAAGAATATTCGTTTAAAAGGTCGGCTGCGTTACAACAGCGGTTATGGCTTGGTCGACGCTGCCTTAAAAGGCTTAGGGATTGTGCAACTGCCCGACTATTACGTGAACACTCACATTGAAAGCGGCGAACTCATCACTCTGCTCGACCACTACCGCGAACCAGAAGAGGGCGTGTGGGCGGTTTATCCACAAAACCGTCACCTATCACCCAAAATACGCGTGTTTGTTGATTACCTTTCTTCAAATCTAAATTAGACTCGGACTTCGCAAAGAATAAAAAGTTATAAAAACGTCAATTTAACATTCAAAAGCTTTCTTGTTGTTTCATCTACAGAGTACAATCAAACGCGTAAACAATGATGATAAAAAATTAAGCATTACCAAGATAATACTTATAAATCAGTCTACTATAAGAATTATCGCCCAATAATTTGGAGTTTTACCTGCTTATGAATTTGATGTGGGTTGTACTATTGCCGCTAATAGGCACATTAGTCCCTTTGTTAACAGAACGCTTTGGCCGTAATCTTTGTGCGTTATCCGTCGCAATATTACCCGCTTGGTCTCTGATCTTAGTATTAATGCACGTTGGCCAAATATTTGATGGGGAGTCACTGCGACAAACCATTGAATGGATCCCATCCATGGGACTCGATATTTCGTTTAGGCTAGATGGCCTTTCACTGCTCTTCTTATTGTTAATTCTCGGCATCGGCCTCCTCATTATTCTTTACGCCCGTTACTACTTATCCGACAAAGATTCGATGGGCCAGTTTTATGCTTACCTCATGCTGTTTATGAGCGCTATGGTCGGCATAGTAATCTCCAACAACATGATTCAACTATGGATGTTTTGGGAACTCACCAGCATCAGCTCGTTTTTACTGATCAGCTTTTGGTCAAACAAATCTGAAGCCCGCAAAGGTGCCCGCATGGCACTTACCGTTACCGGCACTGGCGGCTTAGCGTTATTAGCTGGCTTATTATTGATCGGAAATATCGTGGGTAGTTATGACCTAGACGTTGTTCTGGCCAGTGGCGATTTATTAAAAGCCCACGCAGCCTACCCCATCGCCTTGGTACTTGTTTTGCTAGGTGCCTTCACCAAATCGGCGCAATTCCCCTTCCACTTCTGGTTGCCCCATGCCATGTCGGCACCGACTCCAGTCAGTGCTTACTTACACTCGGCGACTATGGTAAAAGCCGGTATCTTCTTGATGTGTCGTTTTTACCCAGCCTTAGCCGGCACCGATTTATGGTTCATCATTGTAAGTTTAACCGGGCTATTTACTTTGCTATTGGGCGCATACATTGCGTTATTCAAACATGACCTAAAAGGCTTGCTGGCATACTCCACCATCAGCCACTTGGGCTTAATTACCCTCTTATTGGGTTTAAACTCCACACTGGCTGCGGTCGCTGCGGTGTTCCATATTATTAACCACGCCACCTTTAAAGCCTCATTGTTTATGGCGGCGGGTATTATTGATCACGAAACCGGCTCCCGTGATATGCGCAAACTCCACGGTTTAGCCAAATTTATGCCCTACACCGCGACCCTTGCCATCGTTGCGGCTCTGTCGATGGCAGGCGTGCCTTTACTGAACGGTTTCTTATCCAAAGAAATGTTCTTTGCCGAAACCCTAGATCAAAGCATGCTGGGATCGTTGTCTTGGATGATTCCATTATTAGCAACTGTAGGCGCGGCTTTCTCTGTGGCTTACTCGTTGCGCTTTATTCACGATGTATTTTTTAACGGCGAACCCGTCGACTTGCCCAAGACACCTCATGAGCCACCTCGCTACATGAAAGTGCCGATGGAGATTTTAGTGGTTCTGTGTCTGGCAGTGGGTATCTTCCCTGCATTTTTTGTGGGTGACTTATTACACTCAGCCGCCTTTGCTGTAATGGCCACCGAAGTACCTACCTACAGCTTGTCTATTTGGCACGGTTTTAATATCCCACTGTTTATGAGCTTTTTAGCGTTAGTGGGCGGTATTACAATTTACTATAACCGCCGCCACTTATTTGATTTTCAATCGCACTTTAGTGAGCCCGACGCCAAATACATATTTGAAGACAGCGTTCAAAAAATCGTACGCTTTAGCCAACGCCTAATGGGCGCGATAGAAAATGGCTCATTGCAGCGCTACATCTTTTTAATGTTATTGTTCATTTTAGTTATGAGCGCCTACCCACTGTTATCCCTCACCGAAAATATGGGGTCGCGTGCGCAACTGCCGGTTGATGGCGTTGCCATTATTGCCGCACTGCTGCTGATCTTTAGCGCTATTGCTACTGTGATCTGGCACCGAAAACGCTTTATGTCACTGATCTTCTTATCGGTGGTCGGGCTAATCGTCTCGCTGGCATTTGCTAAATTCTCTGCACCGGATTTAGCCCTTACTCAGCTATCGGTAGAAATCGTTACTATTATTTTGCTGTTGTTAGCGCTGTACTTTTTACCGCAAAGCACGCAAAAAGAATCGAGCAACCGCCGTTTAAGTGTCGACCTCACCGTATCGGCCATTATTGGTTGTATTATCGGCACCTTGTGTTTTGCCATGCTAACGATGCCTGTCGAAACCATCTCTGATTTCTTTATCGCCAACAGTAAAACCGGCGGTGGCGGCACCAACGTTGTCAACGTTATCTTGGTCGACTTCCGAGGCTTTGATACCTTGGGCGAAATCACCGTATTGGGTATTGCCGCATTGGGTATCTTTAAGCTGATTTCCAAAATGCGTATTTATGTTCCTACACGCGACGACAAAGGTCGCTTATGGAATAACGATCCACACCCAATGATGTTGGCCATGGTCTCACAAAGCCTATTACCGTTAGCGTTATTGGTATCGGCGTTTATATTCTTGCGCGGTCACAACCTACCGGGCGGTGGCTTTATCGCAGGTTTAATCACCTCAGTTGCCATCGTTCAGCAATACATTGCCAACGGCGTTATGTGGATCAAACCGCGTATGAAACTAGATTACCAATGGATGATTGCTGGCGGTATTTTAATCGCCACCGCAACCGGTCTTGGCAGCTGGATATTTGGTAAACCATTCCTTAGCACCTGGTTCGATTACTTTAGCCTGCCGTTGATCGGCGAATTTGAATTGGCCAGTGCATTAATATTTGATCTAGGGGTTTACCTAACCGTTGTTGGCGCTGTTCTGCTGATTTTGGCCAACCTGGGTAAATTAACCACCACCGAACGTGTTGAAGAGAAGGTGAACGAATAATGGAAGCCATTTTTGCAATTTGCGTAGGCATTTTAACCACCTGTGGATTTTTCTTAGTACTGCGTGGGCGCACATTCACCGTAGTGATTGGGTTAACCATGCTGTCTTACGCCGTTAACTTATTTTTATTCGCTAGTGGCCGCTTAACCGTCGACGGTGCAGCTGTACTAGGGCAATCAGAAGTTTACGGCGATCCACTGCCCCAAGCCTTGGTATTAACCGCCATTGTAATCGGCTTTGCCATGACCGCATTTTTAGTAATTTTAGCCATGCGTTCGCGAGCCGACCAAGGTAACGACCACGTTGATGGTCAATCACCCGACCACGCCACCAAATCCATCGCATCAGATAAAAGGAATGGTTAATGCAACACCTGCCGATACTTCCTATTTTAATACCGATGTTGGCAGCACTGCTTATGCTGCTGCCACCATTAAGTAAATCGATAGACCGCCATCGCCTGTTTTCTATTGTTAGCATGGTGTTGTTATTAATTACCTCTACTTATTTATTACTTGTGAGCCACAACCAAGGCACACAACTGTACATATTAGGTGGCTGGGAACCGCCGTTTGGTATCAGCTTAGTGGCCGACCGCTTATCGACCATGATGGTACTACTAACCTCAGCTTTAGGTTTAGGCGCTTTAATATACGCCACTGCGGGCGACGACAAAGAAGGCATGTATTTTCACCCATTGTTTATGTTCCAAATCATGGGGGTTAACGGCGCATTCTTAACCGGTGATTTATTTAACCTATTCGTTTTCTTTGAAGTGTTACTCATCGCCTCTTACTCCCTGCTAATTCATGGCGGCGGCAAACAAAAAACCAAAGCCAACGTGCATTACGTTATTTTGAACCTAGTGGCGTCTAGCGTATTCTTATTTGCACTCGGTATTTTGTACGGCACTGTTGGCTCGCTCAACATCGCCGACATGGCCAGCAAAGTACGTTTACTGGGCGAACACGAACAAGCCCTTGCTAAATCCGGTGGGTTATTGCTGTTAGTCGTGTTTGGTTTAAAAGCCGCTATTTTACCGCTGAACTTTTGGCTACCCAAAACCTATGCCGCTGCCAGTGCACCGGTTGCTGCCTTGTTCGCGATCATGACCAAGGTCGGTATTTACAGTATTTTGCGCGTTAACAATGTGATTTTTGGCGTCGACGCCGGCCCGCTGGCCAGCATCGCTATTCCGTGGTTATGGCCCATGGGCATACTCACTATCGTAATTGGTGCTGTTGGCGTCTTAGCCAGCCCCAGCTTACGCCTTACCACCGCTAACTTAGTGATTGTTTCGGTCGGTACGCTTATTTTGACCATTGCCATGCAACGCGAAGCCGCTACCGCTGCGGGTTTGTATTATATGATCCACTCCACCCTCATCACGGGCGCGTTATTTTTAATTGCCGATTTAGTGAGCAAACAACGGGGTAAATCCGAAGACCGCTATGTAGTTGCGCGTAAAATGCCGCACAACACGCCTATTGGTATTGCGTTCTTTTTTGCCGCTCTAACCGTTGTCGGCTTACCGCCATTATCTGGCTTTTTAGGTAAGGTATTAATTTTACAATCTGCCGAGGGCGCAACTGAAATGAGCTGGGTATGGGGCTTTGTCTTGCTTGCCAGTGTTGCCTCCTTAATCGCCATCTCTCGCGCCGGCACCACGCTGTTCTGGCGTTATTCAAAAACCAGCAGCAGCAACAGCATTAACAATAGCGACCCCATTCATCCGTTAAAAGTAATGGCAGTGGTGTTGTTACTGCTAACGTCTCCGTTACTGGTTATTTTTGGCGACCCGGTTATTGAGTTTACTCGTGCAGCGGCGAGCCAACTTCACGATACATCGCAAACCGTAGATGCCTTGCTGCAACATAACCAAATTAAAGGAGCGCAATAATGAACCCTCAACCTCGTTTTCGCTTTCTACCCATGCCGTTTCATTCGGTATTACTGCTAATTGTTTGGCTGTTGCTCAACAACACCGTATCGTTTGGTCATATTGTGCTAGGGTCATTTTTAGCACTCACCATCCCCATGCTGACTGCAGGCATGCAAAATCCGCAGCCACGCTTTCATAGGCCATTGATCATGATTCGTTACGCAATCATGGTATTGGGCGACATTATTGTTGCCAACTTTGAAGTAGCTTTATTGGTACTAGGGCCCAGCAAAAAATTACAGCCGGCTTTTATTGCTGTACCCATTGATATTGTTAATGAACTGCCCATCACCATTTTAGCCAGCACAGTCTCACTGACACCGGGCACGGTAAGCGCCGAAGTATCAGAAGATAAAAATTGGCTGTACGTACACGTATTGCACATGACCGACAAAGACGAACTAATTGCCACGATTAAACAACGTTATGAGCAACCCCTTACGGAGATTTTTGCATGTTAAGCACCGCCATAATGATCTCAACCACTCTAGTGTGCATATCACTAATGCTTAATTTGTGGCGTTTGTTTAAAGGCCCAGGCCGCCCCGATCGGATTCTGGCACTCGATACCATGTACATTAACAGCATCGCCTTAATCATTTTATTTGGTATATCCGCGGGTACTGCGTTGTATTTTGAAGCAGCATTATTGATAGCCATGCTGGGATTTGTGAGCACCGTCGCCATGTGCAAATACATACTGCGCGGCGATTTAATTGAGTAGCAATAATGGTTAGCCACTCAACTCACCTGTTTATTACTTAGGAAAATATCATGGAATTTTGGATCGAAGTTGTTGTATCCGCTTTTTTAATTTTTGGCGGTGTTTTTGTTTTTATTGGCTCGCTGGGGCTGGCCAAACTGCCTGATTTTTATACGCGCCTACACGCGCCTACCAAAGCCACTACATTAGGCATGGGTAGCTTATTGGTTGCCTCGTCGGTAATGATCACGTACCAGCAAGGCTACCTGAGCTTGCACGAGCTGCTAATTACCCTATTTTTATTAATCACTGCGCCGGTGACTGCCCACATGATCGCCAAGACGGCCTTGCATCACAAGCTACATATAATTGACCGCACAACGGGCAAAACCTCTGCCAAAAATGCGCGAAAACGCGAAAGTTCTGAAGAACACAGCGCCTAACAAAAATGGAACACACCTTCTTACTCAAGAAGGTGCTATTTTTGTCTTTTCCCCTAGTGTTTTAGCCACTACTCGCCTATAACTGTTGCCTTATATTTAATCTGTTTTGATTTGATCTTATTTTAAGGGACGTAGCTATGAGATTCTCACTCGGTCAATTTTCTATACGCACAAGCACAATGGCATTAGCCACCGCTTTGCTATCTACGCTTGTTTTAAGTGGTTGCCAAGATAAAGAAACTCAAGTCAAACTCAAACGCATACCCGATGTATCCTATATCGAAGTAACCACCACCCGCCATGCGATTAATAGCGAAATGCAAGGGCGCGTTACCGCCTCTCGAGTTGCCCAAGTTAGGCCACAAATTAGTGGGATTGTGCAAAAACGTTTTTTTAACGAAGGCAGTTTTGTTAAAAAAGGCCAACTGCTGTATCAAATCGACCCCGCCACGTTTCAAGCGGCTTTTAACGAAGCCAAAGCCAACCTTAACAGCGCCAAAGCCTCACTGGAAACCGCTCGCTTAAAAGACAAACGCTATCGTAATCTACTGGGCCAACAAGGCATCTCACAACAAGACGCCGACGACGCCCGCGCTACATTTTTAGAAGCCCAAGCCAACATCGAAAAATTTCAAGCGGCCCTAGAAAGCGCGGCTATTAATTTAGAATTCAGCCAAATAAAAGCCACAATTACAGGCCATATTGGTTTATCCCATGTGACCGAAGGTGCCCTAGTAACCGCTGGCCAAACTCAGCCACTGGCGATTATTCGAACCCTAAACCCGATTTATGTCGACATGCAAAAAAGCAGTGCCGACGTTTTAAAATTGCACCAGCTTATGCACACTCACAACACCCAATCGGGTATCAAGGCCGGCACGTCTGAAGTAACGTTAACCCTAGAAAATGGCAGCACGTACTCGCAAAGCGGAAAATTAATCACCCAAGAATTATCCGTCGATCCAGCAACCGGCAGCGTTACCTTACGCGCCGAATTTGATAATACCAACACCGTTTTACTGCCCGGCATGTTTGTGCGTGCCAGCGTTAACGACGCCATCGACGAAAAAGCCATTTTAGTGCCTCAGCAAGGCATTTATCACAACGCCAACGGCAGCGCCTACGCGTATGTGATCAACTCCGACAACATCATTGAGAAACGCGCCGTCGAAACCCTAGCAGCGGTTAATGACCAATGGTTAATTGGCAGTGGTTTAGCCACTGGCGACAAAGTATTAGTAGAAGGCACTGTTAAAGTGCGCCCCGGCAGTGAGGTTAATCCCTTTTTAATGAACGCCAGCGAACAGGAGCAATAAACCATGTTTTCTCGCTTCTTTATCGACCGCCCGGTGTTTGCTTGGGTAATCTCGATCATCATTATGTTAACCGGCTTAGGGGCTATTTTTTCGTTGCCCGTCGCCCAATACCCTAACATTGCGCCACCGGTGATCAGTGTAAAAACCAGCTATACCGGAGCCGACGCAACCACCGTTGAAAACAGCGTCACCCAAATTTTAGAGCAACAGCTCACCGGGCTAGACGGCCTAC
Organism: uncultured Thalassolituus sp.; assembly: GCA_913061435.1. GTDB lineage: Bacteria > Pseudomonadota > Gammaproteobacteria > Pseudomonadales > Oceanobacteraceae > Oleispira. Next base: position 36,741 of record CAJXUK010000016.1, on the reverse strand, counting down.
TGTACTTTTCTTCGTCCAGCACATCCGACGGTTCGGCCTCGGTGCAAATCACCTTTGAACAAGGCACCGACCCTGACTACGCTCAGGTACAAGTGCAAAACAAAGTCGCGCAGGTTAACTCACGCCTTCCAGAATCGGTGCAGGCACAAGGGGTTACGGTTACCAAATCGAACAGCGATTATTTATTAGTGACCGCGCTTTACGACACCACCAGCGAATCCAGCGCATCGGATATTTCTGACTACATAGCGTCCAACTTTCAAGACAGCCTAGCGCGTATTGAAGGCGTGGGCGACATTCGCGTATTTGGCTCCCGCTACGCCATGCGCATTTGGCTAGACCCTGACAAACTGGCTGCGTTTAAGTTAATGCCTTCTGATATATCTAACGCGTTGCGCGGTCAAAACGTACAAGTGCCAGCGGGTAAAATTGGCGGCATGCCGTCTGCCGACACGCAAGAACTCAACGCCACCGTTACCGCCCAATCACTGATGTCGAGCCCAGAAGAATTTCGTAACATCATCATCAAATACGACCCCAGCGGCGCTAACGTACTCTTGAGTGACGTTGCCCGGGTAGAAATTGGCAGCGAACGTTATTACGCCATTCCGCGCTTAAACGGCTACCCTGCCTCTGGCATCGCGATTATGCTATCCCCCGGTGCTAACGCTCTTGATACCGCCACACGGGTAAAAGACAAAGTCGCCGAACTGGCTAAAAACTTACCCGACGGCTATCAATACACCTTCCCACGCGACAGCACCGACTTCATTAAAATATCGATTAACGAAGTGGTTAAAACCCTCGCCGAAGCCATTGTATTGGTTGTTTTGGTTATGTGGCTATTTCTACAAAACTGGCGCGCCACCTTAATTCCAGCCATTGCGGTACCCATTGTATTGCTGGGCACTTTTGGCGTACTCGCCGCATTTGGCTTTTCGATCAATACCCTCACCATGTTTGGTATTGTGCTTTCGATTGGCTTATTAGTTGACGACGCCATTGTGGTGGTCGAAAACGTAGAACGGCTCATGCACGAGAAAAACCTATCGCCCCGCGATGCCACTATTGAATCTATGGCAGAAATCAGCAGCGCCTTGGTCGGTATAGGTATTGTGTTGTCGGCAGTGTTTTTGCCCATGGCGTTTTTTGGCGGCTCGACCGGTGTTATTTATCAGCAATTTTCCATCGCGATTGTGTCGTCTATGGTACTTTCGGTCATTGTTGCACTTACCTTAACCCCCACTTTATGCGCCAGCTTGTTGGTTCACAAAGAACCAAAAACACTTGCACCGGCCAGCACACAGCGCGGGTTTTTTGCTCGTTTCAATCGTCACTTCAACCGCTTTACCGACGCTTATACAATCTACGTTAGCAAAATCATCAACCGCAAATACCGCTGGTTGCTTTTTTACGGCATCATCATTGCAATTTTAGCGGTGTTAATTACGCGTATGCCAACCGGCTTCTTACCCAAAGAAGACCAAGGCAGCGCCATGTTCCAGATCAATCTACCTTCGGGCGCCTCTATTAAACGTACCCGCGACGTAGCCCAGCAAGTAGAACAATACTTAGCTCAAGAAGAAGCCGACACCGTTATAAGAACCTTCTCTATTGCCGGTTTTAACTTCTCGGGCAGTGGCCAAAATGCCGGTATGGGATTTTTAGCCCTAAAACCTTGGGATCAGCGCGACAGCGAAGAGCAAAGTGTGGATGCTTTGGTGCAGCGCATGAATAAAAACTTAGCCAACGTGCGCGACGCCAATATCTTTGCGTTATCGCCACCCGTAATTCGCGGCCTTGGGCAAAGCAACGGCTTTAGCTTTGAACTGCAAGCCGCTGCAGGCACATCCCGTGAAGAACTGACCGAATTAAAAAATGAATTAGTCGCGCAAGCTCGCCAAAGTGAGTTATTAGTTGGTATTCGCGAAGGCGCGTTAGGCCAAACACCGCAACTTAAAATTGACATAGACAACGGCAAAGCCACCGCCTTAGGGTTGGCACTACCCGATGTTGCCAATACCCTTACCTCCGCTTGGGCAGGCAGTTACGTTAACGACTTTATTGATAATGGCCGCGTGAAAAAAGTGTACATTGCCAGCGACGCACAATTTCGTTCCAAGCCAGAAGACTTAGGCCGTTGGCATGTAAGAGGAAGAGACGCGAATGGCGAAACCACCATGACACCTTTTTCGGCATTTAGCACTTCGTCTTGGTCTAACGCCCCACAAAGCTTATCGCGCTTTAACGGCATTGCCTCTATTAGTATTAATGGCGCAGCTGCTGCGGGCGTTAGCTCTGGCCAAGCCATGGCCGAAATGGAACGCTTAACCGCAGAGATCGGCCAAGGCAAACTCAGCTATTCTTGGAGCGGCTTGTCGTATCAAGAAAAACTGTCGAGCGGACAATCCAGCTTGTTGTATGCGCTATCGATCTTGGTGGTATTTTTGGCCCTAGCGGCGCTATACGAAAGCTGGTCGGTACCGTTTTCGGTTATGCTGGTAATCCCATTAGGGGTTGTCGGTGCTGCCTTAGCGACTACAATGCGCGGGCTAGAAAACGATATTTATTTCCAAGTAGCCCTGCTCACCACTATGGGCTTAGCTTCTAAGAATGCGATCTTGATTGTTGAATTTGCCGAAGCCTCTTACCAGCGCGGCATGTCGTTAATAGACTCGGCCATACATGCGGCTAAATTGCGCTTGCGCCCAATTATTATGACCTCATTAGCATTTGGTGTGGGCATTATGCCACTGGCATTATCTTCAGGAGCTGGGGCCAATAGCCGAATTTCGATCGGCACCGGCATTGTGGGTGGAACCATTACAGCCACTATTTTAGGGATCTTTTTAGTGCCGCTTTTCTTTGTACTAGTACGCCGTTTATTCCCTAAACGACGTACAGTGTATGAATGATTTATCTATTTATAGTGCTAAGAAATGCTAGCCAATGCTTTTTTCTCACCGGCTAGCATACCCTGCATAAACTCACTCGCTTTCATGCGCTGATACAACCCCGCAAGATTGGGCCAGCGCTGTGCATCAATGGTTTCGCCGCCATGTTCCATACTGATGAGTTGGCTGGTAAACGCTATATCTGCAAGGCTTAACGTATTCCCCACAAAATAATCCGCCGTGCCCAGTGTTTTTTCTAGGTAATCAAAATGCGGTGGCAGTTTTTCTTCTACTGCAGCTTTTACCGCTTCTTCATTACACGCTTTACCCATGCTTGGGCTTAACACACGGTGCCTAAACACGGTAAAAGTTGTTAACGCTGCCAATTCGTAATCGGCGTATTTTTCTAACCAACGCACCTGCGCCGCTTGGGCAGGGTTCTGGCCAAACAGCGCAGTTAATTCTGGGTGCTTTTCTTCTAAATATTGGCAAATCACACTAGAGTCAGACAACACCAAATCGCCATCTTTTAATACCGGAATACGACCTAGCGGATTCAACTCTAAAAACCAATCGGGCTGATTAAACGGCATCACGATTTGCAGCTTATATTCTAAGGCTTTCTCGGCCAAACACATGCGCAGCTTACGCACAAAAGGAGACAGCGGCACACCGTAAACAATCAAACTCATAACAAAACCTTTATAAAATAAATAATCGCTTCACAATCTATAAGCTAATGCTAAAGAAGTACAGACTAGACAGCCATTACCGCATAGTAATTACCGGTAAATCACCCCAACGCGTGGTATACGCCGGAGACTTATATTGCTGACGCATTGCCCACTTTTGCGCCACCCCTTCTGCCCCCAAAAACACCGCATTACGGCCATGGCGTGCATTGGTTTTATCTAACAACTGCATTAATTTTTCTGAATGCGCCGACTGCCCAGTATTAAACAGATCAAACTGATTAAAACGCCGATCACACACATCCAACAAACCCACACCCGCTTTTATATAGCGATTACCTGGCTGATAAATCGCCGCCACACCTTGTAACGCCAGTGCCACAATTTCGCGACTGTCGTTAGTAGGATACGGCAACTGACACACCACACTGCGACTCACGTAATTGTCTTGGTGGGGCGATGTATGCATAAACACCTGTATCGACTGCACCACCGACTTTTGCGCCCTTAATTTTTGCGAAGCACGGCTAGCATACACCGCCACCGCTTGCTTAATAAGCGACAACTCGCTTAACTTTTCGCCAAACGAACGCGTGCAATAAATCTGTTTTTTTGCGCTGGGCTGTTCTTCTAACGGATAACACGCAATGCCGTTAAGTTCGTTAATGGTACGCTCTAAATTGACATTCACCTCGCGCCGCAACACCTTGGTATTAGCCTGCGCCAAATCGTACACGGTATCTATATTAAAACGCTGTAAGCGCTTGGCTAACCGCTTACCCACACCCCACACCTGCGTTACCGGCATTCGTTTTTGCAGCCATTGCCATTTATGTGGCTGATCTAGCACGCACACGCCATTACACTGGGTAATCGACTTAGCGGCGCGATTAGCCAGCTTACTTAACGTTTTACTGGGGCCAACCCCTACGCACACCGGCATTCTTATATCTTGCCAAAGGGTTTGTTTGATCTGCTGACCATACTCTTTAAGATTCCACGGCATACCTGCAACGTTTAAAAACATCTCGTCGATAGAATACACTTCTACCTCTGGAGAAAAGGTTTTTAACGTGGTCATTACCCGATGGCTAATATCCCCATACAAGGCGTAATTACTGCTAAAAATCGCTACATTGTGCTGCTTTAAAATGGGTTCTATTTTAAAAAATGGCTGTAAATCGTCGATCCCCAACAGCTTTGCTTCTTTCGAGCGCGCCACAATACAGCCGTCGTTATTCGACAGCACCACCACCGGCTTACCGCGCAGCTCTGGGCGAAAAATCTGCTCACAACTGGCATAACAGCTATTACAATCCACCAGCGCAAACATTAGCCCAACCAGTGGTAACGAATCGACGCTTTCACCACGCCTTCTATTACCATATCCTGATCTTCTGAAATATTAATCGGCGGGTAATGCGGGTTTGCCGATAACAAGCGCTTACCCTCAATGTCTATTTGCTTACAACACAACTCACCGTCTACGGCGGCCACCACCACGCTGCCATTACGTGGAGTTAACGAACGGTCTATCACCAACAGGTCTTGATCAAAAATACCCACACCTTGCATAGAATCACCCGACGCTTTCGCCAAATACGTTGCCGCTGGGTGGGTAATTAAATGCTCATCAAGACTGAGGGCATCTTCTTTATAATCTTCTGCCGGGCTCGGAAAACCCGCCGCTACCGCTTCGCTAAACAAGGTTAATTTCATACACTCTCCAATCGCCAGTACACTTAATTGCACAAACAACTGTATAAATACACAGTTCGCAAACACTGTACAACAACACTGTATAAATAAACAGTCTTAAAGTAACCATTAGATTATTTATCAACACAGCCCACACATTAATAGGCGATTAACAACTTCTGCTATATTATCTGGAAAAACACCCCGACAACGGTACGAGAACACCGCCATGCAACCTCCAGCGCCACATCAAGCTGACCCAACTATCAGCGCCATTGATACAGAACTGCACACCCTAGTGAGCAAAATCAATATTTTGGATGCGGTAAAACCACTGAACTTTTTAGACGAAAAAGACACCTTTTTTGCCAATAACTTTTCCAGCAGCCCAGCGTTCGTTTACAAAACCAACAACATCGACACCTTTGCGTTAAAACGAAAGCTGTACAACCTGCCGCTAGAAAACATTAAAGACGAAGACCTGTATACCCTTTACCAAGCGGTGATCGACTCTTACGCCGATAAGGTAGACCAATACAAATCGATTGGCAGCAACGAATTTCTTTACGACTCGTTGCGCTACTACGGCGAACCCAGCGAAAAAGACATACATAATGCCCAGTTCATTTTGCACCTGCCCACCAACCCCAATGACAAAACCGGTGAGTTAGTCGACGCCCAAGGCATTGTGAAAATTTTAGCGGCAATGGTAAAACAAGAAAATTACAGCTGGGAAATGAAACTCGACGAAACCATGGTCGCCAACGCTTTAGTGTCGGGCACAACCGTACGCATTAATAGCAATGCCAAAATGTACGAAACCGACGCTCACGCCTTAGCGCATCATGAACTGGGCGTACACCTAGCCACCTCTTTAAATGGCAGCATGCAGCCACTCAATATTTTATCGCTGGGCTGCCCAGTAAGTACCACCACCCAAGAAGGCATGGCGATTTTAAGCGAATACCTATCCGGCAATTTAACCCTACAGCGCTTAAAAACTTTGGCGCTGCGAGTGATCGCGGTTAAATCGTTAATAGAAGATAAAAACTTTCGCACCACCTTCTTAATTTTAAAAGAAACCTACAAGGTCAGCGATGCATTAGCCTACACCATCACGGCCCGCGTTTACCGCGGCGGCGGCTACACCAAAGATTATTTATACCTAAAAGGCTTTAGCGCGATATTAAGCGCCTACGAACATGAAAAGGATTTTAACAACTTGTTGGCAGGCAAAACCTCGTTAGAATTTTTGCCACTGATAACGCGCTTAATCGACAAAGGCTTATTAATAGCGCCCCACTTTATTACTCCGGCATTTAAAAACCCAGTAAAAAGTGATGCGGTGAATACGTTTATAACGCAAGCGATACGGTAATAATCAGCTCACAATGTAAGCCGAATACAACCCTTATTCGGCTCATACTCAACTTACACCCAACAATCCCATCAACCATTCTCCTGATTAAAACGCTGCATATCATCTAAGTTAGGCAATCTTACAGGCTCAATAACCAGAGAATGACTCAATACTTGCAAAACACGCTGTACTTTGCGAATACCAATATCATTAAACTTATTACGCTCTAGGTTACACCCATAAAATGTTGAATATATTAAGAATTAAGCAGATGAGGTTATTGATACTCACTGCCAAATGAGTATTCTAAACAGCCTTAATTCACTCAGTAGATTGCCATGGCAACATCACGCATATCGACCTCTGGAAAACGTTTATTCTCACGTTACATAGAAGACCTACCGCCTGGTGAACTGTGCTGGATTGGCGTTCGCCCTGCACGCAAAACCCCCATGATAGAACTCAACACCGTGCAAGCACTCACTGGATCTGGCTTAGAAGGCGACCACCGCACCGAAAACACCCTAGGTTCGGGCCGCCAAGTGACATTAATAAGCGAAGAATACATTGGGCAAATCGCCCACTTTTTAGCCCTAAGCCGCGGCCCAGAAGCCGCCGCAGCGGTACACCCGTTATTGCTGCGCCGCAACCTTGTAATTAAAGGCATGAACCTAGACGCACTGCGCTACCAACAGTTTTCGATTGGCGGCGCAATTTTTGAAGCCGGCGCACTGTGCCACCCCTGCTTACGCATGGAAGCATTACTAGGCAAAGGCGGCATTGCCGCCATGATGGGGCACGGAGGGCTGTGTTTGAAAGTGATACAAACCGGCAATATTAGCGTGGGCGATACCGTGTGCTTGCACCACCCACAGCAGGGGTTGTTTTAGGGTGGGGTTGATACTAGTTAAGTAAAATTTTTATCAATCACCCAGTTCACTAACCTATGAATTCAGCTTTTAAATAATCATTCAATTCTGCATTCAATTTAGTAATAACACTCATAGGTTTCTCACCTTCATGTGTTACATACTCAACTGGCCCACAGTAATAGAATGGTGCAGCCTTTTTAGCTTCTAACTTATTCTTACGCACAAACAAATGCAGCTTACTGCCATTAGCTTTGTGATTAATTAATTTCTGACCTCTTCCGCTATCTGGACCTACACTATTTTGTGTCTCCCAGTTAAACGTGTCAGCATCAGAAAAGTAATCATGGAACTTTTGATTATTCGCCTTACCTTGTTTATTCAACGTTACAAATATAAATTGATCATCCGACCCACTCGGGCAAACATGACCTGACTGCCATGCACCCGTATTAAACTCTAAACCAAATAATGGCGGTATATCTTCACGCATAAACGATTGATGTAAATATAAATCCATGGGATCAATTACATCTTTCAATCGTGCAAACGTAGCCATTTCTTCAGTGGCCATCATGGTTTCATAATCAGGGTTTTGGGCAATTAACTCATACTGCCCTTGCCCAAGTTTACTTACATAGCGAAGCAGATACTGATCATCACCACTGGTATCTTGGCGTTCAATAGCAACAATCTGATTACTGATACTGCCTGCGTTATTTGAGGTGATATGTTCAAGCAATAAATAATCACCATCATGAATGGGACGCTTTCCCCCATTCATGGAATTACCAACAGCACGAGCGATAAAGTGCTTGGCAGGATCTAGATGGCCATATTTTTCTGATAAAGCTATCTGCTCAACTTCTTCTGTTTCGTGGTTACTGGTTCTGAAATGACCACAGGCAATTCTTAGATCACTGAAATAAGGTATTGAATTTGCCGCTTCAGGCAAGGCTGGAATAATGCTTGTATCGTTTTCTATGGTTTTATTACTTAGTAGCTGTTCATATTTTACAAAGCGGTAATTAACCAGCTCTTGTACCATAATATTAAAAGCATCTAACTCATCAGCGTTAATTTCGTCTAGGTATTTAAATGCTTTATTTTTAACTTCAAAGTAACTCTCGCCTGATTTTTTTATTCTTTTAATCCAAGCATTCACTGGATTCTTTAACCAATAACTATGCCATGACTTTAATTGCTCATACTCTAGTGTTTTAAATTCTCGAAACTTCTCAGGTAGTTCTTCAACAAATCGAGATCGGCGCTTGAATATACCAAAGCTATTTTGGGCAATGGCCAAGGTACTGGCGGGCGAGTTAAAGCCATCATTTTCTAATAGCGACTCAAGCAGAACCAACTTAAACGACTTAGATAACTTGGTGACTTCCACTTCTAATAAGAAGTCTTGATGCGATGTTAAACACTCTTGCTCAGCCTCAGACAAATCTGCCTGCTGAGCAACAAATTGAAACCAGCTACCATGCTCTCTACGCACGGTGTCTATACTACCACCGCCATGATAAAAGGCACTTATAGTCGGTCTATGCCCACGAGAAGCCTTTAATGATTCATATATATCAACTTGTGTATCAATACGAGTAGCGGTGAGCTGTTGCATAAAATTAATGGCAACAGGGTCATAATTGATAAAGCAGCCATCCGGTAGGACCAATGAACCCTCATTCACGTCACTAACATACTTTTTCTTTTCCGAATTAGTATTACCAATTTTGAATAAGGCTTCGGGCTTGTTAAAGAAACTTTGGTGATTACCAATAAAGTCCACAATAATTAACTTGTCTTTGCCCTCACAGCGTCTTAGACCACGGCCTAACTGTTGTAAAAAAATAATCTTAGATTCCGTGGGCCTTAGCATTAAAACAGTATCAATCGAGGGTAGATCCACCCCTTCATTAAACAAGTCTACCGAAAAGACGACTTCAATAGTGCCTGCCTCTAACTGCGAGAGCGCATCATTACGACGCGTATTCGACTCACTATGTACAGATACTGCCTTAACTCCTTTCTTAATAAAAAAAGCAGCCATAAAATCTGCATGTTTTGTTGATATACAAAATGCCAGTGTTCTTTTTTGTTTTAAGTTCCGCCAATGCTTTAGTGCATGATTGGCGCGTGCCACTGTCGCTAATTGATTCGTTAATTGGGTATGATCAAACTTGTTATTTCTCCAGCTAATCTCTTGATAATTAACTGTGTCATCACCAATACCGTAATAATGAAAGGGTGAAAGTATTCCCCGGTTAATACCTTGAAATAAATCACTGCGATACACTAGGTTGTCATCACATAACGATAAAATATCACTCTGATCAGTTCGGTCTGGCGTTGCTGTTAGACCTAATAAATATTTTGGTGTGAAGTGAGACAATAATTGCTGGTACGTTCTAGCAGCAGCATGATGAAATTCATCCACTACAATATAGTCAAAATGATCTTTGTGAAATTTATCTAAATGAGTTCGCGTACCTAATGTTTGGATTGAGGCAAATAACATATCAACATTAAGTTCTTTTTTCTTACCTGTATAGCGCCCAACTTTTACTGTTGGATGTATACGAATAAAAGTTTCTTCAGCCTGAAATAAAATTTCTTCACGGTGGGCTACAAATAAAATACGCTTCGCAGTAATTTGCTTACTATCAAATGCTGACAACCATGTTTTACCCATACCCGTAGCCAATACTACTAAGCCACGGCGATTGCCGTTAATACGTGATTCATTTAACGCTGCTAGTGCTTCTGTTTGTATTTCATTTGGTATTGCAGGTTGTTCTTGTTCATCAGCACCAGGAACAACAGCAGCTGTTCGCTGACTTGGTTCTTTATAAATTGATTGATAACCATCTACCCATTCCTGAGTAAGCTCTACACTTTTTTTATGATGGAAAAGGACATCAAACTGATCTTGAATTTCTTTAAATCGGTGAGGGTTTTCTGAATACTCTACTCGTAGGTTCCATTCCAAGCCGACTGTTAATGCAGACTGCGTAATATTGCTTGAGCCGATAAAAGCGCTACTTTTATTATTATCACTCTGGATAAAAATATACGCCTTCATATGAAAACTTGTATTTTTACTTTCATAAATTTTAACATCAGCGCCTTCGAGATTTTCAGCACGTGGCTCTTTAAGTAAAAGCAACGTTCTCAAAGCTGCTGGATCAGTGATATGCATATAATCGCAAGTTAATATTCTGATCTTAGCACCGCGTTCAAGCGCGTCTCTTAAAGGATATTGAAGTAATCTAATGCCTGTTTGACGAATAAAAGCAACCGTCATATCAATTTTATCAGCACGATTTATTTCAGTAATTAACTTTGGTAAAAAGTGATCATCACCACCAGTTATTAATGATGGAGTATCATTTTTAAGTGCACTTCCCGTGTTCATTTAAATCCAACTTTACGAATTAGACCATTCAACCAAATTTGTTCTTGTCCACGTAGTGGTGTTGTTTCTTGCCAAATATCAATAACGTCTACTTCATTAAACCTAGCAATAAGAGTATTTAGACTATCTAACGTATAGTCATTAAAAAAACGACCTCGTTCATCTAAACGCTCGCCTTCACCGTGTTTAAAAGAAAAGTAAAATACGCCACCTTCTTTCAAAGCATCAATGCAATTTTGCATTACATATTCAATTTGGCTTTTAGGGCAATGCAATAAACTGGCGCAGGCCCAAATACCATCGTAGGTATTTTTTATATGTAACTGCTGATAACGAATATTTAAAACAGGTTGGCCAATATGTACTTCAGCTAATAAAGCCAGCTCTTTTGAAGCTTCTAGCGCGGTAACTGTAAAGCCCGCATCAATAAATACTTTACTATCACGGCCTGCGCCGCAACCTAAATCAAGAATATGTTGTTGAGTAAAATTACTAGACACTAAGGATGCCAAGAAACGATCACGGACATGATTTACATCGTTTTTTAAAGTTTCATCAGAATAAGATTTTGCATTCTCAGAATAGAACTCAGCTGTTGGTTGAGTTTTGGCTTGCTGCTTTAACGCTTCAATAATAGGGAGATCCGCAGGTGCCCATTTTAAACTATCGAGTTCGTCATAAGATAACCAACAAATTTCATCATGGTCCATTAGCTGAAAATCACCGGATAAATGCTTTACTTTATAAGCTAAAAGACGAATGCGTTTATCACCGTAATCAAAAATACTTTCAGCAACAAACTCACCGATATCAACATCAATGGTAAATTCTTCTTTTAGCTCGCGCTTTAAGCATTGCTCTGGGGTTTCACCCGACTCAATCTTGCCACCGGGGAATTCCCAAAAACTTTCTAGATGTTTTCCTTTTGCTCTTTTGGCACTAAGTATCAATGAATTATTTTCGATAATAGCTGCGGTAACATCGATCATTTATTCCTAATCCTTTAAGATTTTAAATACATTCTTAATGTAATATTTTTAAGAAAAGACAATGCCTCATCCCTTTGCTTATTTCAAGATCAATTGACATTTTTATAAATGGCTAAATCTTAACCAAACCCAATTTCTAGAGGCTACCGCTCTAGCAAATAAACCCCTGCCGCAGTTTCTATTTCTAGGGTGTTTTGGCTGCTGTTTTTGATGGTCCAAGCCGACAGTCGGTTGCCTGCCATGATGATGAGGGTGTTGTCTTTTTCTATGTAGTTGTAGGTTTTAATGCCGTAGCCGGGCATGTTTTCTGTAATTTCTGTTTGGTTAATGTGTATGTAGTTGGCAGGTTGCTCGCTGAAGTCTTTGATGTCGCCATTGGGGTAAACGATTTTTATCAGTGTCCATTTACCCAGATAGCTTTTGTGCATTGCTGGGTTGTTATTTTGGCTGCTAGCTTGGTTGTTCGTTTGCGTGGTGGTGCATGCAGTGAGCAATGCCATTGAGAGCAAAAAGGTTACAAGCGATGTTACGGTTTTCATTTTAAATTCCCTTTTTAGTCTGTGTGCACTCACTGCGTGTATTTTGTTAGTGTGCGTTAAGGTTCTTTTTTAATACATGGTCGAATACAAAGGGGCCAAAGGGTAAAAACGATCCCAGTACGCCCATTGGCATGGCCCATAGTGGCATTTTGATTTTGCTGGCTGCGCCCATAAGTACTGCTATGTAGGCAATAAAAAGTATGCCGTGGGCCATGCCGATGTATTTTACGCCTTCGGGTATGCCAATCATGTATTTAAGTGGCATGGCGATGCCCAGTAGCAGTAAAAATGAGGTGCCTTCTAAATAGCCAACGATGGTGAGGGTTTTTAAGCTGGCGTTTTGCGATGCGGTAAGCGGTGTTGTGGTTGGCATAGGGTTCTTCTGAAATTGTGTCTCGAGTTTATTTATAATGCTATCGCATTAGTGTCTTTTCTGACAGCGCATAATCTTCTTTATTTTGGGCGTGATATTTATTTTTTAGCGACTATGCTGATAAGTATATAAACGCTTACGGTACGCGTTTCACAGAATAAGGAAGCTGAATCATGTTAACGCTATTACGCCAAATAACGATTGCTAATCGATTAGGTTTTTTAATTGGTTTGTTTATTGTTTTTTTCTTGTTTGTGGTGGCATCGCTGCTAATGCAGTACCGCACCAATTTAATGGATAACAAAGGTACGCAGACCCAGTTTTTGGTGGAGTCTACCTATAGTTTGTTAAGCAGTTACCATGAGCGCGCAGTCGCCGGTGAGTTCTCTCAAGATGATGCTAAAGCAGCGGCTTTAAAAGCCATTTCTAAGCTACGTTACGACGGTGATAATTATTTTTGGGTTAACGATTATCAAGCTCGTATGGTTATGCACCCGATTAAGCCCAATTTAGATGGCAAAGATTTATCTGATTTTACCGACCCTGCCGGACAAAAGTTATTCAGCGAGATGGTTAAAGTGGTGGTTAATGATGGTGAAGGATTTGTGCCTTATATGTGGCCCAAACCGGGTGCCGAAGAACCAGTAGAGAAGATTTCGTTCGTGAAGGGATTTCAGCCTTGGCAGTTAATTGTGGGGTCTGGGGTGTATGTTGACGATGTTGATGTTGAATTTTACGAGGTAACGTCTGGCCTGTTGGTGCTTTTATTCTTTATCACTATTTTGATTGTGGTGGTGTCTTATTATATTGCCCGAAGTATTTCGGTGCCGATCAGGGCGACCACCGATGCCATGAATAATATTGCTAAAGGTGAAGGTGATTTAACTCAACGTTTACGCATTGGCGGTACCGACGAGGTGTCGCGTATGGCTGTGGCGTTTAATGGTTTTATCGAAAAAATCGAGTCCAGCATTATTGAGGTGGCTAAGGCAAATTCTGAATTAACGCACGCTGCGGGTAAATTAGAGTCGTTTGCTCAGTCGGGTAAGCAGCAGATGGATGATCAAAACCAGCAGACGTATCAAGTAGCAACGGCTATTAATGAAATGAGTTCTACGGTGCAAGAAATTGCTCGCAGTGCCGAGCAAGCAGCCGATGCAGTAAAAGGTGCTAACGAAGGCGCTGCTGCGGGCTTGGGGGTGATGGAGCAAACCACACATAGCATTACCGAGTTGGCTACCGAGGTACAATCGGCGGCTGGTGTGATCGATCAGCTTGAAGTTGAAAGCCAGTCTATTGGTAAAGTGTTGGATGTGATTCGTGATATTGCTGAACAAACCAATTTATTGGCGTTAAACGCAGCCATTGAAGCAGCCCGCGCCGGTGAGCAAGGTCGTGGTTTTGCGGTGGTAGCCGACGAGGTTAGAACGCTGGCAAGCCGAACGCAAAAGTCGACGGAAGAGATCAACGTGATGATCGAGCGATTGCAAAAAGGCACGTTTGATGCGGTTAAAGCGATGACTGAAGGCAGTGATAAGGCGAGCAGTACGGTGAAGTTAGCCGATGATTCGTCGTCTGCGTTGCAGAGAATTGTGGCGGATATTACGACGATTTCTGAGATGAATATTCAGATGGCAACGGCGGCAGAAGAACAATCTGCGGTGGCGAAAGAGATTGATGAGTCGGTGGTTAAGATTTCTCAATTATCCGAGTTGTCGGCAGAAAACAGTAATAATGTCTCGGATTCTAGTAAAGAGTTAAATGGTTTGGGAGTAAAGTTAAAGAGTATTATTGATACGTTTAAAACGTCTTGATGGTTTTTACTGATTTTTAATAGTGTTGTATAAAAAAAGGGGCTTAAAACTTGATTGTTTTAAGCCCTTTTTTATTTGTACTTCTTTTATTTGTACTTTTTTCTAATTACTGTGCATAGCGCAAGTTAGGTGCAAAGTTTTGTTTTTCTGCCTGCCCCATTCGTACGGTAAAGGTTTCGTTATCCCCTACTGAGTTAGACCATAAATACAGGTGATCTTGCCATGTACCAGAAGGCCAGCGCTGTAGGTAGTAATCTCTTCCGTTCACTGTGCTGCGATCAACAAAGGCAATTTGGTCGCCATTTTTTAGGCAGTCGCCATCGTCGTTCAGTATTCTCACGCGCAGTTTGTTGGAGGCGTTGTCTTGCTTAGTAAAAAAGGCGTAGTTGCCGCCACCGCCGCCTAACCACCAGTTCCAGTAAGAACCTTCGCGTTGTGCGCCCTGCACTTGTATCCAGTCGTCGTTACGAATGCAAAAGGCACGGTTTTTAGGGTACCAGTTGTCTAGGTTCATTACGGTGGCTGGGTCGTTTACGTCACCTTTTACCGTTAACCAGCCGTCGTTGTTATTAGTGTCGATACGGATGTATTTACCATTGGCTTTGTTTTGAAATTGAACCTGCTGGTAAGGGTTATTCACTGCGCGGTAGCTTTCAGTACGGGTGTTTTCGTTAGCGTACGAAAATCCAGCAATCGGGTAATGGTCAGACAGTTCTTGGTATTTGTAGTTACCTACCGCCCAGCTGTTTGGCGCGGTAACGTCTAACGATTGGTTATGCCAGTGAGTTGGTTGGGCATGGTCGCGAGATACAAAGATGTAATCAAGGTATTCGCTGGGAAGGTCTGGGTAGTTGTAAGCGGCGATGCCGTTAGATTTTGGGTCCCAGCTGGTGCTAAATCCGGCGTAAGCATTGGGGTCGCTGGCTTTTAACGTTTCTAGCATGTCGGGGTATTCGTCGGTGCCTTTAATAACGTTAAAATCACCGCCTAAAAATAGCACTTCATCAGCAGGTATGTTGTGGTTGGCGATGAAGTTTTGCATTTCTGCAAACTGGCTTTTACGCGTGGCCGCAGGGTTGTCGCAGGCGCTGTCTTCGGCTTGGGCGTGGGTTGAGATTAGGTGATAGTCTGCACCGTTTTTGTTAACCCGTGCATACACAAAGCCTTTGTTGGCAAAAAAATCAGCGCCACAGCCTTGGGCATAGACGTATTGGATTTGTTCTTCGATGGGCCAGCGGCTAACAATAGCTACACCACCGTCTTCTACAGAACTGGCACTGTATGCGCCCAAGGTGGCGTCCCAGCCATCTTTAGTTCGGCCTAGTACTTGTGTTTGGTAGGGGTATTCTGCTTTTAAGCCGTTTAATACTGTGCTGGCGGGCGCGTTGTCGAACAGTTCTTGCAGTAAAATTGCATCATGGCCTTTCATAAAATCGGCGTTTACGATGAGTTCTGCACGGCCTTGATGATTCCAGTTGGCGATCAGCTCTGGCAGCATATAAACGTTGTAGGCCAACAAGCGGAAATCGTCTGCGTAGGCTAAGCCTTGGCTCATTTCTGGTTGTGTGGGTTGTGGCACCACGGGGCTGTCGGCAACGGTTGGGCTGTTTGACATGGCCATGGCTAGTGGCGCTGATAAACAGGCACTGAGCGTGACGCTCAAAGCAGTTTTTAATTTCATTTGGGCTTACCTAGATTGGCGTGTTGTTATTATTTTTAGCTATTTGCTCAAGCCGATTGTAAAACCTTCGGATTGTTTAACATAGGACTGCATACGCCAAATTAGTACAAAAGTACTATATTGATCTTGATCAATGATACTTATTTTCGGCGTCTATGCACTCCTTAAGGCGTTTATACACCCTTTACTCGATTCTCTCACGCTCTTTTAATAGGTGCTAATTATAAAAAAATCCTACATTAAATGGATATTCTCACATGTTAAAAGATTCTGAAGGACGCGCATTTGACTACATTATTGTTGGTGGTGGCTCGGCGGGCTGTGTTTTAGCCAATCGTTTATCGGCCAATGCCAATACTAAGGTGTGTCTCATTGAAGCAGGTAAGCCTGATAACAGTGCATTTATTCATGCCCCAGCGGGTTATGCGGCCACAGTAACTCAAGGGTTTATGAGTTGGCCCTTTGAAACGGTACCCCAAAAAGGTCTTAATAATCGTTTGGGTTTTCAACCCCGTGGCAAGGTGATGGGAGGCAGTAGTTCGGTAAATGGTATGTTGTATATTCGTGGCCACCACGATGATTATAACGAATGGCAAGCGCTGGGAAATGAGGGCTGGGATTACGATTCGGTATTACCTTATTTTAAAAAGAGCGAAAACAACGAACGCTTAAACGATGAGTATCATGGCCAAGGTGGGCCATTAAATGTGGCCGATCTACAAAGCCCGAGCCATTTAAGTGAAGCTTTTTTAAAGGCTTGTGAGGCCCAAGGCTATCCCCGCACAGAAGACCCAAACGGTGCATCACAACAAGGCTGTTGGATGACTCAGGTAACTCAAAAAGATGGCGAACGCTGCAGTTCGGCTAAAGCTTTTATCACCCCGGTGTTATCACGTAAAAACTTAACGGTGTTTACCCAAGCCCATGTCGCTAATGTGATTTTAGAGATAAAAAACGGTGAAAAAGTAGCAACAGGGGTGCGTGTGTATTTGAATAATCAACGCAAAAAAACCACGGATTTATTAGCACATAAAGAGGTTGTTGTGTCGGCGGGCACTTTTGGTTCGCCGCAGGTTTTGCAGTTGTCGGGTATTGGTAATAAACAAGATTTGAATAAAGTGGGGGTCGATTGTTTGCATCATTTACCGGGTGTTGGTCAAAACTTGCAAGATCATTTAACTGTGGTGCCTATTTACCGCACGCCCCAGCACAAAGGCAGTTTTGGTTTAAGTATTCTTGGTGCGGTCGATGTGGCTAAAGGCATTATGGAATGGCGTAAGCAACGAACCGGTAAGTTAACCACTAACTTTGCCGAGGCTGGTTTGTTTATTAAATCGGATGAAGATCAACCGCGCGAAGATATCGAATTAGAGTTTGTTATTGGCATTGTCGATGACCACAGCCGAAAATTACATTTAGGGCACGGTTACTGTGTGCACACGACCTTGGTTTTGCCAAAAAGCCGTGGGTCGGTGAAGTTGGCAAGCAACGACCCTTTTGCGATGCCGTTAATAGACCCTAATTTTTTGGGACACGAAGACGATGTAAAAGCTATGGTATTGGGATTGCAACAAACACTGGATATTATGAATGACCCTGAGCTTGCGCCCTATAATAAAAAAATGATTTACCCTTTAGATCGCAATAATTTAGAGCAGTTAGAAGCTTATGTGCGTGATCACGCAGATACCGAATATCACCCTACCAGCAGTTGTAAAATGGGGCCAGAGACCGACCCTATGGCGGTGGTTGATCACGAACTTAAAGTAAGAGGAATAGGTAATTTGCGAGTTGTGGATGCGTCAATAATGCCTAACATTACGGCGGGTAATACCAACGCACCGACAATTATGATTGCCGAAAAAGCGGCGGATATGATTGTAAACTCACAATTATAAAATACGCTTTAACGGCTTATTTGCAGGCTGTTGATAATAGCCTGTTGATACTAGGCTGTTAATCTACCAACCCACTAATCTACAAGCCCATATTGATCTTTGAGTATCGCGATGATTTCGGCCTTGGGGTTATCGGATAACACTATTTTTTCGCCAATGACTTTTTCGGCAATGCTTAAATAGGTTTTCGACAAATCCATTAAAGCACTGGCAGGCAGCACGTTATCACGGGCTAATGCGGTGCGTTCGTCCATGCGGTCTTTGTTTAATAAGATGTCGGCATCTTCAAAGTGATTCAACAAGAACTGGCGAAAGCCTTCTTTGGAGTTTTCGACGATGTTGCCGTTGCGGTACTCTTCGCCATCCCAAATACGGGATGAATCTGGGGTGCCCACTTCGTCCATGTAGATCAGTTTTTCGTTACCGGCAGCGTCGTTGACGTAGCCAAATTCAAACTTGGTATCAACAAATACTTGGTCTATGTCGGCAAGGGCGTTTGAGATTACAGCAAAGCCTTCTTTTAACAGTTTTTCATACTGTTCAATGTCAGATTCTTTGCTGAAGTTAAAGGCGGTAAAGTTGTCGGCAATGTTTTGGCGCGTGATGTTAACGTCGTCTACTGCAGGAACCCCCGGAATACCTTCTAGAATGCCTTTGGTTGAAGGCGTGATTAATAACTCGGGTAATTTTTGGTCTTTTTGCAGACCTTCTGGCATTTGAATACCGCAAAAGTCGCGCTCGCCTTTGCTGTATGAACGCCACATGGAACCGGTGATGTATTGGCGACAAATGGCTTCGATCATCACTGGGCGAGCTTTTTGTACGATCCATACAAATGGATGTGGAATGTCTAAGATGTGGCTATCGGCCAAACCTTGCTCGCGAAATAATCGGAACCAATGATTGGAAATGGCGTTTAATGCAGCGCCCTTTCCTGGCACTCCTTTCATGCCGCCTTCGCCATGCCAAATGCAATCGAACGCCGAAATGCGGTCGCTAATGACCATGATCGCTAAAGGTGCATCGGCGGCTACGTCGTAGCCTTTTTCTTGAATTAAGCGCTTGCTGTCAGCTTCGGTTAACCAGTAAACCGAACGTACTTTGCCGCTGTGAACGGGCTTGTCGGTACGTATGGGTAAGTCATTGTTTACCGCTAAGATTTGATCTGCAAGACTCATAACTCAGGCCTCTGGCGGCATTAACCGCAATAATATAAGTGGAATTTAATGGCCGCGAATTCTACCAGAAGCAAGCGGTGCTGGCACTGGGATTTCGCGGCTATAACGCGGTGTAAGCGTTTTAAGTGTGGGTTATTAAAATACTTTGGCCATTACCGAGTTGGGCAGTAGCGGAATAACTTTGCGCAACAGTGCCCATGGCCAGCTAGGAACAACGATATCGGTTTTGCCTTTTTCGATGGCGTTTACCATGGTATTGGCGGCTTTGTCGGCATCGATCACAAAGGGGAATTTGTCGATATTGTCGTCTATTTCGGTGCGGATAAATCCTGGGTGTATGGCGGTGACTTGAATATCTTTTTTACGGAACATTTCGGTGCCTACCGCTTGCAGGTAGTTGGTAAGTGCCGCTTTAGAAGCAGAATACGCAGCGCTGCCGGGAATGCCACGAAACGCAGAAAAAGACGACATACCTACTATATGGCCAAATTCTTGTTCGCGGAAAATAGCCATAGCCGCATCAACGGTGGCAATGGCACCAAATAAATTGGTTTGCATGATGTTTTTATCTACCGTGAGATCACCACTACCCGTGCGGCGCACACCGGTTATGCCTGCGTTAGCGATAACGATGGTGAGGTGCCCCATTTGGGTTTTGATGTCGTTTAATACCTGTGGCACTGATTCAAGATCGTTTACGTCTAGCGCCGCAGTAATCACGTTAATGCGGCTGTTTGTTTCGCTAAGGGCTGCTTTTAGGTTGTCTAATTTTTCTACCCGGCGTGCACACAAAGCAATGTTGTAACCACGGTTAGCAAATTCGTGGGCCAGTGCTGCGCCAATACCTGACGATGCGCCGGTAATCACTACGTTTTTATTTGAATTCATTGGGCTGACGCTCCTGTTATTTTTATCGTTTTATAATAGTCGTATTATGCCGTAAAAAAAAAGCTTAACCGAATCACCCGGTTAAGCTTTTTTTGTTTGCTCGCTTTTTTACTAATAAAGCTAAATTCGCTGAGAGTTATTTCTCTAGCGGATTACGGCCTTTTTTAGCAGCGGTGCGTAAACGTAGTGCGTTCAACTTAATGAAGCCTGCTGCGTCTTTTTGATCGTAAGCGCCGGCATCGTCTTCAAATGTAGCAATAGCTTCATCAAACAAGCTGTCGTCTGACTTACGACCGACAACGATGACGTTGCCTTTGTACAGTTTCAAGCGTACTTCACCGTTTACAACCGTTTGTGTGTTGTCGATTGCTGCTTGTAACATTTCACGCTCTGGAGACCACCAGTAGCCGTTGTAGATCAATTTGGCGTAACGTGGCATTAGCTCATCTTTAAGGTGAGCCGCTTCACGGTCTAGTGTGATTGATTCAATCGCACGGTGTGCTTTTAATAACACGGTACCGGCTGGGGTTTCGTAACAACCGCGAGCTTTCATGCCGACATAACGGTTTTCTACGATGTCCACACGGCCAATGCCGTTTTCGCCAGCTACTTTGTTGAGTTCTTCCATAACGGTCGCTGGAGTTTTATCAACGCCATCGATAGCCACTACGTCGCCATTTTTGAAAGTAAGCGTGACATAAGTCGGCTCGTTTGGCGCGTTTTCTGGGGACTTAGTCCATAACCACATGTCTTCTTCTGGCTCATTCCATGGATCTTCTAGAATGTCGCCTTCGTAAGAGATGTGCAGCAAGTTAGCGTCCATTGAGTATGGCGACTTTTTGCCTTTTTTGTTTTCAATTTCAATGCCGTGCTCTGCACAATACGCCATTAGAGTTTCGCGAGACGTTAGGTCCCATTCACGCCAAGGTGCAATCACTTTTACGCCAGGTTTAAGGGCATAAGCGCCTAGTTCGAAACGAACTTGGTCGTTACCTTTACCGGTTGCGCCGTGAGAAATAGCATCAGCACCGGTTTCGTTAGCGATTTCGATCAAACGCTTAGCGATTAATGGACGAGCAATCGACGTACCTAGTAGGTATTCACCTTCGTAGATGGCGTTGGCGCGGAACATTGGGAAAACAAAGTCACGGGCATATTCTTCACGCAAGTCATCGATGTAGATTTCTTTGATACCCAGCGCTTCTGCTTTGGCGCGCGCGGGTTCAACTTCTTCGCCCTGACCAAGATCAGCGGTGAAGGTAACAACTTCGCAGTTATATTCTTCTTGAAGCCATTTAACAATTACCGACGTATCCAGACCACCGGAGTACGCCAACACCACTTTTTTGATGTCAGACATAGATATGCTCTCGTTGTAAGTTGTGGGTTTACTTAAATTTAATGGCGCAAATTCTACTCTATATAGCAGATATACGCCAGACTCAAAGGCAAAAGCCATAGGCCATGCGGTCTTTCATTCTTTACTATATAATGGCGCGCATTATTGAACGTGCCGTTAAAAATTGAGTGATCTTATGTCTTCCAGCCTGCCTCTTTCGTCTTCTGATCAATCCGAGTCTATCTCACAAAAAGCTGTTGTGATTTATTCTGGTGGAATGGATTCTTTTACTATTTTAAACAAAGCCAAAGCAGAGGGTTTTGATCTGTATGCCATTACCTTTGATTATGGGCAAAAACATACTAAAGAAATTGAATTTGCTAAGCAGGTTTGTTTGGAGCTGGGGATTGAACACAAGATTATTGATATCACAGCAATTAATCAGTTATTACAGAGTTCGTCGTTAACCTCAGATATTGATATTCCTGAAGGCCATTACGAAGCAGCCAATATGAAGTCTACCGTGGTGCCTAACCGCAATATGATTTTATTGTCGTTGGCGATTGGTTATGCGGTGGATATTGGCGCTGAGAAAGTATTTTACGGCGCTCACGCTGGGGATCATTCAATTTACCCCGATTGCCGCCCAGAGTTTGTGCATGCGATGAACGACGTCGCTAAAATCGCCAACTATGAACCAATTGATATTGTTACTCCGTACTTAAACAGTCACAAGTCTGAAATTTTAACCGATGGTCTTAACATGGGCTTGGATTATGGTAAGTCTTGGACCTGTTATAACGGCCGCGAAAAAGCCTGTGGTAAATGTGGTTCATGCGTTGAACGCTTAGAAGCCTTTGCGATGAACAACGCTACCGATCCACTGGCTTACGAAGTGTAATCTGATGACGAAGACTTATCGCGTTAAAGAGATTTTTTACACGCTGCAAGGTGAAGGCGCGCAAGCTGGCCGACCTTCGGTTTTTTGCCGTTTTAGCAAATGTAATTTATGGAACGGTAAAGAAGAATCGCGCGCGCAATCGGTTTGTGACTTTTGTGATACCGATTTTGTCGGTACCGATGGTGAAAACGGTGGCATTTATAGCGCCGAAGCATTAGTGCAGTTAATTGCGTCGTTATGGCCAGGAAAACCAACACCGGAATCTGCGGCAAAAGGAATGCTTAGAGGCAAACCTTATATTGTATGTACCGGTGGCGAGCCTTTATTACAGCTAGATGAACCCTTAATTGCTGTGATGCACGACTATGGCTTTGAAGTGGCGGTAGAAACCAACGGTACACTGCCCGCTCCCGCAGGCATTGACTGGGTATGTTTAAGCCCAAAAGCCGATGCGGAGTTGGTATTGATTGAGTGTGATGAACTTAAACTGGTGTATCCACAGCCGTTAGCTATGCCAGAATTTTTTGACCACATTCAAGCCACTCATCGTTATTTGCAACCCATGGCTGATGCGTCTCTTGATTACATTGTGTCGGATGCGCACCAAGGTTTATCACAAAGTAATACGCAAAAAGCGACTCAATATTGTTTAAAGCACCCTCAATGGATGCTGAGTTTACAAACCCACAAAATGCTGGGGATTGAGTAGTTTTTATATAATTTAATGTTTGAATAAATACATGGCGTTTGAATATGTTTGCTTTAAAAATGATTATGACTTTTATTATTTCACTAAGCGGCATATCGGCGCTGGCCGATCAAAAGCCAGCACATCATAACAATGGTACCTTTCGTAACTTGCACCTGCCCGATGATTATGAACCCAGTTTTGGGGCGTTCTTTAAAGCTCGGTTTTTTGGTGAGATGGAATGGCCAGAAGCCCCTGAAAATTATCGCGAATTTTGGCAGCCTGCCGATTTAGAAAAAATTCATAACCCCAATCATAATGTTGCCCAAGCCACGTTAATTGGCCACTCAACGGTGCTTTTGCAATATCGTGGTATGAATATCCTTACTGATCCTATTTTTTCTGAACGCTCTTCTTTTTCGCAAAGCATTGGCCCTAAACGTTTTACCCCACCGGCAATTAGTGTTGACGATTTGCCCAATATTGATGTGATTGTGATCTCGCATAATCATTATGACCATTTAGATGAAGGCACGGTTGAGGCACTCACTCAGGCTAAATTCATTCGTGAAGTGAATGGCAAGCAACCCTTGTGGTTAGTGCCTTTGGGGCTAAAAGAATGGTTTGAAGACTTTGATTTAGCCAACGTTGAAGAAATGGATTGGTGGGAAACTCGCACCCTAGGTGAGTTGACGGTGCAAGCCCAACCGAGCCAACACTGGTCGCGACGCAGTTTGTTCGACACCAATAAAAGTTTGTGGGCGTCTTGGGCATTTAGCTGGCCACAATCACAGCAAAGCGACAAGTTTATCGCGTGGTTTGGTGGCGATACCGGATACAACCCTTATCAGTTTAAAGAAATCGGTGAGACCTTGGGTAAGGTGGATTTTGCGATGATTCCGATTGGTGCTTATGAACCTCGCTGGTTTATGAAAACCCACCACGTAAATCCTTCTGATGCGGTGGAGATTTTTAAAGACATTAATGCCGAGTCTGCCTTTGGTATCCATTGGAATACCTTTGTATTAACTGCTGAGGGCGTCGATCAACCACCACTAGCGTTAGAGCGCGCCATGCAAGCGAATGGATTACCCGCTAAACGTTTTCAGGCGATTAACATTGGCGCAACTTGGGTAGATACTGAGGCTTATTAGCACTTTGATTGTTAATTAGGTGCTCTGGCTATACGAAACTTGCGCAATATGGTACAAACGTACAAGAAAATATTTCCATTAATGTGCATACACAATAATAACAATGACTATTAATACATTCCTTTCGGCTGAGTATTTTACCCAGCTAGGCTTGGCGTTATCGCAAGCGGGTGCCTACCGCCCAACTTT
Organism: uncultured Thalassolituus sp.; assembly: GCA_913061435.1. Lineage (GTDB taxonomy): Bacteria > Pseudomonadota > Gammaproteobacteria > Pseudomonadales > Oceanobacteraceae > Oleispira. The sequence continues at coordinate 12,179 of CAJXUK010000016.1, read as the reverse complement.
GGTGGTTGATAAACAACGCTTAGATGAAAATTTAGATGCCTTGTTGGCGGTGATTCAAACGGGCTTTGATTACCGCGTGGTGGCTAAGTCGTTACCTTCTGTACCTTTGCTGAACTACATTTTACAGCGTAGCGGCAGTAATCGTTTGATGAGTTTTCATATACCCTTTTTAAAGCACGTAGTTGAGCATATCCCTACAGCCGATATTTTACTGGGCAAACCTATGCCGGTTGCCGGTGTGCGGGAGTTTTATCAATGGCACAATACCCTGTCCGATTCGCGTTTTGATACGCATAAACAATTACATTGGTTGGTCGATAGTGTTGAGCGTTTAAAACAGTATCAAGCGTTGGCGAAAGAGTTAGGCACGACGGTTAATATTAATTTGGAATTGGATGTAGGTTTACATCGTGGTGGTTTTGATGCCAACGATGCCGATAGTTTTGCTGAGTTTGATCAAGCATTAGACATTTTAGTGGCTGATCCGCGGTTAATTTTAACCGGGCTTATGGGTTATGAGGCTCATATTACGAAAATGCCGGCTTTTGTAGGCGGTAAGGCAAAAGCGTTTGAGTTGGCTATGCGATCTTATCAGACTTGTTATCAGTTGGTGGTTGATAAGTTTGGGCAAAAATTTTGCGATACCTTAATTTTGAATGCTGGCGGCAGTAGTACGTATCCGTTATACAACAAGTCAAATCCGCAATGCCGTTTTGTGAGCGAGATAGCGACGGCTTCTGCATTGGTGAAGCCGACCGATTTTGATACCAGCACATTAACTCATCACACCCCAGCCTGCTTTATTGCGACTCCGGTTTTAAAATTGGTTGATAAGCCAGAGATTCCGATGATGAAGGGGCTGTCTAAGTTTTTGCAAACTGTGGGGATGCTGCCAAAACAGGCCTGTTTTATTTATGGGGGTAATTGGCTGGCAACGCCATGCTTTCCTGCCGACAGTAAACGTTCGTCGGTGTTTGGTCATTCTAGTAATCAAGAGATGTACGATCTTAAAGATAATCATGGCTTAAAAGTTGATGATTATTTTTTCTTTCGACCTGCTCAAAGCGAAGCGGTGTTTTTGCAGTTTGGTGAAATTGCAGTGTATGACGAAGGCAGTATTGTCGACTGGTGGCCAATCTTTAATGCTAATTCTTTCGATAATCAGAGTATCAATCAAGGTATTAATCAGTGTATTAATCAGTGTATTAATCAGTGTATTAAAGAGGTAAGCGAATGATTTTATTAGCCGCTTATTTATTGATCCCTGCGTTGATTGTATTTGCTTGCCAAAAGCTTGCTTGGCTCGATAAGGCCGGTGTTGTGGTGTTGTCGTTTGGTTTGGGGATTGCTATTGCAGCGAGTGTTGATTTATCCGCATTTTTTGAACTTGCTACTATTACTGCGGTGCAAAAAGATGTTTCTGAGATCAGTATCGCACTTGCTTTGCCGCTGTTATTGTTTTCGATTCATGTAAAAACTGCCCTCACTATGGCCGGCGACACCTTAAAAGGTATGGGGTTGGCATTACTTTCGGTGATGGTCGTGAGTATTGTTGGGGCCATTATTTTCAATGATCAAGTGGCCGATGTTTGGCAAGTTGCGGGTATGTCAGTAGGCGCTTACACCGGTGGCGGCCCAAATATGGCGGCGATTAAAACCGCAATCGATGGTAAAGAATCGATTTTTATTACCATGGTGACTTACGATATTTTATTTTCGGCAATGTATCTTATTTTTGTGATGGCTCTTGGACAAAAAGTCTTTGGGTTATTTTTAAATAAATATCAGCCTAAAAATTCTGGCGAAGGTGATATTGATTATGCCGGTATGGAGCACATGGCCGATGAAACCGCACACGGTTATAAGAAGCTTTTAAGCTTAAAATTAGCACCGCAAACACTTGGCTCTTTGTTGAGTTCTGGCATTGTGGTGGGGTTGGCGTTATTCATAGCGAGCCTAGTGCCAGAAACATATAAATCGACAGCGACGATTGTCGGTATTACCAGCTTGGGATTGGCGGCGTCTTTTATCCCTATGGTGCGCCGTTTAGCCAATAGCTTTCAGTTGGGTATGTATTTGATCTTGGTGTTTTGTTTTACCATGGGCACGATGACGGATACGGGTATTTTTACCAATATTGATCTTGGCTTGGCCAGCTACATTAGCTTTATTTTAATTGGTTCTTTTGTGTTGCAGGCATTGCTGTGCAAGTTGTTTAAAATCGATACCGATACGTTTTTAATTACTTCTTCGGCGGCGATTATGTCGGTTCCGTTTATTCCGGTGATTGCAGGTGCGTTAAAGAATCGTGAGATTTTATTACCGGGTTTTGCGGCGGCGATTATTGGTTATGCGGTGGGTAATTATTTAGGCATTATTGTGGCCAATATTAGCCGAGCTTTGCTGGGGTTATAGTTTTTTATTTGTATCTGTTTGCTGATATTTGCAAATGTTTACTGCAAAAAAAACCACAATCGATTTATCGGTTGTGGTTTTTTTTCTTCTATTTAGCGCCTGCTATTTAGCTTCATCTATTTAGCTTCGAGAATAGCCACAACACCTTGGCCACCTGCAGCGCAGATAGAGATTAAGCCTCGGCCTTCGCCTTTTTCTTCTAGCATTTTAGCCAACGACGATACAATACGACCACCCGTTGCCGCAAATGGGTGACCCGTTGCAATAGATGAACCGTTAACGTTTAGTTTGCTACGATCGATTGAACCTAGCACGCCATCACGACCTAGTTTTTCTTTGCAGAAAGTCTCGTCTTCCCATGCTTTTAGTGTTGACGCGACAACACCGGCAAAGGCTTCGTGAATTTCATAAAAATCGAAATCTTGCAAAGTTAAACCCGCACGATCTAGCATGTTTGATACGGCATAAGCCGGTGCCATTAATAGACCTTCAGCGTCTTTGCCTACAAAATCAACCGCGGCTGTTTCGTAAAAAGACAGGTAAGCACGCACCGGTAAGTTGTTTTCTTTAGCCCACTCTTCTGACGCGAGTAATACGCAAGAAGCGCCGTCGGTTAGTGCAGATGAGTTAGCCGCTGTTAATGTGCCTTTGCCCGATTTTTTATCGAATGCTGGCTTTAACGTTGCCATTTTTTCTAAGTTAGGTTCGCGCGCTAAGTTGTCTTTGCTTAAACCTTGGAACGGTGTTACTAGGTCGTCAAAGAAGCCACGATCGTAAGCTGCTAATAAGTTTTTGTGGCTATTAAAGGCGATTTCATCTTGCTCTTCGCGAGTAATATTCCATTCTTTAACCGTAATTTCTGTGTGCTCACCCATAGACATGTTAGTGCGTGGCTCACCATTGCGAGGAACAAGAGGCGCTAAGTGCTTAGGACGAATTTTAGACAATAGCTTTAAACGCTGGCCTGTGGTTTTTGCACGGTTTACGTCGAGTAAAATTTTACGCAACCCTTCTGATACACCAATTGGGGCATCGGATGTGGTATCCGAACCACCAGCAATACCGCAATCGATATGGCCTAGTGCAATTTTATTAGCCACTTGCATACATGCTTGTAAGCCGGTGCCACACGCTTGCTGAATGTCGGTCGCGGGTGTCATTGGATGCAGTGCTGTGCTTAACACAGATTCACGTGCTAGGTTAAAATCGCGGCTGTGCTTGATAACAGAACCTGCAACGACTTCACCTATTTTTTTGCCTTGCAAGTTGTAACGGTTGATTAGACCGTTTAATGCGGCTGTTAGCATGTCTTGGTTAGACGCATAAGAATAAGTAGAGTTTGAGCGAGCGAAAGGGATACGGTTGCCGCCAATAATGGCTACGCGACGAACTTGCTGTGTCATGGTGTGTTCCTGTTTAATTAAATAGTTAGATTAAAACACTTATATTAAGCTGTATCTTTAAAGATTAATCACAATCATCAATTATTGTCATTACTACAGTGATAATTACTACAGTTATAATAATGCTGGAGTCTACCGGTTTAGTGAGTGCTCGCATTGGCTGAAGTGACGCAATTAGCATTCAAGCGGTCAATTAATTGTTGTACTATAGCTGATCTAATCTGTTTACCTTGGTAGCTATGTATCCGGCGTTTTTTGCTCGATACGTTTTTAATAACTACTAACACATAAAATATACATAGAAAGTGGGAAACGCAATAATGGGTAATTTTTACGAGAGCATGTTGAACTCAAACATGGGTCGCAAAGTTTTAGGTACTGTCGGTTTGCCAACGCCTATCGAGCTTAACCGCTACAGCGCAAGCCAGCCAACGTTTTTAGAAGGCAATGTTTTAATTGGTACGGCTGCAAACGGTGAGTTACTTTCTGATATCGTGCGCAACTTAGGCGAATCTAACGCAAATATTTTCTTTCCTTCTGCTGCGCTAACAGCCAGTGAAATTGTTAAAGCTGGCGCTGATAATGGCGTTAAAGTGACGCAAGTTGAATGCGCTAAAGGAATGCCAGAGAAATTTAACGCTGTGATTTTTGATGCTTCTAGTATCGAAGACGGTGAAGGTTTATCTCAACTTTACACCTTTTTTAATCCGATCATGCGTAGCTTAACCTCTAATGCTCGCGTGATTGTGTTGGGTCGCCCACACATGAAAGCGAAAAACGGTGAAAAAGCCGCAGCTATGCGTGCTTTAGAAGGCTTTACTCGCTCGGTTTCTAAAGAGATTGGTAAAAAGAGTTCAACGTCTCAGGTTGCTTACATTGAAGAAGGCGCTGAGAAGCAAATGGATTCTACTATTCGCTTTTTGGTTTCGGCTAAGTCGGCTTATGTTGCTGGCCAAGTTGTGCATGTACGTAAGAGCACAGAAGTCGCTTACCCAGATTGGCATAAGCCGTTAGCCGGTAAAGTAGCTTTGGTTACGGGTGCTTCTCGCGGTATTGGTGAAGCGATTGCACGCACTCTTTCTCGTGATGGCGCGACTGTATTAGGTTTGGATATTCCACCAGCAGAAGCTGACTTAAATAAAGTGATGGCTGAAATTGGTGGCGAAACGTTATTGGCGGATATTTCTTCTAAAGAAGCCCCTGCTATGATTGCGGCTAAGTTAAAAGAAATGGGCGGCGCTGATATCGTGGTTCATAATGCGGGTGTAACCCGTGATAAAACATTGGCGAATATGCCACAGCATTGGTGGGACATGACCATTGCGATTAACTTATCGGCCGAAGAACACATTAATAATGAGTTATTTGCTACCGATACTATGAACTCCGGCGGTAGCATTATTTGCGTATCGTCTATGAACGGTATTGCTGGTCAGATGGGTCAAACTAACTACGCAGCGTCTAAAGCAGGCGTAATTGGTTATGTGCAGTATATGGCTGATGAATTAGCCGAGAAAAATATCACCATCAATGCCGTTGCACCGGGTTTTATTGAAACGGCAATGACAGATGCTATTCCGTTTATGACCCGTGAAGTGGGCCGTCGTTTAAACTCGCTTTCTCAAGGTGGTAAGCCGGTTGATGTGGCTGAGACCATTGCGTTTTTCGCTAACCCAGCTTCTAGCGGTGTTACCGGTAACGTGGTTCGTGTATGCGGGCAGTCGTTGGTCGGCGCTTAATTTTTTATTGCACTTTTTGTTTTTTGTTGCACCCCCTGGCCCAACGAATTTATTCGTTGGGCCTTTTTTTTGGCTGCGATTTACGATGTTTGCTACAATCGGCTTTCTTTTTTGAGATAGCTTGTACAGCAATACATTATTATGGCCAAAACCAAACGCGAGATTCCTAATTATCAGCTGCCGATTATTGAAACCCACTTTCATTTGGATTATTTGAAAGAAGGCTCCCCTGCAGAGATTCTTGAAAAAGCCCGTTCAGTGGGTATTGAACGCTTTTTAACCATTGCCGTTTCGCCCGACAATTTGGATAAAGTGATTGCGCTAACCGAACAACACGCTGATGTGTATGGCACCTTGGGCATCCATCCTCACGATGCGGAATTGTATAACGACGAGGTTGAAGCAAAAATTCGTGAGCACTTAAACGCTGACAATCGCAGTGCAAAAATACGCGCGGTGGGTGAAATTGGCTTGGATTATTTTTACGACAACGCCGACCGTAAAGTGCAACGAGATGTGTTTGAAAGACAACTACAAATGGCGGTGGATTTTGAGTTGCCGGTGGTGATTCATACCCGCGAAGCCGATGAAGATACCCAAGCTATTTTAGCCAATTTTGCTCCGCAGATGAAAAACAAAGGGGTTATTCACAGTTTTACGTCGGGTATTGAGTTGGCGCGTTTTTGTGTTGGCCAAGGTTTTAACTTAGGCATTAATGGCATTGTGACTTTTAATAAAGCCGATAACGTGCGAGAAGTGGTGGCGGATGCGCCGATTGAAAACTTGCTATTAGAAACCGATGCGCCTTTTTTAACTCCAATCCCTTATCGCGGCAAAGAAAATGCCCCTTGTTACTTACCCTTTATTGCGGAAAAAATTGCGGAAGTAAAAGGCTTAACCACCGAGCAAGTATTAAAGCAATGTTATCAAAATTCTGTCGCCGCTTTTTTTACCGATTAGTCCACTAGCCGGTTAAAGTTCTAGGCCAATTATTATGGGGTCGTGGTCGGATGATCTTTTTTCATTCGGCTCGCCATAGTGGTCTTGCGAGGGATGCGTGTGGCCATTGGCTTTGGTGTTGTAATCTAATAATACGTCTTCGACCGAATTAATATGCCAAGCGTCAACACTGCGCACCTTGGGCAGCAAGGCTGAATTGACCAGCGCATGATCTAAATTACCCAAATACCCTTGGTAGCTATACGAAAACTGTCGCGGCTGCTTTACATTGATGTAACCCGCTTGATACAAGGCCAACAATGGATCTTCTTGGCTGTAGCTGTTGAGGTCACCCACGATTAATATTGGCTGCTGGTTATTAACCTTGGTTTTTAAAAACTGGGCAAGCGCCTTAGCTGCTTGTGTACGAACCTGATTACAGTGGCCTTGTATTTTGTCACGTTGCGAAAGAGTACCCTTTTGTCGGCAGCGTTTTCCCTTTGATTTAAAATGATTAACGGCAATGGTTATGGGTTGGTCATTGAAGCTAAAGGTTTGTATTAAGCTAGGGCGATTTAGCGTGTCATTAAAGTTCGCTGTTTTAGCACTTAACACTTGCGCGTCATCCATTGGTTTTACTTTGTCGCTGCGATAAAGCAAACCGACACTGATGGCGCTATGGCCTAATGGGCTTTTATTAGGGCTTTTTTTAGGGATTATGTATTGATACGGGTTTTGTATTTTAGAGCTAGGTTGGCCACTGGCCAAAGCGCTATTAAGTGCAGCGGTTAAATCAGCAATGGCTGAGCCTGCTTGATGACCGTCGTTTTCTAACTCCATTAAAGCAATTATATCGGCATTTATAGCGCTGAGTGCCGCCACAATTTTTTGCTGTTGCATGACAAACCCTGCGTAAGTTTTGGCACCACGAGACGTGGGAAAACCTTTGCCGCTAGAGCCATTAAAGCCATTGAAATAGTTACCCAAATTCATGCTCGCAATCACTATATTAGAGCGTGCATCAATGACTGGCTTTTTTGGCCAATCAGCGGATTTAATTGCTAATGAATGGCGTTTAAGATCTAACCTTGGGATCAAAATATAATGTTGTTTATAAGCATGTAAAACGCCTTCAATAACATTGCCCGCGGTTGTATTTAACCGATCGCCAATGCGGATCGAGTTGTTGGCCGAAAAGCCTTTTGCGTTAGGAAACGGAATGTAGCTGGGGTAAGGTTTTGCGCTGCCATCGTCTATTAGTAGGTAATCTTTTGCTTTTTCTGCCAGTAAATTATGAGCTATTACATAATCGGCAGTGTGTAATTCGGTGGGCTGATAATGTAGTTTAGAAGATACGGCAAATTGACCATAATTGCCCAAACCATATCCGGCACCAAACAGGTCGCTCACTATTAAAGGCTGGCTTAGCTTAATCAACATGCCTTCTAGCTGTTCAAGTTGTTGTAATGAGGCAACCGGCAAAGTAAGTTCAACGGCTTGTGGGATGTCGGATGGATTGGCCGCCTTACACACTTGCAACGCACTGACATTTTTGATTTCGGTTAGAGTTTGATACTCAGCTACCCGGCCTAATAAGCGAACGGTTTGGCCAGCGCTAACTTTGTTTTTGGTATGATAAACAAATACCCCGCGGGCCTGATTTTTGTTGGTTTGCTGCAGCCAAAAGCCTTTGTATTCTTTTTGCAAGGCGTGTGTGACAACACCTTCTACCACCACTAACTTGCCCTTTAATGGGCTTTGCTGGCCGGTGCCTTGAACCTCGCTAAGCGTTCGATACAAGCCCGTGGTTGCGCCTGTGTGATCACCGCAGTGTCCTAATGATGACGCTCGTGAATTAGAGTTTGCTTGTGCATTTGGGGCTAAAAACGCTACAAATAAGGCTAAAACAAAGGCGTTAATAACCATTAAACGGCTAGTGCGCAAAAGCATCGCTATTCACCAAACCCACCGGGTAAATAATTTGGTCTTGATAACCCGTGGTCACTTCTATAGTACCCGCATAACTTTCATCAAGCGCATTATCACCGCTGTCTACAATTAAAGGTTTTCCGGCCAACGCTGATATCTTTGCTTTAGTGGCAATCACCTGTAAATTTTCTTTGCCCAGTTTTTTTAATACAGCTGCACTGAGTTGCTGATTACCACGACCAATAATGTGCCCTTGGCCACCTATAATGCTAACCACCACTTTGCCTGGGTACTGATCAAGCAAGGCTAAAATATCGCGTTCGCTTACGTCTGCTTGCAGCAACTGATGGTTAAGAACGGCATCGATGCCTAATAAGGTATTGTCTAAACCCAGCTCTTGCATAATCGCCAATGTGGTTTTACCCGACCCCATGAAATAAACAGTGTCGTCTTCCATGTTTTGAATAAGTTCAGCGGCAATGTCTTGCAATACCAGTTCTTCGACTTCTACCCCACCTTGCTTAACACTTTGCACAAACTGCCCCGCCTGAGGCACGCGCATTTCGCCGTACAATTTAGCGCGCACAATGTTGTTTCTAAAAGCGTCTTCGTCGATGTCTCTAACATCGTATGCTTTTACGTCGATTAACTCGCCACGCACTAATTGTGCAATCACTTCGCCTGCGGCTTTCGGTGTTACTGCATACACAGCAGAATGAATTTTAACCCCAGCAGGAATACCTAAAACAGGAATATTGTCGCTAACCACGCTGCAAATATCACGGGCAGTGCCATCACCGCCAGCAAATAAAATAATATCCACTCGCTGGTCGAGTAACTGTTGAGCCGCGCGCTTTGTATCTTCTGCGGTGGTTGTCGTTATTCCCCGCTCTATCTCAGAGTGCAAAACTTGATGATTAAAACCCAACTCAGCCACCAGCTGCTGGCCCATCATGCCTGGGCAGGTGATGATCTTTAAACGGTTTGTTAACGGCATTAAAACTTCCAATGCTAAACGGGTGCGATCGTTGGATTTGCATTGCGCACCACGCGCTAAAGCTTCTGCAACAATGCTATCGCCATCACTGCCTTTTAAGGCAACACTGCCCCCTATTCCAGCAAATGGATTGATGATTAACCCTAATGTCAGCACTGTTTTCTCCTTTATTTAGACACGCGTTATAACCAGTCGGTAATTTTGATACCAATTCCGATGCGTTCTTGATACTGATTATAATCGATTAGGCTTTCGCCATAACCACTAAAATATTGAATAAATCCTTTCACATTTCCAGGGAGCGGGTAGGTCCAGTCAATTTCTATTGAACCACGATTATGATCGCTTCTTAAATTATTGCGCAAGGTGGTTGATACGCTGTGGTTGCCAAATTTTTGTAAGAAAAAGACGTCACCAAAACCCAGGTAATTTTGAATATCGTCGTTGTCGTCACCGATTGGATTCATTGGATCTGATTTTGATTTTTCTGGTATGCGATACCAAGCGCGCGCGTATAAAATTTTATTCGGCCATACTTTTGATGCGCCTAAAATTAAGCGATTCCAGCTGCGCGATAAACTGCCCACTTGGCCATTAGATTGATGATTAAACGACAATGTCCAGTGATCGACCCACTCATCAAGGGCTTTAAAACCGAGTATGACTTCTGGCTCGTGGTTGGTCTCTCTAAAAATAGCCGATACGCTGTCGTTGTACGATTGCCAAAAAGATTTGTTGGTGTAGGCAAAAGCGAGTGAGCTGAACTTACCTAAAAAGTTGTCGGCGACTATGTATTTAACACTGAGCTGAAAAACGAATTCTACTTTTTCAAAACTGGGGTTGCTCTCAATCAACTCATTATCAGAACTGACTGCGTTGTAAAAGTATTCTTGTTCTTGCTGGTGCACTTTTTTTTGATAGGTCAGTGGCATAAAGTAGTTAGGCTTATGGGGCAGCAATACGTACGGGTTGCGCGACGCTAAACGCTCTGTTTGTAATTTTTCGATGAGCCCAGGATATTTGTGCATAAAGTCGTAAAATTCTTCATCGGCGATAACTTCTACCTTACGTTTTTTGGTTTTTAACGGCTGCACGGTAATCGCTTCTTCTGCCCCATTAGCGATATCGTCGGCTAACTCATCCAGCATTTCGGCGGTTTCATCAAACAAATCACTCGTAGCGGGTGTTTGTTCAGTAGCAAGGGCTGTTTCACTGTGCGCAGCAGGGCTGATCAGAAAAGTGGCCAAAATGATGATAGTTGTGATTGATACGAGAGCACTGGTTGAAACTATGCTTAAGCGTTTAATGATGTTTAGGCGTTTAATGATGTTCACATGCGACCTTAATTTTACGAGCATTTGGGCAAATCAGTGCAAATTCTGCTATAAGTATAACGATATACACAGCGGAATATTTATTTTTTTAATGCGTTACTTTCTGATCGGTCTTGGTAGTAATATTCAGCCGGAACACAATATGCCCCACGCTTGTTCAATTATTGCGTTGCATGTTGATGTGATCAGCTATTCTCCGGTATTAATTAATCCTCCGCAGGGTAAAACTTTTAACTTTATTTTTCATAATCAGCTATTACTTGTGCGCAGTGATTTAGACGACGCTGCATTAAAAATTATTTTTGCTGATGTTGAAATATCGATGGGCAGAGAAGCCAAAACACCGGCGAGAAAATTTAAAGATCGCCCTATCGATATCGACATTTTACATCAAAGCGATGATGTTAATACGCTATTGGCTCATCGTTTTGATGAACCCTATAACCAAACTATTATGGCCCGCTGGCACGATATAAAACCTAGCCTTACTGCTGATAACGATTAGCAGTGCTGCGACCCCCATCTATTTTTACAATGCTGCCGGTGAGTGCCGTTGCTTGCAGTAAGTAATCTATCCCTTGCTGAATCGGTTCATAACCTAACTCTTTGCCTAATAAACTTTGCGATAGCACCATTTTTTGATAACTCTCGCTGTGTTCAGGTAAAAATTTTATCGGCCCAGGCTGAATGATGTTTACCCGTACTTGCGGTGCAAATTGCTGCGCCCAGCTTAACGCTAAATTTTGTAAGCCAGCTTTAGCACTGCAATAACTGGCAAAGCGTTGATTGGGTAATTCTGCATAAATGTCGGTAATGGCAATAATACTGCCTTGCGGTTTAATGCGCTGCACCAATCCACTAGAAAGCGCTTGCGGTGCTAATACATGCACGGCTTGCAAGCGTTCACTTTGCTGCCAACGTGTTGCTAAAGGCAGGCTATGATCGTCTGGCCAGAAACATGAGGCGTTGTGGATAATGGCATCGAGAGAGATCGAATACTGGGTTAAATAATCATTAACTTGCTGCACCAAAACTTCAATATCAGCCACACAAGCCAGATCAGCCTGTACGGCTAAATAACGCCCTTCTGATTTATACTGTGCTTGCAAAGACTCAGCGAGATCATTACTGCTGTGATAGTGGGCAATAACCCGCCAGCCTTGAGAAAGATAGTGTTCAACTAAATGCAAACCGAGTCGTCTACCGGCACCCGTTATAAAAAGAGTAGGAAGAGTGCTAGGTATTTGTTCTTTCATCGCATGGGTATCCGCAAACGCTTAAAAGAATCATCATAGAGTTGATGTGGTGTTTTTTCAAAGCAAAAAAAAGGCCAGCACTTAGGCTGACCTTTTTTTGGAATTTTTAAAATGGTTGCGGGGGCCGGATTCGAACCAACGACCTTCGGGTTATGAGCCCGACGAGC
>CAJXUK010000015.1 GCA_913061435.1 uncultured Thalassolituus sp. | reverse complement strand
TTAGGCAACTCTAATAATCTATCTTCAAGCCAAGCACGACGATGTTCATAATTATTCCCAGTCACTGAATCGACACCCCACAAAAAAGCCCAGCTAGTGCTGGGCTTTTTTTTCGTCTGCTTATTAATTACTCTAAATAATTAATCAGCTAACTTTCGATGGGCATTACTGACGAATACCTTCGATGTACAATTCAATTTCTACATGAGTAGAAGCAGGGCCTAAGTTATAAGTAATACCGTAGTCTGCTAGTTTTAAAGAAGTCTTACCTTCAAAGCCTACGCGGTAGCCACCCCATGGATCTTTACCTTCACCAATTTTTTGTACTGGGAAAGAGATTGTTTTTTCTACGCCGTGTAGTTTAAACGTACCGGTTACAATAGCATTGTCTGCGTCTTTAGCTTCAAACTTGGTGCTTTTGAAAACCGCTTTTGGGAATTTCTTAACGTCTAAGAAATCAGATCCTTTTAGATGCTTATCACGCTCAGCATGGTTTGAATCAATACTGGCGGTTTCGATAACGACTTCGATTTCAGATTTTTCTGGTGCTGCTGAGTCATAAGAAAACTCACCATCAAAAGTATTAAAACGACCAAGTAACCAACTATAACCTAGGTGCTGAATTTTAAATTGAACAAAGGCATGAGCGCCGGCTGTATCAATTTTGTAGTCTGCTGCTTGTGCTGACACTGAAAATAATGAAGCCAGTGTTAACGCTGAAGTTGTCACTGCTGTTAGTAATAATTTTTTCATGCATCCTCCTAAGGATAAGTTTTATTTTAAATCAGTTTTAGGTCGAATCATTTTCAATAAAGTATCATCTTTATTTATAACGTGATGTTTAATCGCGGCCATTGCATGTAAGCCAACCATTAAGATCAATCCCCAAGCAAGTAGCCAGTGAATCTCACCCGCAATATCTTCTTGGTTTTCAAAACTAATCGACAGAGCAGGTATTTCGAATAACCCAAATACTGCAATTCCCCGTCCATCAGCTGTTGAAATCAAATACCCTGTTATCATTAACGCCAGCATGACCACGTAGAGTAATAAATGTACCGTATGCGCGGCTTTTTTCTCTAGCGCATTACCGGTTATCTGTGGGCTGGTATTGGACCAGCGCCAGATAATTCTTAGTATCCAAACAAACATCAGCGTTAAACCAATGCTTTTGTGCAAATCAAGTGATCCTCTATACCAAGTATCGTAATAGGTTAGCTCTACCATGTATAAACCCAAACCAAAGGTGCCAAAGATACCTATTGCCATTAACCAATGAAGTGAAATTGCTACCCAGCCATAACCGCTGTTGGTGTTTTTAAGCATGACTTACCCCACAACTGATGTGTTTAATGATGACTACAACTACTTTACGCTAAGTAAACTTGTTGAAAAATAGACATAAAGGGGAAACTATTGTGCAAATATGCACAACTCGTATAAAAAACTAAATATTAACGATATTCAATAAGTGAACTAAGCTCACTACTGGGTGTGGTGTAACAAGCAGACATTAGGCATTTTCTTTACCGGTAATGATCAGTGCGTTAGTATCTTCCTTTTAAAATATAAATTTAAGGGTAAATAAAATGAAAAAGGAATTTTCTATTTCTTTGTTAGCGTTGAGCTTAGCAGCCTGTGGTGGTAGTTCTAGCAGTGACAGTTCGCTTGGAATCAACAAAGATTTCGCTAGTGGAATCCGCGGTGCTGAACAAGAACCTGCATTAAAAAACGATCCTGTTTCTGAAGGGGATAATGTTGAACTAAACACTCGTTTAACAGGCAATGTTTTAGAAGATAGCTCTGTAAGATTCAACTTTACCCCAACCGAAAATAAGAAAGTGGCTTTAGTTCTATCTAGTGCAGCTAAAGATCTAGACCTAGAAGTATCGAGCACAGACCTTAATTTAGATAGCAGTGATGGTAATTCAAACGAGGCCATCATTTTTAATGCTATTGCTAACCAGTTATACAGTGTGGAAGTAGAGTCTTACGAAGGACAAGGACTGTTTGAACTGAAGCTTGTTGAAGCTAACCGTTCTTCATTGGGTCTTACGGCTAACGAATATATAGTTGAAGCTAAATATACTACAAAAGAAACGTGTGTTGAAAATGGAGAGACCAATCAATACAATTACACAGACAACACTTCTATAATAATAAACTGGAAAGATGGATACGTTGTAAGCTTATCTGGTGAATCTAAAACCTCCTTTAAATCTGTATCTGGCGATAGCTTTACAGCAGTAAGCTCTGACTCTGAAACTAACGGCAGTGATAGCTATGAAAGCAATTTTACTTTGAACTACACAACTAATTTTGAGACGGGTGAATTAACTGGCACGGCTAGTAGTGAGACTACTTTTGTTGATAGCAACTCCACTGAAGTATGTACTGCTAATATAACCATTACTGCAAACGTAGTTTTATAAAATTAGAGGGCTGTTCGCATAGAGCAGCCCTTTTATAGCAACGTTTCCTTCAATAATTTTTTCTATCCAACTTTAAATCACAATACTCACATTCACTGTACGAATAAGCAATAATTCATAAAATCGGTATTTCCTCATGACACAACCAAGCTGGGATGATTTTCGAATTGCTTATCTTCTTGCCAAATCAGGCACATTAACCAAAGCGGGTAAGTTGTTACAGATGAATCACGCTACGGTTTTGCGCCATATTAATCGCCTTGAAGAAGCTTTAGATACCAAGCTGTTTATTCGCCATCAACGTGGTTATCAGCTCACCGATGCCGGTGAGTTGATGGTGAAAGGAATTCCGGATATTCAAAAATCCTTCAGCCGTTTAGAAAATCTAATGAGCAGTGCCGAAAAAAATATCAGTGGCAATTTGCGCATTACGACCCTGAGTGATTTCTCTCCGCTATTGAACCCTGCTTTAAAAGCGTTTCACAAAGCTTACCCTAAATTGCGTATTCAGATTATTGCGACCGATGATGTGATTCCTTTGGCCACTGGCGCTGCTCATGTATCTTTGCGCGCGGGCAGTCAGCCCAATGAGCCTGATTTAATCGTTAAAAAACTCAATCCACCAAATATTCATTACTACGCTGCGGATTCTTATGTTGCAGAGTACGGTTTACCCAAGACAACGACTGAGTTTAATCAACATCTTTGGGCGCTGCCCAGTAACGAAAAACGTAAAATCCCGTTTGTTAAACAGATCCTGAAGCATATTGATGAAGAACAAATTATTTATCAAAGTAATCACTTTCCTGATATTTATAATGCAGTGATGGAAGGTATGGCGATTGGCCCTATGGGCATTCATCACGCAAGTAAATGTGATAATTTACAAATATTGGATATTACGTTGGACACAACCACAGACGGTTTTTGGTTTGTTTATCACAAAGATTTAAAAAACAGCGCTCGTATTCAAGCGCTGTTTGGTTTTTTGGAGCAGAGCCTAGGCAGTGCCATTCAATAATTGCAATGACCTGCTGTCAGCTTTAAGCAAATTGTAGGTGGTTGTCTAAGCCCATTTGTGTCGACATACAGGGCCAGTTTTGAGCAATTGTCACTAGGTTGTCGTTTTCTTTTTTGCTCATAAAGGCTAAAAACTTATCATTTTTTTCATAGACTTTATGGCTGCCAAAAATACCTTTTGCGGCAACCATAACCACTTGATCTAACTCGTTTGCAAACGGTTCGCCAATTAATGAATGCACAATCACATTCGACATAGTCATATCAAATGGAATCATAGGCTGGCCAACACGCATAATGTAGGTGTCGTTCACTTCTTCGAATAATCGGTGTGCTAAAAATGCTCTACCCATTAATGCCACTAAACCAGTTTTACCGTCTAAAGCTTTTTGTGGTGCCATGTACAAGCTTTCAACCACATCGAGAATCGGGCTGATATATTGCGTTAAGCCCGCTTCAATAGAACCATGATGCAAGTCTTCTAACATTTGTGGGACTTGTTGAATATAACGCAATACAAATTCGTACAAGCGCTCTGACGCTACTGTTTCGGGTAATTCAATAATGCGCTCTATCGTTTCTACGCGCTGGGCCAGTAAATCATGAAGGTGCTTGGTTTCTTGTTCGCTAACGACGGCGGTTTCAATCAGCTGTTGTAATGCTTGCGTATTCACTTGATGAATCTCCAACACTTTAAAATAAAAATCTGATCACTAAACACTCAATATCAAGATAAAGTGGTTTTGAATGACTTATTAGCTCAATTGATTATTAAAATGATAATTGTTATTACTTTAAAATAATCAATAAAAACAATAACTTAGTGTTATTACTCTATCTTTCAAAGAAAATTATAGTAAAGATTGACGCATGCGCTAGTTTTATTTCTTAATTAATTGTTTTTTGCCTAACAATCTGACGAATTTGGGCAGCATAAATAACGATCGAGCCAACAAAAAAGCATAGAAAGCAAACCATAAGCCATGGTTGCCCCAGTCGAGTGTCAAAAACCAGACAGGCAAAAAAATGGCACCGGCAGCTAACAACATGCTATTTCGCATAGCCGCACTGGCCTGCAAACCGATAAAAATACCATCTAACCAATAACTGCTACAACCAATAAGCGGCAACCAAATTAGCCAAGGGCTGTATTCAATCGCCATCGCGAGCACATCTGCTTGGTTGGTTAATAAGCCCAGCAAGTTTGCGCTTTGCCAAGCAAACCCCAGCACCATAATAAAAGCTATTGCTAAGGCATTGGCACCTGTTAACCAAATACTTTGGCGAAGTTGTTGGCTATTTTTTGCACCTAAGCTTTGCCCAACTAAGGTTTCTGCGGCATGGGCGAAGCCGTCTAAAGCATTTGAAATTAACAAAAGCAGGGTAAGCATAATGGCATTCACGGCTAAAATAAGATCGCCCTGCTGAGCACCTTGCGAGGTAAAGAAAATAAACACACTCAGTAAACATAGAGTGCGCACAAACAACTGGTGATTAATATTCACCAAGGGCTTGAGTTCTTGCCAGTTTGGCCACAATAACGGCGATCTATGTGCTTTGTTAATTTTCCCAAGGGTTCGCATTGCCCAGTACAGGCCCAAACTAGCGGCACTATAGTCGGCACACAAGGTTGCCCAGGCAACACCATCGCTGGTTAATCCGTAACCATAAACCAGCACCACATCAAGTAGGGCATTAATGCTGTTGCTAATAATAAGCAGCATTAGCGGTACTTTTGTTTCGCCACGACCAATAAACCAACCAATCAGTACGTATTGAACCAATACCGCTGGTGTGGCCATCAGTCGAATATTGACATACTCAACCGCAAGGGCTTGAACTACAGGACTACCGCCAATTAAAGCGATAATGCTTTCTATGCTAAAAAACGCAAAGACCATTAATGGAAAACTAATCATCAACGCCATGAGTAGTGCGTTTTGTAAAATGCGTTCGGTTGTATTGGTTTCACCGGCACCTGTGGCATGCGCACTGAGCGACGTGGTGCCCATTCGTAAAAAACCAAAGCTCCATAACAATAACGTTACAACCTGGCTCCCTAAGACAACTGCACCCAAGTAACTCACATCATCTAAATGCCCTAAAACTGCGGTATCCACCAGCCCCAATAACGGGACGGTAATATTGCTCAGCATAATGGGCCAAGCAAGTTGTAGTATTCGCGTTTGTAGTTGCAGCATGATGAGGGCAGTTTCGGTATGATGGAGACATTAGGGTTTTATCTTATTGGAAATTCGTATGTCAACGCCAGCAAATACCTCGCAAAAAAGTAAACAGGGCTTTATGCCTGTTGTATTGGTTATGTGTTTAATACTTGGGCTGGCCTTGTTTGCTGGTTGGTATGTATTAAGCTCAAACAATGACGAATCAACGTCTCTGTCTTCTCAACTAAGTGATCTGGATGCTTTTAAGTTTGCGCAACCTCTGCCTGTTTCGGATGTTCCTTTTATTAATGAAGAGGGTGAAACCGTTGGCAAAGCAGACAACTTAGGCAAATGGTCCTTTCTCTTTTTTGGGTACACTTTTTGCCCTGATATTTGCCCAACCACCTTGTCGGTCATGCAACAAATGTGGGTACAACTCTCTGCAGAACTTAAAGCAAAAAATCAGATCGTATTTGTCAGTGTGGATATTGAGCGTGATACCCCAGAACAGCTGAAAACTTACATGGATTATTTTGAAGCAGATTTTACCGCACTGAGCGGTAACTTAACGTCATTACACAGTTTTACTGCACAGTTAAATGCCGTGTATGCCAAAGTAGATCGTTTAAACAGTGAGGGTGAGGTTGATCCAGACTTAGGCTATTTGATGGACCACAGCGCCAACATTGCTATTTTAGACCCAAATGGTAATTACTATGGTTTTATTAAACCGCCGTTTACGCCGAAAAAGATGCTGTCGATTGTGCACATCATTAACAATCAAGAAAAACCATAAGCATTATTTTTTTTCCGGCGCCCAGTCACCGGAATGTTTATTACCTTCTTTGTCTTTTACTACAATCGTTGCGTGTGACCAGCGCTTTTTAAGGTCTACATACTCGCGTCCATCTGCGTCTTTTTTAATTTCTAAATCACTGCTTTTGCGCGATGTTAACGGCCTTAGTTCTTGAACCATTTCTGGAGTCACAAAGTTTGTAAAATCAAACGCTTTGTCGTCATTCTTGTTGCTGCTGTTATGTTGGTGATGATCATCTAATTTAGTTGCTGCTTTTAAATCCGTTTGCGCTAATGGATCAACTACCGTTGCTGACTTTTGAGAAACTGTTTGGGGGGTGCTATTTGCATCCTTATTAGGCTTAAAAGCTACCCAGCTAAATAAAACCAGTGCAGATAAAATAGCAACAAAAGATATTTTTTTATTCATATAATTTCTGACTTAACTCGGTTTTTATTTTTAGCTAAACGTGAGTAGGTGACAAACACAATAATAAATAACATAAAGACATAGCTTATAACGCCACCAGATTTTGCATCTGAGCCAATGGCAACCACTTCCACATTTTCTATAGTAGGTGGCTCTATTAATTCAGGAATTTCAGGCTGCTCTGGAATATCCACTGGGTCCGGCTCTTGGCTGGGTAAAACCGTTATGGTTACTTGCGCCATTTGCAAATTGCCATGAGTATCTTCAATGGCGTACACTAAATACTCTGTTCGTTTATTATCTTGAATATTTGAGTTAGCTAACAGTTTAAGCTCTATCTGATAATCACTTTCAGAACCATTTAAGTTATTGTGAATTATTTTTAAATTCTCTTTTAATTCATTTAACTTATTTTCACTTGCTTCATTTTCTTCACCGTCGTTGGTATTAATAGTGCTGCTGCCATCACTACTCAACTCAAACCTCGCACCACCATCAACAACGTGAGCAAACACAGTTAATAATTTAATATCTTCAAATTTGTCGTTATTGGTTAAATTTACACGTATTAAATCTGATTCTATTACCCGAGCATAATCATCTGTAAGTAATAATGGCGCTTTGATTACTGTTTTTAAAACTACCTGTGCATTTTCACTGAATACTTTTTCATTATCTCTTTGTTGTTGTATGCGGTAACTAAACTGATCTTCACCAACAACAGCACCGGCATTATAAATCACATCTTTTCCGTTATTAACTAACAAGCCGCTTGCAGGTGACTGGGTTATTTCTATGGTGATATCATCAGTAAAAAATTGATCGTTACTTAAAATATTTAATTGTTTTTGTGAGTTTATTTTTATTTTAAATTCATCATCTGTCACATTCGGCACAGGTAAATCATCAACAATTTGCAAAGTTACATTGGCGATGTTGCTCACTAACCCTTGCGAGTCAGTAATAGAATAAGAAAAGCTATCTTGTGTTTGTGCAATGTTATTTACCCGGTAATAAACATCACTGCCATTTGTTGTAAGATCGCCGTATTGTGAACTTGTAACAATATTGATCTGTGAATCTTGTAACTTTTCACCTGCATCATTAATAAGAATATTTAATTTATTGTTAGCATCGCTTACTACCGATAACACATCGTCTGTTGCTATCGGCGGATCATTTTTATTCACTAAATAAATATGACTTACAACTGCAGCAGACTGCAGGCCCGTTTCGTCAATCAAAGAATATTGAAAATCACTTTGGCCAAATATGTTTTCAAACGCACTAAAAGTCACATTGTTTGAGTTAACGGTAATGACGCCATTAGTGGGTTGCTGCTGAATCACTATATTGCGTACTTCGCCGGTATATGTATCGTTTTTAGTGAGGTCTAATACTTGATCTAAACTGTTTTCGTTAAACACAAAAATATCTTTTTTTGCCACAGGTAAATCAAGTTGGGTAATTTGCAAATTCACATTTGAGATATTGCTGCTGGCATTACTAGGGTCGCGTAATCGATAACTAAAACTGTCTTCACCTACAAAATCCGGCTCGGCCTGATAGCTTACATTTCCCAAATTAACAGTTAGCAACCCATGGTTAGGCTGGGTCTGCACAACTATCGTTAAATCACTTTTTTGATCATCAACATCACTGTCGTTTAACAAAATATCCAAGGTGCTAGGTTGCTCGGTTATGCTGAATTGATCAGCAACGGTCACGGGGGAGTCATTTACATTGGTTATTTCTAGATCAACATTTGTGATATTACTTTTGTTTCCCCCAATATTAATTTCATATAAAAAACGATCGCTACCAAAAAAATCTACATCGGGAGAATAGTTGACCGCACCATTATTTAAAACTACAACGCCGTGTTGAGGCTCGCTAACAATAACAACCTGGCCATTACTCAGCGTAGAGTCAATATCACTGTCGTTGTTGATTAAATCCAGTTCAAAATTGATGCTATCTTCTGGCAAGGTAAAACTATCTGCTGTAGCAACGCTGTCATCATCAATATTAGTAACGGTAATAATTAAATTTGCGCTATTACTTTTTTCATTGGCACTGTCCCGTACAAAATACGCTAGGCTGTCGCTGCCATAAAAATTAGCAGCAGGGGTGTAATGAATTTTTCCATTAACCACGCTAGCTTCACCATGAGCTGGCGCACGCTCAATCATTAATGTTGTAAGATCTATCGGCTGATCACCTGCAACATCATTCAGTAAGACATCGATTGCAATATTGATACTGTCTTCGCTAATGCTCACACTATCGTCATTCGCGGTAGGCGGTTTTGCAGCTGGAGGCTCATTGCTCACATTGATTGTGATTGTTGCTTCGTTACTTAGTTGCAGGTGATCATCGTAAACTTGATAAACAATAGTATCGCTGCCAATAAAGTTAGTATTGGGTGTGTACGTTGCATCCGCATCAAAGTTATCACTTAAAACGCCATTACTTGGCAGTACTCGATAGGTATACAAAGACAATATGTCTAAATCTGAGTCCGTAGCACGACTTAATACATCAAGATTGATACTTTGGTTGGGCTTAATGTCTAAGGTAAAATTGGTAGCGACAGGCTTACTGTTTCCGCTTAACTCTGCTTTTAATTCATACCCCATGTCTTTGAACATTTGAATTTCTAACACGGGGTTCACACCATCGTCGGTATTCAGCGGCTCCATTAATTGATCGGGAGAGGCATCTACAGAAATATGACTCACCGAAGAACCACTATTGTAAGTACTAGGAGCGTGCATTTTAATGCCTTGAACAACCGAGTTTGGTTGGCCAATATAACCCGCTGTTAAAGGATCGTTACCCCCAATTGCAGCGGCAGCATTGGCAAAGCTGCCCGACCAAATCAATGAATTATTGCTTGTCGATATACTGCGTTCAGCATTGGTCATAGTAGGCCAACTTTTATTGCTGGAAACATCTTGTAAAAAACGGCTATAAGAATCAATTGCGTTATTAAAAAGGTCGCCGTTTTTTTCTATAAAAGTTAAAAAACCAAGACCGTGGCCAATTTCGTGTAATACCACATCTAATAGCGCTTCTTTAGTATTGGGTTCGTTGTTATCCAAACCGTAATACCAGCCTTCTGCAGCACCACTAAAACAGCCGGTATCAATAGCCGAGTTAAATGTTGCGTAAATATCATTTGCATTAATAGAGGTGTCTTGTTTTAGCAGCTGATTGGCTTGCGCAGTTGAGTACCAGACGTTATCAACTTTTTTAACTTGACTTGGACCAGCAAACCCCAAGGTAGTGGAGTTTTCACTACAAGCAAGATTGGTAAATTCGGCTTCAACCGTAATGTCGTAATGCAAATTAAGAATGTTAGACCAAATAAAAGCCGCGCGCTGAAACACTTCTAACCGCTGCTCACCTATGGTTAAGCCGTTATTTCCTCCTACTGGCATCGCGGCAGTTGCATCATCGAACCCTGTTTTGGGTACAATCACTATTCGGCCTTGATTATCAGCCCCGTGCAACAACGACGACAACAGGATTAAACATAATCCATAACATGATCTTAATGTCATAAGGCGTTCTATTTCCTATATGAATTAACCAACTGGCTAAGTACAAAAATACTTGCTGCAGATACTACAATGCTAGGCCCTGTAGGCGTGTCCCAAACAAATGATATCGCCATTCCGGCACATACCGAAACCATGCCAATAACACTCGCTAGCATGGCCATTTGTTCTGGGCTTTTTGCTAATGGTCGTGCCGCTGCTGCTGGTATAATCAACAAAGCACTGATCAATAATACGCCCACTATTTTCATTGATATCGCCACTACTAATGCTAGCAGCAAAACCAGCATAGCTTTTAAACGCCTTACTGGGTAACCATCAATGGCCGCCAACTCTTCACTCACGGTAGAGGCTAATAAACCACGCCACTGCCACACAATGAGCCCTATAACACACGAACCGCCGATCAATATCCATAATAAATCAGTTTGATTCACTGCCAGTAAGTCGCCAAATAGGTAAGCCATTAGATCAATACGAACATCAAAAAAACTTAACACAACCAAGCCAATAGCCAGCGATGAATGAGATAAAATACCTAACAAGGTATCAGAAGCGATACCTGTGTATTTATCAAGCTGCAATAAGATCAGTGCTAACGCTGAACAAGATAGAATGAGCGCTAAGGTTAGATGCACCTCAAACAAAATACCCAAGGTAATGCCCAGCAAGGCACCATGAGCTAACGTGTCGCCAAAAAAAGCCAACCTTCTCCATACCACTAGGCTACCTAGTGGCCCGGCTGTCGCGGCTACGCCCAAACCTGCAAACAAGGGTAATAACCACCAGCTAATCATTTTGCTTATCCTCGATATGACCATCGGCGCAATGCGTATGATCGTGGTGATGGGTGTAATGCGCCAGCTCTGGAGCTATTTCGGGTACAACTAACTGGCGGCCAAAAAGCGTGTTGTATTCGTCACTGACACTTACTTGGTCAGGGTGTCCTGAGCAACATACATGGCCATTAAGACAAATCACACGATCGGTCGCCGCCATCACTAGGTGCAAGTCATGAGATACTAAGACGATACCGCAGCCCAATTCATTTCTTAATTCGGGCAACAATTGATACAGCTCTCGCTGGCCCTGAATATCAACGCCTTGCACAGGTTCATCTAATACCAACAAGTGGGGTTCTATTAATAAAGCTCTTGCTAATAAAACCCTCTGCCACTCACCACCAGATAATTGCTGAACAGGCTGATCAGCCAAAGCGCTTACCGACAAACGCTCTAACCATTCTGCTACTCGCTGTTTGCGCGCACCAGGAGCCAGCATCAAAAAACCCGTTACGGTTAATGGTAAGCGTTCGTCGATACGCAATTTTTGTGGCATATAACCAATGCGCAATCCTTTACGGCGCGTTACTGTGCCCTCGTCTGCAGTATTTAATCCTAATAGAATTCTTAATAAACTGGATTTGCCACAACCGTTAGGGCCAATAATGGTTACAATTTCATTCTCACTAATGGCAATATCGATGTTTTGCAAAACATGGCGATTTCCCCATGTTTGGTTAATACCCTGGGCACTGATTAACACCTCGGGCTCAGGGGTGACGATCACTAACTCAGGATTCATTAACCCAGCTCCGCTGATAATGTTGCTGGCAAATCACTACACTGAGGGCAAATACCCATCACTTCTGTGATCTGATGCTCAACCTGAAAGCCTTGTGTTTTAGCGGCATCGGATAATCCAGAAAACCAAGCCGTTGCGTTAATCTCTTGTGCTCTACCACAGTGCTTACACAACAAAAAACAGCTGTCGTGCTCATGCCCGGGATGAGAACATCCAATAAAAGCATTCAAGGTAGCCAAGCGATGCACTAAACCCAAATCCAGCAAAAAATCCAATGCCCTATAAACCGTTGGCGGCGCTGAGTTAAAGCCGTCTTCTGCCAGCGCTGGTAGTAAATCATAAGCGCCCATCGGCTTATGACTTTGCCACACCAACTCTAAAACTCGCTTACGAATAGGGGTTAAACGCACACCTTGTTGAGTGCATAACTCAGTAGCTTGTTGCAGTGCAGTATTAATGCAACCTTGATGATCGTGAGGGTGGTAAGCAGAGGCAGACATCTAGAAACTCGCAAAATTTGGCATAAAAAAACAGATAGCACATCAATATAAGGTTATAATATTACACTTTGACCACAACTGCCTATTTATCTTTATGAAAAAACAACCGACTAACCTGTTAACTTCTGCATTTAAAACAACCCTAATGCTGCCTGCTTTATTGCTCATTAGTGTTTTTGCCAGTGTTGCAGATGCCAGAATCTTAGTATCTAACAAGCCTTTGGCGCTAATCGCTGCCGCAACCTATCCCGGTGAACAAATCGATATCTTGGTACCCGACGGCATGTCGCCACACGACTACAGCCTAAGACCTTCCGACATTGGTAAAATTCGCCAAGCCGATAAAATTCTTTGGTCGGGTCATCACATGGAGCCTTACTTAGCAAAATTTGCTAAGCAAGCCACCAATAAAAAAATGTGGTTAGACGCTACGCACCTAATGGAAGATATGGGAATCTACGGCAGTGATCCACACGTTTGGTTGTCACCGGAACTCGCCATAGAAATCAGCAAGCGCATTGCAAACTGGCATCCAAGTGATACTAAGCAAGCCATGCAAGATCATTTATTATTTACCCAGCGTTTAAACCAGCTGGTGGCTACAAGCAAAGCCACTTTAGCACCGGTTAAACAGTCTGGATTTTTTGTCTTTCATCAAGCTTACGATTATTGGTTTGAAGCGGTTGGCGTTATGCAGCTAGGCGCATTTACCTTGTCTCCAGAACGTAAACCTGGGGCTAAACGTATCGAAAGAATGCGCAACCAATTAAAGAATAACGAAGTGAGTTGTGTTTTATCAGAGCCTCAATTCAGCCCAGCGTTGATTGCCACAGTAGTTAATGGTTTACCCATAAATCAAGGCGAACTAGACCCATTAGCGGGTTCTAGCACACTTACAAAAACAGCTTATGTAGAGTGGTTAGCACAAATCACTGACACGCTTTATAAGTGCTTAAAATAGCTCAATACTGGGTATCGCGGTGACGAACTAACTTTAAAAAGTACTCCATAGGGTCTTTAATTGTCGTTACCAAAGCTGCCATGGGATCTTGCGCAATAACATCAGCCTGATGCTGTTGCGTGGTGAGCCGACTTAACCAAAAACGCAGCGCCGCAGCGCGTAAACACATGCCCCAAGACTGCTGTTCTGATTTGGTTAATTCACGCACCGACTGATAACCCGCCATTAACGCTGGTAAACGTTCGGGCTGCCAGTCACCTACCGCGTTAGCACACCAATCGTTGGCAACAATAGCCAAATCAAACAACCAAACATCTTGGCAGGCATTATAAATATCTAAAATTGCCCCCAGCTTAGGAGCCTGTGCTGCGGTAATGTCGAATAACACATTGTCGTGGAATAAATCACCATGAATCAAACCCCGCGGCAAGCTATACCAAAGCTCGGTATTCGATTCTTGGAATTCAACTTCATCGACCAAAATTTCTTGCTGTTCTTGAGTTAATAACGGATCACTGCCATTAGCCATACTGGCAAGACTATATTGAATAAGCTCACGGCCTATTTCTGGCCACCACTGCAAACCACGATTGTTTTCATCTAATCCAGATAAACCTTCCCCAGCCAAATGAAACTGAGCCAAGGCTTGGCCAATTTGCCAACAATGATCCGCACAGATATCAACAGGGTGTGAACCCGGTAGGCACACACATAAAATAGCTGGCTTGTTTTTTAACGCGTGTAAATATCGACCCGCCGTATCCGCAATAGGGGCGGGCACAGGAATTTTTTGCTCTGCTAAATGACGACCAATACGAATAAAGCCTTCTACTTCATTTGTATTATGATGTTCAAAAATCGTTAACACATATTTTTGCAACGACTGATCTGCGGATTTTATAAAGACAAAAAAGTTGGTGTTCTCGACCCCCGCACTGATGCCTTGATGACTATGATATTCACCCAATGAAAATTGCTTTAAATAGATAGAAATATCGTTGGCACTAAGATCGGTATAAACAGACATGAAATTAACTTAATGGTTGAGCAAAAGAAGGGTGAGTACTGGTTAAGAGAGCACTCACATTAAATGAACATTGGCAGGCCAAGAGCCAAAACGTCTTAATAAAAATTACCAGCGAAAAATAACCCAGCTTGGCACTGCTATCTCGGGGGTATCAGACTGAACATACTGGCCATTTTCAGCATTTTGCACATCACTTGGCTTTAAATAGTAGGGTTTGCCATATTTAGGCACTACCTTGATCTCGACAATCTCTCCACCACGGCGGTATTCATAAAATGTTTTATCACCGTCATTACGGATAACCACTTCTTCTCCGCTAGTTTGAGCAGCAACACTCATGGTAAATACAGGGGAACCGATCAGTGCAAAAGCACAGACGAAAGTCACAAGTAAGGTGCGCATCATGGTAAGCTATGCCTCATTCAAATATTAAAAACTCTCTCTTAGATCATTGTACTCTTTTTAAGTACTTTTAAGCACGTTTGTATAATTTAACTTAAACAAACAAGGATAAATTTACTCAGTCAGAATATGCTCATAGAGAGATTGCTACGGATACATTTATGTCTGATTTTGCATTAGCCCCAACTATACTCGTCGATGGTTCATCGTATTTATTCCGCGCATTCCACGCCATGCCTCCGCTCACGAACTCCGCTGGCCACCCAACGGGAGCGATTCGTGGCGTAATCAACATGATGCGTAAGCTGCAAAAAGATTACCCAGAGTCGCAAATTATCGTAATTTTTGATGCTAAGGGTAAAACCTTCCGCAACGACATGTACCCAGAATACAAAGCTAATCGCCCCTCAATGCCAGACGAACTACGGGTACAGATTCAGCCCATTCACGACATTATTAAAGCCATGGGTTTACCCTTGCTGGTGATTGATAACGTAGAAGCTGATGATGTGATTGGTACGTTAGCCGCCCAAGCCACCAGCGCCAAACGCGATGTGGTTATATCGACCGGTGATAAAGACATGGCGCAATTGGTTAACGAGCACATTAGCTTAATCAACACCATGACCGACACTTTTATGGATGTGGATGGCGTTGTTGAAAAGTTTGGTGTGCGCCCGGATCAAATCATCGATTATCTGTCTTTGATGGGCGATAAGGTTGATAACATTCCTGGGGTTGAAAAGTGTGGCCCCAAAACTGCGGTTAAATGGTTAGATGCCCATGAAACCTTACAAGGCGTGATCGATAACGCCGACTCAATTAAAGGAAAGATTGGTGAGAATTTACGTGCAGCAATTGAATTTTTGCCACTTTCTTACGAACTCGCCACCATTAAGTGCGATGTTGAGCTTGAACAAGATATTACCGAAATTAAAAGCCAGCCTGCCGATAAAGACGCATTGTTAACGTCGTTTAGCGAATTTGAATTTAAAGGCTGGGTAGCTGAACTGGGCGGAAGCTTAGAAGACAAAACAGCAACTGCTAAACCAGCTAGTCTTGCTAAAAACAATGCTAAAAACGCATCTAAAGATGATGCAAGCGAAGCGGGTTCCTTTGCTGCGTTCCCAGTCGATGTAATCGAAACCGATTACCAAATTATTTTTGATCAAGCTCAGCTTGATGAATGGCTGGATAAATTAGAAAAAGCCGAATTATTCGCCTTTGATACCGAAACAACGTCACTAAATTACATGGAAGCCGAAATTGTTGGTTTCTCTTTCGCCATCGAAGCGGGAACTGCGGCTTATGTACCGCTGGCCCACATTGGCCCCGATACGCTTTTAGAAGATGCTCCCACTCAGCTTAACCGCGATACTGTTTTAGCCCAGTTTAAGCCTATTTTAGAAAGCGCAGAGCATAAAAAAGTCGGCCAGCATTTAAAATACGATGCTCACGTTCTTGCCAATTACGGCATTGAGCTGAAAGGCATTCAGTTCGATACCATGCTGGAATCTTACATTCTTAACTCGGTCGCAACGCGTCACGATATGGACAGCCTAGCGTCGTATTATTTAGGTACTAAAACCACTAAGTTTGAAGAAATAGCAGGCAAGGGCGCTAAACAAGTCACCTTCGACAATATCGAAATTGCCATCGCAGGGCCATACGCCGCTGAAGATGCCGACATCACCTTGCGTTTGCATCAAGTGCTTTGGGCGCAGCTAAATGAAAGTGACAAAGCCGACCTCAAAAAAGTTTTTGAAGATATCGAGCTGCCATTAGTGCAAGTGCTTACCAAAATCGAAGCCAATGGCGCATTAATAGACCCTGATATTTTGCACGAGCAAAGCGGCCAACTTAGCGCGCGCTTGGCCGAGTTAGAGCAACAAGCCCACGATGTTGCAGGACAGGTCTTTAACCTAGGTTCTCCTAAGCAGCTGGCTGAAATCTTGTTCGAAAAACTAGAGCTGCCTGTAGTGAAGAAAACCCCCAAGGGAGCACCATCGACTGCCGAAGAAGTGTTGGTTCAATTAGCTGAAGACTACGAGCTGCCTAAACTTATTCTAGAAAACCGCAGTTTGAGCAAGCTAAAATCGACCTACACCGACAAGCTACCGCTAATGATTTGCCAGCGCACAGGCCGTTTGCATACTTCGTATCATCAAGCCACTGCAGCAACAGGGCGCTTATCGTCGACTGACCCGAATTTACAAAACATTCCAGTGAAAAGCGAAGAAGGCCGTCGCATTCGTAATGCCTTTATCGCGCCACAAGGCTATACCATGGTGGCCGCCGATTATAGCCAAATCGAACTACGCATCATGGCGCACTTGTCTAAAGATAAAGGGTTATTAACCGCTTTTGCCAACGGCGTTGATGTGCATACAGCAACGGCCGCCGAAGTATTTGGGGTGACCATTGATAACGTCGAACCGAATATGCGCCGCAGCGCAAAGGCAATTAACTTCGGCTTGATTTACGGTATGTCAGCCTTTGGCCTCGCCAAGCAACTCGGGGTTGGCCGAAACCAAGCGCAAGAATACGTTGATTTGTATTTTGAACGCTATCCTGGGGTGAAATCCTACATGGACAATACCCGCGCAGACGCGGCAGATGCCGGTTACGTTGAAACCATCTTTGGCCGTCGTTTGTATCTGCCTGATATTAAAGCCAAAAGTGCCCAGCGCCGCCAACACGCCGAACGCACCGCGATTAACGCTCCGATGCAGGGCACCGCGGCTGACATCATCAAAAAAGCCATGATTAAGGTTGCAGACTGGTTAGCAACACAAGAGTTTGATGCGCAAATGATCATGCAAGTACACGATGAACTGGTATTAGAAGTGAAAACCGAGCAGCTAGAAGCCTTCTCGGCCAAGCTAAAAGAGATTATGGAAAATGCCGTTAAAATTGATGTGCCGCTGATTGTCGATGTGGGCTTTGGTAACAACTGGGGCGAAGCGCACTAGTTTTTACGTAGATTTTAGTATGAAGGTATTTTGCATGTAGACTAAAGTGGCATATTCATAAGAAGCGTCTATTGTTAAGTTATAGAAACAGTAAACGCTTCTTTAGACATTTTTAGTTAGTTTAACGTTAGTAATAACGTTGTGTTTCCTTCGGGTATACCCCAATACCCGAAGTCTAGCCCGATTGATTTCCCCAATTATCAATCGGGCTCTTTTTTGCCTTCAACATCATCTTCGTCATGAAACTCAGTATTATCCATAAACCACTTGGTCAAATGCTTGCGTAATTCTTTTACGCCATCACCTTTTAAAGATGAAAACATCTGTACCGTCGCTAAATCACCCATATTGGCAACGGCTTTACGTACCTGCAACATGGTGGCAGAGGCGGGGCCACGCTTTAGTTTGTCGGCTTTGGTTAACAAAATATGCAAAGGCATATTGGATTCGTGTGCCCAGTCGACCATGGTTTGGTCAAATTCGGTCATGGGATGACGAATATCCATCACTAAAACCAGGCCACGAAGACAATCTCGCTTGTCTAAATACGCGCCTAACTGCTTTTGCCACTCGATTTTGATCGCTTTGGGTACTTTTGCGAAGCCATAACCCGGTAAATCCACCAGTCGATAAGGAGTATCATCAACTTGGAAAAAGTTAATTAACTGCGTTCGACCCGGGGTTTTACTGGTTCGAGCGAGTTTTGTCTGTTCGGTAAGGGCGTTAAGCGCACTCGATTTACCAGCGTTAGAACGGCCGGCAAAGGCAATCTCTACACCGTCCCATTGAGGGCACTGAGTGAACTTTGCGGCGCTTTGCATGAAGCGAGTCTTGGTATAAATCAATGTTTGTGCATTTAACATAATGTAAACGTAATGACCGTTAGGAAATTAATGGTATATAATTATCGGCTTTTGTAATCCGGCAAGTAATTGTATCATAGTCGGACTAATCTAAGCCGTGCATTTTAATTTAGCTCCCAAAGAGGATTCTCTTATGAAAAAACTAGCACTTTTTGCAACTCTTGTTGCAGCCACTAGCTTTAATGCCAATGCTTTTGATGTTGACGCTAAGTACAAACAAACTTGTAGTATTTGCCACAGCATGGGTGTTGCTGGTGCTCCTAAGTCATTTGATGCCGCAGCATGGGCTCCACGCCTTGAACTTGGCATGGATGCACTAGTTGCTAGCGTTAATAATGGTAAAGGCGCAATGCCACCAAAAGGTTTGTGTAATGACTGTACTGACGACCAGTACAAGGCATTGATCAACCACATGGCAACAAGCAAATAATTAATTTTTTAAATAACTGGACCTGACGATGAAAAAACTACTGATTAGCTTAATCATTTCTGTTGGCCTTATCTCTGCTACCCAAGCAGGCGATCCGGTCGCAGGAAAAACCAAAGCGGCCACTTGTGGTGCCTGCCACGGCGCTGACGGTAATAGCTTAGCCCCTAACTTCCCTAATATTGCTGGTCAAGGTGAACGTTATTTAGTGAAGCAAATCACCGAAATTAAAAATGGTGACCGTCAGGTTCCGGAAATGATTGGTTTTGTTATGGGTTTAACTGAGACCGACATTGCTGACCTTGCTGCTTATTATGCAGAGCAAAAGCCAGCAACGGGCGGTTCTGTTGATCCAGAATTGGTTGAACTCGGTAAACGTATCTTTTTAGGCGGTAACGAAGCAACAGGCGTTCCTGCTTGCATCGCTTGTCACAGCCCAAATGGTAAAGGTGTTGAAGCAGCCGGCTTCCCAAG
This sequence comes from uncultured Thalassolituus sp., assembly GCA_913061435.1. Classification (GTDB taxonomy): domain Bacteria; phylum Pseudomonadota; class Gammaproteobacteria; order Pseudomonadales; family Oceanobacteraceae; genus Oleispira. The sequence continues at coordinate 44,865 of CAJXUK010000015.1, read as the reverse complement.
CCTTGCTGGTCAGCATGAAGCTTATACCGAAAAGCAACTAATCGATTTTTACAACGGCGATCGTCATAACGATGAGAACAATGTAATGCGTGATATCGCTTCACGTATGCATATGGATGAAATCAAAGCTGTTTCTAGCTACATACGTGGTTTGAAGTAATTGATTTAGTTTACGAAAAAGCGGCTTAGGCCGCTTTTTTTGGTTTTTATTCCTCTCTTTTGTGGTTAACGCCTACCTAAGGCTGAACCTTTGTGCCACAATCCTTGTCAATAAAAGTAATAAGTACGCAATTGAACTTATCCGTTAAATATTATTAATTATCAAAACCCTTGTTTCGGAGTTTAAGATGTTAGGACGTATCCTTACCAGTGCCGCCATTGTTTTAGCCAGTTTCAACAGCCTTGCTGCAGATGGTCACAACCATCAAGAGGCCGCACTTACCGATATGAGTAAAACTTATAAAGTACTTGAGCAACCTCAGGCAGTTCCTGCCAACGGTAAAATTCATGTAGAAGAATTATTTTGGTATGGCTGTGGCCACTGCTTTACTTTAGAAAAACACGTTGAATCTTGGACGTCTAAACTTCCAAGCGATGTACAATTTACTCGCGTTCCTGCGATGTTTGGCAAATCTTGGGTTATCCATGCTCAGCTGTATTACATTGGTGAAGTATTAGGTATCACTGAACAATCTCACGGTGATATTTTTAAGGCTATTCATATTAATGGTAAACGCTTACAGCGCAAATCAGAGCAACGAGAGTTTTTTGCGGCTTATGGTGTGAGTGAAGAAGATTTTGACAAAGCCTACAGCTCATTTACGGTTAAGAGTCGCATGCAGCAGGGTGATAAGCGTATACGCGCTTTCCGTGTAAGTGGCGTTCCGGCACTGGTTGTTAATGGCAAATATTTAGTAGATGCCTCTTCTGCGGGTGGCCAAGGAAATATGTTCAAAGTAGTTGATTACTTAATTGAAAAAGAACGCAACTAATCGTTCTTTTATCAGTAAGAATTGTTTGAATGGCAGCTTTAACAGCTGCCATTTTTGTTTTTATTGTTGTTTAATTATTTAATAATAAATAATATCAGTAAGCTCATGTTTTCTATACTGAGTGGTATAACACTAAAGTTGGTAAAGGGACTATGTCGCAAGAAGGCGAATTTTCACACAACAATGCTAGTAGATGGCGCAATAAGTATCTCGACCTGATCGAGCGTCACGAGCAACTTATCAAAAGTAATGACAGTAAGCAGGATCAAATGCGTCGTGCTTTGATGGTTGTTGCGTTGCTGGCAGAAGGCCAAACCAATAGTATAGATAAACCGCTTGCAACCCTGCGTGAAGCGATTAAACCCGATAGCAGTAATCCTGACTTAGAAAAGAATGTAAAAGCCTTACAAGCAGAAATGAACCGCTTTGAGCACAAGTGGCAAATGCAGTCGGAAGAAATACTGCAAACTATGCAAAAAGCTGCAAAAAATTTATTACAGCTGCCTCTACCTTTTGCACAAAAACAGCATATCAAAAAAGTGCTTAATCAATCTAAAAATGAATTAGAGCAATGGGCTGGTTACAGCAAGCAGCTAAAATCATGGACTCAACTCATTGCTGAATTGCCTTTGCAAACTGACAGTATTGATGAAAGTGCTGGCCCAGCCGTTGGTTTTTTTAGTCGTTTATTTCAGCGTCCACCACAAACGCCTAGCCAACCAACTGCTGTCGAAACTGAAGACTCGCTGGATTTAAATAACGACTCTGACACCGAATTTAAAAAAATCAGTGCTGGCGTTACAAGTACTGACACAAAAGCTGCAAACAGTGGCTCTGTGTCTATTGAGGTAACAGATACCGAAGGTGAACAGCAAAGGATCTCTTATTCTGCGATAGAAAAAGATGTCAGCGCTATGATCAACCGCTTGTTGGCTCAGTTGGTTATTCCTGCCAGTTACCATGATCGTTTAAATGCTTTAAAAGTAAAACTAGCCTCTAAACTTGATTGGTATGATTTAGTACCCACACTAGAAGAAGTCGCCAATCTTGTTATTGATGCAGTCGGCAACGGCCAAGCCGAGTTTGAACAATTTCTCCAGGGCTTGGATAATCGCTTAGAGACCATTCAAGATATTGTTAATAGCGCCTCAAAAGGACAGCTTGCTCGCAGCGACGCACGGGATGAATTTGCTGGCATTCTTGAGAAAAAAGTTAATGACATCCGCTCTGAAGTCAGTAACAAAAACAGTCTGGGTGCCCTTAGTAACAGCATTAGCGAACATCTTGGATTAATCTTACAAGCGATGCAAAGTTATAGCTCGGCAGAAAATGAGCGCGAAACAGAGCTAACAAAACAACTAGAACAAATGCAAAGCAAGCTAGACGAAATGGAAAATCTAGCTCAAGTTGCTCAAGTTGCACTCGAAGAGCAGCGTAAAAAAGCCATGCACGATCCGTTAACAGGGCTTCCCAATCGTGAGTCTTACCAGCAGCGTTTAGAGCAAGAAGTTCAACGCCTTGATCGTTACGGCGGCAAATTATCGTTAATAGTATGCGATGTAGATCTTTTTAAGCGGATTAATGATTCTTACGGTCATCTTGCCGGTGACAAAGTACTCACCATTATCGCTCGCTCTCTACAAAAGAAATTACGCGTAAGCGACTTTATTGCCCGTTTTGGCGGTGAAGAGTTTGTGATCTTAATGCCTGGAACCAGTGCAGAAGATGCCCTAATTGCAGCGGAAAAATTGCGTAAAACCATCGAACTCAGCCCATTCAACTTTAAAAAAGAGCCAGTGCAAATCACTATTTCGTTTGGCATTAGCCAATTTTCTAAGGATGAATCACCGGAAGAAGTTTTTGCTCGGGCGGATAAAGCCTTGTACAAGGCAAAAGAGTTAGGCCGTAACCAGTCTCAGATTGGCTAAATTTATCTAGAATTTTCTTAATACAGATCAAATAGACTCTCCTAAATATACTTTATGATGGCTTTTTAATAAGCCTCGTTAGGTATTAGCAATGACTTCTATCCCTGATTATATGACCGCCAAACATCGCGATTGCGATGAAGTATTTACTCTTGCCGAAGCAAGCGTTGCCAAAGGTAATTGGGAGCTTGCTGCTGAAAGCTGGCAGCAGTTTAAAGATGAATTACTGACACACTTTAGCCAAGAAGAAGACACGTTGTTTCCAGCCTTTGAGCAAGCCACAGGTATGACAGGTGGCCCTACCCAGGTCATGCGAATGGAGCACCAGCAAATGCGCTCCTTGGTAACAGACCTTGAGCAAGCCATGAGCGAACAAAATAAAGATAGCTTTCTCGGCTTATCTGAAACACTGATGGTTATGATGCAACAACACAATATGAAAGAAGAGATGATGTTGTACCCTATGATGGCAAAAAATTTGCCTCAAGGGGATGAAATAATTGCATCGTTTAGCGCATAAATTTAATCATTAATAGTGACGCTTTTAACCGAAATTGATGTTCGCGAACTGCCGCCGCCAGAACCTATGACAGCGATTTTATCGGCCCTATCAACTCTGCCACAACAAGGGATGCTGCGAGTACACCACAGTCGCCAGCCTTATCCGCTTTACGCTAAGCTGGAGGCGGCTGGTTGGGCTTATGAATGCGAACAACTATCTGATCACTACTTTTTAATTTCTATTTACCGTCAATTGGACTCGTCACCATGAAATTAACGGGGCTGTCTTTCGATGCTTTACCGCCCATAGACTTGCCATTTCGATTCTTTATTTGCGCCCCTTTTTTTATGCTTTTGTGCGCCGGCGTTATTCTAGTTTCGGGAGAAAGTTTATGGCTAAGTCGCTGGCAACCTTCAATGCTGGCACTGATTCATGGTTTTACCTTAGGCTTTTTAACCATGGTCATGCTGGGTGCACTGCTGCAGCTACTGCCTGTTATCGCCGGTATTGGCATTGTTAAACCGCGCCCCGTCGCTTGCTTCAGTCATGCATTATTATCACTAGGAACTCTGAGCTTAATGGCTGGTTTTATGTATTTTGATGCCTTACTTATTTATAGCGCTATGCTGTTGTTAGCATTGGCTTTGGGCGTATATATAGCGGCATTGATTTGGGTTTTAATCAAAAAGCTCAGCCAAGGCGATTCTATTTGGGGATTTCGCTTAGCCACTTTTTCGTTGCTGGTTGTAACCTTGCTAGGCTTGGCACTATTAGCGCGTAACTTAGGTGTCGAGTGGATACCTACAACTAAAATGGTGACTAATGTTCATGCACTCTGGGGATTGACTGGCTGGGCTGGAATATTAATTATTGCGGTGAGTTTTCAAGTTATACCCATGTTTCATGTAGCACCAGCCTTTCCATTATGGGTTAGGCGGTTTCTTATTCCTGCAATTTTTATTGCCTTAATACTTAGCATAGCTTTTCCCACATTAGGGCTAGCTGCAATTAACGGCCTGCATGCGATATTTGCCTTGGTACTACTATTTGTTATTCATCAGCGTAAACGTAAAGTACCTGATACCAGTATTCGTTACTGGCAGCTTGGTGCGTTAGCATTGTTGCTATCAAGCCTGTTGTTTTTTATTCCCGAAACTCTTTGGAATCGATACCTAGCGGTAAATAAAACACACTTACTGGTAGCGCTGTTTCTATTTTTTTATTTAATGTCGATTATCCAAGGCATGTTATTAAAGATACTGCCTTTTCTCAGTTACACCCATCTACAACAACGCTGCTTAATTAATTTTGAAGCGATGCAATACATTCCCAACATGCATGAATTTTTGAATAAAAAGCATGGGCAGTGGCTGTTCTATTTACATATTATTAGCGGTTTATTATTGATTTTTGTACTCGCTTGGCCAAGTTTATACGCTGCCTTTGCTGTGTCGCTGGCGTTAGAATCAATTGGGTTATTGGCGATTATGTTAAAAATCATGTCTCTGTACTTTGCGGTGAATACTAAAATTAGCCAAGCCGCAAAATAAAAAGGCTGATTATCTAGCTGATTTAATCATCAGTCAGATACTCAGCCCTTCGCAGTATTGATCTAGAAAAACAGCAATAATTACTGCTTCGCAGCCCGTTGCAACGCTGCAATGCGATCGTCTAGTGGAGGATGGGTTGAGAACAAGGCCGATAATTTACCTTCGCCACGAATTCCAAACGCCACCAGCTCACCACTCAACTCACTGGGTTGCTCGTAGGTTTCTTTTAAGCGCATTAATGCACTTGCCATAGCCGCATGGCTGGTTAACGCTGCACCGGCTTCGTCAGCACGATATTCACGACGGCGGCTAAACCAAGCGACGATGGTTGAAGCTAAAATACCCAGTATTATTTCTGCGACAAACGTCGTGATGTAAAACGCAATACCCGGTCCATGTTCATTTTTGAATACTGCTTTATCGACAAAGTTACCGATAATGCGCGCAAAAAACATTACAAAAGCATTCACTACACCTTGAATCAAGGCCAATGTCACCATGTCACCATTGGCAACGTGGCCAATTTCGTGTCCCAAAACTGCTTTCACTTCTTCTTTGTTCATACGCTGCAGTAAACCGGTAGAAACCGCGACTAGAGCGTTGTTTTTATTCCAACCTGTTGCAAATGCGTTGGGTGCATCCGAATGGAAAATACCTACTTCGGGCATACCAATGCCTGCTTTATTAGCCAGTTCTTGTACTGTGCTGTATAGCCACTGTTCAGAAGCATTTTGAGGTTGTTCAATAATCTGAACGCCCATGCTGCGTTTGGCCATCCACTTAGAGATCAACAAAGAAACAAATGAACCCGCCATGCCAAATACTAAACAGAAAGCAAGTAGGTTATTTAGGTTTAGGTTATTACCTTGCTCTAGATAACTTCCTACGCCTAGTAAACTCAATGTGATACTGGCAACGGCAATTACCGCTAAGTTTGTCAGTAAAAATAATACGATTCTCATCATCTGAGAATTCTCCTTAAAAAGTCGTAATATGTTATGTATGGTGGTTTGAAGATAGCTGTATATATGCCGCCAAACGACGGCATTTTCAACATTTAATAATGTTTTTTGAGAGAAATTTGGTCAGTAAATGTCAGGTTTTTAAATAAGGCTTAGTTAGAGGTTAACTAGGATTTAAGCTGGCTCTAATATTAGCAATAACCGCTTTGCTGTCTGGACTAATTCCTCGCCAAATACTGAAAGATTCTGCCGCCTGTTCAACTAACATTCCCAAGCCATCGATTGTGGCAGCAACATTTAAACTTTGCGCCCATTGATTAAAGACGGTTAAACCAGCACCGTACATCATGTCGTAACAAACCGTTTCTAAGTGAACCGCGGTATCTGGTATAGGAGGTAATTCACCACCAAGACTGGCAGATGTACCATTGATTACTAAATCAAATTGACCATCAATTTTGTCAAAGCCACAGCCAGATATTTTACCGATATTGGCAAAATCTTGTGCCAGCGCTTCAGCTTTACTCACTGTTCTATTAGCAACAACCACTTCGGTCGGTTTTTCTTCTAGTAATGGCTCTAAAATACCACGCACAGCGCCACCAGCACCTAAAACCAGCACCCGTTTACCATCGATGCTACAAAGATGATTACGAGTTATATCGCGCACTAAGCCAACACCATCGGTATTGTCCGCATGGATTAAACCATTTTCTTTTTTAATTAAGGTGTTTACTGCTCCAGCTCGCAATGCCCGCGATGAGTATGTATCAGCGTATTGCCAAGCGTCTTCTTTAAACGGCACAGTCACATTTAAACCACGACCATTGCGAAAAAAACTGTCGGCTTCGTCTTTGAATTTTTCTAATGGGACTAAAATCGCCGAGTAGATAAGGTCTTGCCCGGTTTGCTCAGCAAAAGCACTGTGTATCTGTGGGCTTTTACTATGGTTGATAGGGTTTCCCATCACCGCGTATAAGTCACTCATAATCAAACCCAATCTTTGTGCGGTAAAAAATCCGTATATAACCTAGCTTCTGGGCTGCCTTCTTCAGGGTGCCAGTTATAATCCCAGTGTGTCACCGGAGGTAGCGACATTAAGATTGACTCTGTGCGTCCATTCGACTGTAAGCCAAAAATCGTACCGCGGTCATACACCAAGTTAAATTCTACATAACGGCCACGACGATAGCACTGAAATTTACGTTCATGCTCACCGTATTCAGTATCTTTGCGTTTGGCAATAATTGGGCAATATGCATCAATATAGGCATTAGCGACCGACTGGGTAAATGCAAAAGATTTATCAAAATCCATCTCACCCTGCCAGCTATTTAAATCATCAAAAAATAAACCACCAACACCACGGTTCTCGTTACGGTGCTTCAAATAAAAATATTCATCACACCATTTTTTATACTTGGGATACACGTCTGCGCCAAAAGGCTCACAAGCGTTCTTTGCGGTCTGATGCCAAAATACGACATCGTCTTCAAACGCATAAAACGGCGTTAAATCAAAACCACCGCCAAACCACCAGACCGGTTCTTCACCTTCTTTTTCGGCGACAAACATACGCACGTTGGCGTGAGAAGTTGGTACATAGGGGTTGCGTGGGTGGATGACCAAAGAAACGCCCATCGCCTGAAAACTACGACCGGCTAATTCAGGACGCGCAGCCGTTGCCGAAGCAGGCAGTTGAGCACCCATAACATGAGAAAAATTAACGCCGCCTTTTTCAATAACAATTCCTTGCTCCAGAACACGGCTGCGACCACCGCCTCCTTCTTCACGCACCCATGACTCTTCAATAAATCGGCCACCGCCATCTTGCTCTTCTAAGGCGGCGCAAATACGATCTTGTAAATCCAATAAAAAACTTTTAACCGCTTCAATCTCAGTATGAGTAACTTTCTCGGTTTTGGCCGTGTCTTGGCTCATGCGTTATGACTCTTTTTAAATAATAAATTGTAACCTAACCTGGAACGCTATCTTACCCTTTGGCCGTCCAGAGTACGAATTTCTGAAGGTTTTGAATAGCCGCCTAACTCACCCGGAAGAATGTATCCCAACTGATCCTGAAAATATCCTTCTACTTCTTGAAACGACATAGCTGCAGCTAAACCTGCTGGGTTAGCTGAAGTCGAAATAATAGGCCCAACTTGTGCGCACAACTTTTGCACCAAGGGATGACGACTAAAACGCACGGCAATACTAGAATGCTGACCACGCACCGATTCTGAAACCGTTAATTGACACGGTAAAATCCAAGTCACTGGGTGTGGGTAATCCTGCTCAATTTGAGCAATATCTTGAGCACTCAAAGGCAATAAATAGTGCTCTATATCGGATATTTGTGAACATAAAACAATCATGCCTTTTTCAAGTGGCCGCTGCTTTAAGCGTAAAATTTCTTTAATGGCTGCTTCATCGGTCCAAATACAACCCAAGCCCCATACACCCTCTGTTGGATAAGCGATCACCTCGCCTAATTGTAGACATTTTACCGCCTGTTGGAGCTCAGTATTAACGTTGCTGACTGACAAAATCATATCTCTTATTAAATACAGTGTTTATGAAAGTATTGTAAATGAGAAAGTATAGTAGATGAGAAAAGCAAACAACAACCTTGCTTGCATAAGATTACACCGCGCATATGCGCAAAACGTTAGCTGCGGATATAGCCACCGGGAACCTGACACACTTGGCCTTTAAGCTCCATGAACATTAACTGCTGAGATATTTCTGCAACCGACAAACCAGTGCGCTGAACCAAGGTATCGATAGCCGTAGGCACGACATCCAACGCTTGATAAATTTGTTGCCCCACACCCTCAAGCTGAGTGTTGGATGAAGCAGTAGTAGATGAAGCAGTGGATGAATGAGCCCGTTGCACAAACATATCTTGTTGATGATCTATTTCAGCTTGGTGTATATCCATTGCCAAATCAGAATTCAGTAATCTCAAAATATCAGCGGCGCTTTCTATGAGGTGAGCACCTTCTTTGATCATTTGGTGACATCCTCGACTAAGCGGATTTACAACGGCACCCGGTAAGGCAAACACTTCACGACCTTGTTCTGCAGCTAAGCGGGCAGTGATCAGCGATCCACTTTTTATTGCTGCCTCGATCACTAAAGTACCGCGACTCATTCCACTAACGATACGGTTTCTGCGGGGGAAGTTTTGCGCCAGTGCTTTTTCATCAGGCAAATATTCCGACAGCAGTACACCCCCAGAATCAACAATTTGTTCAGCTAACTTTTGATGTCTTTTGGGATATATCTGATTTAACCCCGAACCTAAAACCGCAATGGTTTTACCCTGGCCAATACCGGTTGCATTATTCATAGCCCCTTGGTGTGCTTCAGCATCAATGCCGATAGCCAAACCACTAACCACATGCCAATCAGCAGTCATTAATTGCTGAGCAATGATAAAGGCTTGCTCACGCCCATAATGAGTGGGGTTGCGACTACCGACAATAGCAACACTGTTTGCAACCAGCAGTTTAGGATTACCGCGATAAAATAAAAAAATGGGCGCATCACGCAGCACCCCAAGCGAATCAGGGTAGTTTGAATCACTGGGCAGCAATAAACCGCAATTTGGCTGCTGGCACCACTGCTGAATTTTTGTCCAACCGGATAATAGAAATAAGTTATGCGAGGATGAGGTGGTTAATTTTTCTAGTGAATTAGATTCAGCCCACAAATGAGCAAACTTTGGTTTTAGTCCAAATACAATTAAGTCTTGAGCAGAACACTCTATTAGGTCATCACAACTGGCAAGCTGCTCTCTTATTTTGTTTAAAGCGATATTGCCAATACCTTGAACGCTTGATAATGACCACCAAGCGAACAGCACGTCATCCTTGACCATGCTTGTTCCTCTTTTTAGGGCACCGAGTTAACGGTGCATTTTAAAAGTTTTTAATGATGTTTATTAAAAATACTTTCTTATTTCGAGCTAGCTATTTAAACGGGCTTGTTACCTGATCACCTACATTTAATGCTCGGGTTGCCTTAACAACTAAGGCATAAGACAGCTTTTCATAGGCTCTAAACACCATTAATTGACCGCCTTTTTCAGCCGGCAAACGTACTTCTTCTTTTCTAGTACGGTCTTTTACAACTTCACCGCGCTTCATAATGTCTAAAATAGAACCTTCGGTTACACCATCACGAGTTCCTTTATTGATCACAATCATGCTGTATTGACCAATTTGAGTAACACCACCTGGAACCGAAATAATAAACCCATCAACATCTTGATCCGGTGCTTTCGGCTGAAAACGTGCAACAATTTTACGATTTTCTGTCGTCAGTAAGCGATCGCCTTCTTTTACTTGCTGGCTAGTTTTAACTAAATCCAACTTAACCATGTCTTTTTCGTTGCTGACAACATTGGCCAAACCCACTTCCATGGCTTCTAAACCTAACACTTCTTCGGTAACAGGATCTCGATACAGTTTGCTTGCACGAAAAATACCGTAAGCATTTGCAATTCCATCTTTAAAATCACCGCGACCATAAGCAACGCCACCGGCACCGTTCATAATGCGACCACCGCCAGCAGATAATATGTAAGGCGCAGACTCTAATTCACCTGGCTTAACGATTCGATTGCTAACAACAAAAGGTAAAATAGCATCAACAGGAATCGTAGGAATTGCAGATTCGATAGGTTCAATACGCGCTGTTGGACTTAGCTTAACCGTTCGACTTTCTGTACCACGTTTCACTACCGTGACCTTAACTTCGCCGCCAATCATCATTAAACCAATGATGTCCCCTGGGTAAATTAGGTGAGGATCAGCTACTTGTGTGTTTTGATACCAAATATTTGGCCATTGCCAAGCATCATCGGTGTAACGTTCGGCAATTCCCCATAGAGTATCGCCTTTTTGTACCGTATAACGCTCGGGAGCGTCTGGTTTTAACGTTAATGAGTGACTAATTGTGCTCAGCATTAGAAAAAATGCAGTAATTAGGTAACGAACTGTTTTGCTCATCCTATAATCCCTTTATCATTGGCATATCAGCCAACAGTCTTTGTTTGCCTTGTTATTATTAAAGACGTTATTTTACTTAAAAATAACGTTAACTATGACATAGTAGCAAGTTAAGCCCAAATAGTTCTATAAGTGCATCACATCTATGGCCATATTAGAGATACTAGAGTACCCAGATAAACGTCTGCGTACCATTGCAAAACCCGTAACAGAAGTCACGGATAAAATTCGAAAAATTATCGATGACATGTTCGAAACCATGTACGAAGCCCCTGGTATTGGTTTAGCCGCCAGCCAAGTCGACGTTCATTTGCGCATTGTCACCATGGATTTATCGGAAGATAAATCAGAACCTAGGGTGTTTATTAACCCAGAGGTCACGGTTTTAGACGGTGAGTTAGAAAGCATGCAAGAAGGTTGCTTGTCGGTTCCTGGTTTTTATGAAGACGTGACTCGTATTGAGCATTGTTTAGTAAAAGCGCTGGATCGAGACGGCAAGCCCTTTGAGCTTGAAGCCCGCGGTTTATTAGCGGTGTGCATTCAGCACGAGCTTGATCACCTAGAAGGCAAGCTCATGGTGGATTATTTGTCTCCGCTCAAACGTAACCGAATTAAATCAAAATTAGAGAAACAGCATAAGTTAGAAGCGCGCAGCAAGCGCCGCTAACCCTATACTGTCGTTAAACATGTATATAGCCGGTTAATTGCTTAACCGGCTAAATTACTGAAAGAGAAACTATGGACGCTCTGAATATTATTTTTGCCGGTACGCCGGATTTTGCTGCTGGTCACCTGCAAGCACTAATCGACAGCCGTCATAATGTAATTGCGGTATACAGCCAGCCAGATCGACCTGCAGGTCGTGGGAAAAAACTACAGCCAAGCCCAGTAAAAAAACTGGCACTAGAACACGACATTCCGGTATTTCAGCCATTAAATTTCAAACAAGACGATGCCATCGATCAATTAAAAGCTCTCAATGCCGACATTATGATCGTGGTCGCTTATGGCTTATTGTTACCAACAGCCGTATTAGAAACACCTACAATGGGTTGTTTGAATGTACATGCGTCTGTTTTACCCCGCTGGCGTGGTGCAGCTCCTATTCAGCGTGCAATACAAGCGGGTGATACAGAAACTGGCATTACCATAATGCAAATGGATGCTGGCTTAGATACTGGCGACATGCTCAGCAAGACATTAATTGATATTGGCCCCCATGAAACCGGTGCCAGCCTGCATGACCGTTTATTAGAAAAAGGGCCAACTGCCTTGCTGCAAACACTTACTTTATTACAAGCAGGCGAAGCAGTAGCAGAAAAACAAGACGATTCGTTAGCCAATTATGCGCATAAGCTAAGCAAAGAAGAAGCTCTTATCAACTGGTCATTGCCTGCCACGCAAATCGATTTAAATATTCGTGCATTTAACCCATTTCCAGGTGCTTATGCCTTGCTCGGCGATCAACGTATTAAAGTTTGGCAAGCCGAAGTGCTGCATAAATCAACGATTTTATTACCCGGAACCATTGCCAAGGTCAGTAACGATGGCATTGATGTCGCCACTCAATCAGGCTTGCTGCGCTTAACTAACGTACAACTGATTGGTAAAAAACCGATGGCTATCCGCGACATTATTAATGGTCAGCCCAATTTATTTCAGCCACAGCACATGTTTGCTAGCCAGGCCTAATCAAAAATGTCTGATCCAATCGTTTCAAAAAATATCCGCGCCATTGCTGCTCGGGTATTAACTCAAGTGCAGCATGGCCAATCGCTTGCTCAGTGCTTACCAGCAGCTGAAGAAAAAATAGGCCTTGATGACGTACCTTTCTTACGTGAACTTTGTTACGGCAGCTGTCGCTGGTATTTCCGCTTAAATGCCTTGGCTAAAATGCTGCTGCAAAAGCCCTTTCACGAAGATGATGAAGACCTACACCAGTTACTAATCATTGGCTTGTATCAACTTAATATTCAGCAAAAAGCCGCACACGCAGCCATTTTTGAAACCGTGCAAGCCGCTGTAAGTCTTGATAAACCCTATTGCAAAGGGGTTATCAATGCCTGTTTGCGCCGCTACGAACGCGAACAAGAAGAACTAATTATGTCATTAGGAGATAATCCGGTGACTCTTCATAGCCATCCCAAATGGTTAGTAAAAGCACTCAAAAAAGCATGGCCAGATAACTACCTAGATATTATGGCGGCAAACAACCAACACCCTCCGTTTTGCATTCGTGTGAATCAGCTTCATCACAGTCGTGAGCAATATTTAGCATTATTAGAACAAGCAGGCATAGCAGCGAGTGCAGGTAAGTTTGCCCAGCACAGCATTTATCTTGATCATGCGATAAATGTATTTGAATTACCGGGCTTTGAAGACGGTTGGTGCAGCGTACAAGATGAAGCCGCTCAGCTTGCGGCAGAATTATTAGCACCTCAAGCAGGGGAACATATCTTAGATGCCTGCGCTGCACCGGGAGGCAAAACCTGCCATATTCTTGAGAGTGCAGTGGATTTATCAGTAACGGCTATCGATTTAGAAGAAAAGCGCTTGGCGCGGGTCACAGAAAATCTACAGCGCTTAAAGTTAAAGGCTAAAACCGTTGCCTGCGATGCGAACGACTTAGACGCTTGGTGGGACGGGAAGCTATTTGATCGTATCTTGTTAGATGCACCTTGCGCTGCCATTGGTGTTATTCGCCGTCACCCGGATATTAAATTACTTCGTCGCAAAGAAGATATTGAGCAATTAGCCGAAGTCCAGCTAGGCTTATTAACAACATTGTGGAAAACCTTAAAACCCGGTGGCCGTCTTGTTTATGCAACATGCTCTATTATGCCGATGGAAAATGCAGCAGTGATTGATACCTTTATTCAATTACAAAATGATGCACATCAAGACATCCATGTGCACAGTCTGCAAAATGAAAATTGGGGTATAAATAGTGGCCAAGGTCGACAATTATTTCCTCAACTCAGCAAGGAATTGGACAGCAGCGTCGAGCAAGGCCATGATGGCTTTTATTACGCAGTTTTAGAAAAGACTCACAATTAGATGGTTATGCGACAAGGACCACAGCTTTGAAGATCATTATTTTAGGTGCGGGCCAGGTCGGTGGCACCTTGGCAGAAAACCTCGCCAGTGAACAAAACGATATTACCGTTATTGATACCGATTCACAGCGGCTGCGTGAACTGCAAGATACCATCGATATTAAAACCATCACCGGTGTAGGCTCTTACCCCAGAGTACTGCAAGCAGCTGGCGCCGATGACGCTGACATGCTTATTGCGGTAACTAATTCTGACGAAACGAATATGGTGGCTTGTCAGGTAGCCTATACCTTGTTCCGAACCCCGACCAAAATCAGTCGTATTCGTTCTAATGCCTACCTTAAACAAAAAGATTTATTTAAGTCCGACGCTTTTCCAATCGATGTTTTAATTTCACCAGAGCAAGTGGTTACTAACTACATAAAACGCTTGCTGGAGTACCCAGGTACGTTGCAGGTGCTCGATTTTGCCGACGAAAAAGTTCAGCTAGTAGCAGTTCGTGCTCACCACGGTGGCTTATTAGTTGGCCAAGAACTGAGAAAATTAAAAGAGCATATGCCATCGGCAGATACCAAGGTTGCCGCTATTTATCGACGTGGACAAGCTATTTTGCCAACCGCCGATACTATAATTGAGGTTGATGACGAAGTTTTCTTCATTGCCGCAAAAAACCACATCAAAAAAGTAATGAGCGAATTACGGCGTGAAGAAGGCTCTTACAAACGCATCATGATTGCCGGTGGTGGTAATATTGGCTACCGCTTAGCCAAGGCTTTAGAAAGTAAATATCGTATTAAATTAATTGAGCACAATAACAAACGTGCGACATTTTTAAGTGAAAACCTATCAAAAACCGTTGTCTTAATTGGCAGTGCTTCTGACAAAGCGTTATTAGAAGAAGAAAATATTGAAAATATCGATGTATTCTGCGCGGTAACTAACGACGACGAGTCCAACATTATTTCATCTATGTTGGCTAAACGTCTTGGGGCGCGCAAGGTTATGACCTTAATTAATAAAGCTGCCTACGTTGATCTTGTTCAAGGTGGGGTGATTGATATTGCGATTTCTCCCCAGCAAACCACTATTGGTAGCCTACTAACACACGTAAGGCGCGGGGATGTAGTGAACGTTCACTCACTTCGCAGAGGCGCAGCAGAAGCAATTGAAGCCATTGCTCACGGTGACAAACTAACTTCAAAAGTCGTAGGCCGAGCCATTGCTGACATCGATCTTCCCAAAGGCACAACCATTGGCGCTATTGTTCGTGACGAGCAGGTTATTATCGCCCACGATGAGATTGTGGTTGAGTCAGATGATCACGTTATTCTGTTCGTAGTTGATAAACGTCGCATTCCCGAGGTCGAAAGACTATTCCAAGTAGGATTAGGCTTTTTTTAACCCAGCCTTAGTAAGGATTTTTAACAATGCAGTTTTCTGTTATTGCCCGCGTACTGGGTTTGCTGATGATGATTTTCAGCTTCACTTTAGTGCCACCCATGCTTGTCTCCATCATTTATCAAGATGGCACTTTAAATGCGTTTATATATGCGCTATTTATTACTTTTGGAATCGGGTTTTTAGTTTGGTTACCGGTTCGCAACCATAAGCAAGACCTTAAAACCCGTGACGGTTTTGTTATCACCGTACTATTCTGGCTGGTACTAGCATTTTCCGGTAGCGTTCCCTTATATATAGCCGACCAGCCAGAGCTTTCTTACACCGATGCTTTTTTTGAATCCTTATCTGGCTGGACAACCACAGGTGCTACGGTTATTACCGGCCTAGACGATCTGCCAAAATCAATTTTATGGTATCGCCAACAACTACAATGGTTGGGCGGCATGGGTATTATTGTATTAGCAGTCGCGGTACTACCAATGCTTGGCATTGGAGGAATGCAGTTATTTCGTACCGAAATTCCTGGGCCGGTAAAAGATTCAAAATTAACCCCCAGAATCACCGAAACAGCCAAGGCTCTTTGGTACATTTATTTATCCATCACGATCGCCTGCGCCCTTGCTTATTGGTTTGCCGGTATGTCGGTATTCGATGCTATTGGCCACAGTTTTGCCACTGTCGCTATTGGTGGATTTTCAACTTACGATGCCTCTTTAGGCCACTTTGATAGCCCAGCGATTGAAGCCATCGCCATCATTTTTATGCTGATTTCGGTCTTAAACTTTGGTCTTCATTTTTTTGCTTGGAAGAATAAATCCATCGTTCATTACTTTGTCGATTCGGAGTTTAAATTTTTACTCTACATTATGTTTGGTGGGGCTCTGTTAACCATATCAGCACTGTGGTTAACCGGTACGTATTCTTTAACAGAATCGGTACGTAATGGTTTATTTCAACTAGTATCTGTTGCTACTACTACCGGTTTTGGAACATCCGGCTTCGCTGAGTGGCCGGTCTTTTTGCCGGTATTATTATTTATGATGGCCTTTATAGGGGGTTGTGCCGGTTCTACAGGCGGTGGCATTAAAGTAATTCGTGTTCTATTAATTTATAAGCAGGGTATTCGTGAAATCCATCGTTTAATCCATCCAAATGCGATTATCCCAGTAAAAATCAATAAACGTTCGGTTAACGATCGCGTTTTAGAATCGGTTTGGGGGTTTTTCTCGGTTTATGTACTGACTTACATGGTAATGATGGTGGCGCTGTTAGCAACTGGATTAGATCATGTAACAGCCTTCTCTGCGGTTGGTGCTTGCTTAAATAACCTGGGCCCAGGTTTAGGCGATGTCGCAGCTCATTATGGTGATATTAGCGATGTTGCTAAATGGATTTTGTCGATCACAATGCTATTAGGCCGATTAGAGATTTTTACTTTTTTAGTGTTGATCAGCCCAGCTTTTTGGCGCAGCTAATCATCAACAACGAATACCGCCTCAGCGTGCACACTATATTTTGAGCGAAGGAAGCACCATCAGATTATAATCAACTTGGAACACGCATTAGCGGGAAAACGAATTTTAATTGTCGACGATCTTGTTGAAGCACGCAGCTCATTAAAAAAATGGCCAGTATTCTTGGTGGCGATAAAATAGATTCTGCCACCGACGGTATCGAAGCGATGAACTTAATTCATCGTCACGATTACGATATTGTTCTATCCGATTACAACCTTGGGCGCGCCAAAGATGGCCAACAAGTATTGGAAGAAGCTCGCTTTACTAACCGTTTACCTGCAACCTCTTTGTTTATCGTTATTACCGGCGAAAATGCAATGGATATGGTAATGGGGGCTTTAGAATATGACCCAGACGGATATATCACCAAGCCCTACACCTTAAACATGCTCAAAGAGCGCTTGATTCGTATCATCACCGTAAAAGAAAAATTACGACCTGCCAACGAAGCCATTGATGCAAAAGATTACAACCTTGCAATCAAGCTGTGCCTGCAGGTATTAAAAGAAAACAAGCGGTTACGCTTACCTGCTTCCCGTATGCTAGGGCAATTATTACTCAAGCAAAAAAACTTTGAGCAAGCCTTAAATATCTATTCACAATTGGTCATAGACCGTTCGGTTTCTTGGGCAAAATTAGGCCAAGCTATTTGCATATATAAACTTGGTGATCCAGAAAAAGCCTTAGAGATATTGAATTCAACATTAGTTGATCATCCCTTGTATGTTCAATGCTACGACTGGATAGCAAAAATATTACTGTCTTTAGGGCGTTCAGAAGAAGCACAAACAGCCCTCGAAAAAGCCATTGCGATATCTCCCAAAGCGGTTTTAAGACAAATGGAACTGGGCCGTATTGCCTATCAAAATGGCGACCTAGTCGTTGCCGAAAATGCATTTAAAAATGCGATTCGTCTGGGCCGATATTCTTGCCATAAGTCGGTCAAAAACTATTTACAATTTGCACGCTCTGCTCAAGTGCTGTTAAAAAATCCTGGCGATCGAACGACCCAAAATAAAGCCAGTGAAATTCTTCGTGCAATGGACGAATTAAAACAAGATTATCCAGTAGACAATGATTCACTATTTTTTGCTTCCATGTTGGAATCAAAAACTCACACCAATATGGATAATGTTAAAGAGGCGCGTCGCTGTTTATCCGATGCCGAATTAGTTTATGCCCGCTTAGAAAATCCAGAAATAGAGTATCAATTACAAATTGTTGAAGCCTATATCGATACTGAACAATCGGTTAAAGCACAACAAATGATTGATGCCTTAAAAACCATTTCTTTATCGGCAGAACAGAGCAGTAAATTGAATGATCTTGATCATGCTCTTAATGGAGAAGCACTCAGACGCCACAGTTCGCAATTAAACGACGAAGGCGTTGATCATTTTCAGCAAGGTAATTTAGAAGCTGCCATCGATGCATTTGATCAGGCAACTCAATATGAATTTGCCACTACCAGCGCAATGCTTAATTCTATTCAGGCTAAAATTGCATTTATGGAAAAAGTAAAACCCAATAAAGACATGCTTAAAGAATGCAGAGCATTATTAATACGTATCGGTGAGATCGATAAAAATGATGAACGTTTTGCTCGTTATGCTCGCTTGCGTAAAACTTATGACCGCCTTGGTAGAGCGATAGCAAAATGAACACAGATTATAAATTTGAATTATTAGTTGCTGCTTACGCTCACGATCTTAAAAATCAACTGCAAGCGCTAACCGAACAACAAGAAATGCTGGTTGTTGATTTACCAAAAGAATATCAGCTTAAGCTGGCTCCGATGATAAGCCACACCAATAAAATCAAAGAAGATACATTGCGCTTAGTAAGCTTGTATCGATTGGAAAATACCCAGCAAATTAATCGCGATGATGCCTGGCCTCATGACACCGCTAATCAAGCTATCGAATCTTGCTTGCTGCAGTTTCCGAGTATTATTATTAACAACAAAATAGACAATGACAGCCAAGGTTTTTATAACGATCAACTGGCGCAATTAGCTCTGGTTACTCTTATAACCAACAGCGTTCAAGCCGGCGCAACACAAATAAGCCTTAACTGCGAAGAACATGACGACGACAGCCTTACCTTTATAATTGAAGATAACGGCCCAGGTTTTAATAAAGCCATTTTAGACGGTTCAATCTCCACTACAAAAGCGGCAGGAACCGGACTAGGGCTGCATTTTGTTAAAATGATCTGTAAAGCTCACCTTGGTGCAAACAAACAAGGTAAATTAAGCCTTAGTAACAATAATACCGGTGCAGTAGCCCGTTTGTTTTTGCCTTAAAGCTAGTGCCGTCTGCGCATAGCACTGCTATAATCCTAGCCTTTCGTATTTCCCAAAATTCAACATAGAAGGTCGAGCAGTGTCTGAACAAAGCCGCCATAACGTTAAAACCTTTCAAGGCCTAATTGCCGCCTTGCAAGAATTCTGGTCCGAACAGGGCTGTGTTATTAACCAACCTATTGATTTAGAAGTAGGGGCCGGTACTTTCCACACCTCGACTTTCTTACGTGCAATCGGCCCTGAATCTTGGAACGCCGCTTATGTACAGCCTTGTCGTCGTCCTACTGATGGCCGCTACGGTGAAAACCCAAACCGCTTACAACACTACTACCAATTTCAGGTAGTCATGAAACCATCGCCACTCGACATTCAAGAGAAGTACTTAGAATCTCTTAAAATGATCGGTATCGACACCCTAGTTCACGATGTTCGTTTCGTAGAAGATAACTGGGAATCACCGACATTAGGTGCTTGGGGCCTAGGTTGGGAAGTGTGGTTAAACGGTATGGAAGTGACTCAGTTCACCTACTTCCAGCAAGTGGGTGGCCTAGAATGCTACCCCGTGACCGGTGAAATCACCTACGGTCTTGAGCGTATTGCCATGTACTTGCAAAACGTTGACTCTATCTACGACCTTGTTTGGACTTATGGCCCAGATGGCAAAGCCGTGACGTATGGCGATGTTTTCCACCAAAACGAAGTGGAAATGTCGACCTACAACTTCGAGCACGCCGATGTAGATTTCTTATTCCAAGCGTTTGATCAACACGAAAAAGACTGTGCCCGTTTAATCGAAGCGGGTCTGGCATTACCCGCTTACGAAAAAGTGTTAAAAGCGTCTCATGCATTTAACATGTTAGATGCACGCCATGCGATTTCTGTGACAGAACGCCAAGGTTATATTTTACGCGTGCGTACTTTAGCGCGTAGTGTTGCCGAAGCGTATTTCCAATCTCGTCGTATTCTTGAATTCCCCTTAGCGCCTGCAGACCTTCGTAAAGAAGTTCTGGCACTGGCTGCAACCGCTGACAAAGAAGCCGCTCTAAAAGCAGAAAAAGCGGCTGCCAAAAAAGCAGCAAAAGACGCTAAAGATGCAAAAGCAGGGGAGAAAAAATAATGAGCACCATGACTAAAGATTTTCTGGTTGAACTAGGCACCGAAGAGCTACCACCAACTCAGCTTAAAAAATTATCCGATGCCTTCACTCAAGGTATTGAAGCGGGTTTAAAAGAAGCCGGCCTTAGCACTTCAGAACAACATGGGGACATACAAGTTATTTCTTATGCTGCTCCACGTCGTTTGGCAGTTATGGTTAAAAACCTCGCTGAAAAACAACAAGATCGTGACGAAGTTATCTTTGGCCCACCGGCTAACATTGCCTTTGATGACGATGGCAAGCCAACCAAGGCTGCGTTAGGTTTTGCTAAAAAATCCGGCGCGAGTGTTGAAGATTTATCAGAAGAAAACGGCAAACTAAAAATATCTCGTCGTATTGCTGGCCAAGCAACAACGGAATTATTAGCCGGTATTATTCAAACATCTATCGAAAAAATGCCAATCGCTAAACGTATGCGTTGGGGTTCTAGCCGTATTGAATTTGTGCGCCCAGTGCAGTGGTTAATCATGCTGTTTGGTGATGACGTTGTTAATGGCGAAGTCTTAGGCTTAACCGCAGGTAATACCTCTCGTGGTCACCGTTTCCATGCCAATAAAGAAATTACGATTTCTTCTGCTGGCGAATACCAGCAAGCCATGCGAGATGCCTTTGTTATTGTTGATTACAACGAGCGTAAAGAATCGATTCGCGCGCAAGTAACCGCAAAAGGCATTGAAGTTGGTGGCATCGCGAATATCGATGAAGATTTATTAGACGAAGTAACCGGCTTAAACGAATGGCCAACGGCGCTGGCTGGTAACTTTGATGAAGACTTTTTACGCGTACCCAGTGAAGCGTTAATCTCTTCAATGAAAGAGCACCAAAAGTACTTTCACGTTGAAGATAAAAACGGTCAGTTAAAACCCATTTTTATTACGCTCACCAACATTGAATCAAAAGATCCGCAACAAGTGATCGAAGGCAACGAAAAAGTTATTCGCCCGCGTTTAGCCGATGCTGCTTTCTTCTGGGATACCGATCGTAAAAACACACTTGAAAGCCGTTACCAAAAATTAGACACCGTTGTTTGGGTTAATAAACTCGGAACGCTTAAAGCAAAAACAGATCGTTTAATTATTTTGGCTGACAAAATTGCTCAAGCAACTCAAGCCGATAGCGAATTAGCAAAGCGTGCAGCTAAACTTTGTAAGGCCGATTTATTAACCGACATGGTTTATGAATTTACCGACCTACAGGGTATTGCAGGAACGTATTATGCCCAAGGCGATGGCGAACACGCCGATGTGTGTGCGGCGATGCAAGAGCAATACATGCCGTCTTTCGCGGGTGATGATTTGCCAGTAACGCAAGCCGGTATCTGCGTCGCATTAGCCGACCGCATTGATAGCTTGGTCGGTTTATTTGGTCTTGGCCAAATCCCAACCGGCTCAAAAGATCCGTTCGCCTTACGCCGTGCATCATTAGGTGTATTACGCATCTTGGTAGAAAAAAATATCAATATCGATTTAGCTCAGTTAATCGACTGGGGTATTGAATCGGTTTGGGAAACTACGCCTAAGGCAGAAACCAAAGCGACCTTAACGGAATACATGCTAGACCGTTTCAGCGCTTGGTATAAAGACCAAGGCATTGCCACAGAAGTGTTCCAAGCTGTGCGCGCATTAGGTG
The DNA here is from genome assembly GCA_913061435.1 of uncultured Thalassolituus sp. Classification (GTDB taxonomy): domain Bacteria; phylum Pseudomonadota; class Gammaproteobacteria; order Pseudomonadales; family Oceanobacteraceae; genus Oleispira. Next base: position 22,852 of record CAJXUK010000015.1, on the reverse strand, counting down.
TTACCAACGCATTGGATATTAACAATCGCGTACAAGCGGTTAATATTTTCTCAAGCATGGACGAAGCACAAGCATTAGCCGCGGCTAATAAACGTGTATCAAATATCTTGGCAAAAAATGGTAGTGAATCAGTCTCTGCTGAAATCAACCCAACATTATTAACCGAAGAAGCTGAAAAAGTTTTAGCCGAGCAAGTCGCGACTAAGCAAACTCAAGTTCAGCCTTTATTAGCCGAAGCAAAATATAAAGAAGCGTTAGCGTCACTTGCCGATTTGCGTGCAGCAGTTGATGCATTCTTTGATAATGTCATGGTGATGGCCGACGACGAAGCCGTTAAAAATAATCGTTTAGCATTATTAAAACAGCTGCAAGGTTTGTTTATTGCGATTGCGGATATTTCTTTGCTACAGCAAAATTAATTTTAGTCTGTGCATTTAATTTCGTTTTAAAGTCAAAAAGCCTCCAATAGTAAAAACTACTGGGGGCTTTTTTATACAAAAATTTTTTATTTATTTAAAAAAGTTTTTAATTTTCAATTTTTATTACAAGTAATAACACTATGAGCAAACTTATTATTCTCGACCGCGACGGCGTGATTAACCAAGACTCCGACGACTATGTTAAAAGCCTAGAAGAATGGATTCCGCTTGCAGGCAGTTGCGAAGCGATTGCTGATTTATCCAAAGCCGGTTACACCATCGCCATTGCGACAAACCAAAGTGGTTTAGCGCGTGGTTATTTTACAGTTGATGATTTAGACGCCATGCACGACCGTTTAAATTCACTCGTTGAAGCAGCCGGCGGTAAGATCGCCACGATTAAATACTGCCCACACGGCCCTGACGATGGCTGTGATTGCCGCAAACCTTTACCTGGCCTTGTTGATCAGATAGAACAGGAACTCGGCATCAGCGCCGGCGGAGCATTCTTTATTGGCGATTCATTACGCGATTTACAAGCTGGTTTAACCAAGGGTTGCAAACCGGTATTAGTGATGACGGGGAAGGGGGAGAAGACATTATTGAAGATGCTTACAACAGAAGTTGAAGCAGAAATTAAGCAAGCGCCGGTGTATACCGACCTTGCTCATTTTGCCAGAAGAATTCTAACCGCTTAGAATTCTTTTAATTTTTTGCTTACAACACTTTTATAATTACAATACCATCGCCGCAACCCAACCTGCCGCCAATAACGGTAGGTTGAAGTGCAAAAAGGTTGGGATAACCGTATCGCTCATATGGTTGTGCTGACCATCGGCGTTCAAGCCTGCTGTTGGCCCTAAAGTAGAGTCTGAAGCAGGAGAGCCTGCATCACCTAATGCGCCCGCTGTTCCTACTAACGCCACAATCGCCAGTGGGCTAAATCCTAACTGAATACACAAAGGCACATAAATCGCTGCAATAATTGGAATGGTCGAAAACGACGAGCCAATCCCCATAGTGAGTACCAATCCCACTACTAATAATAAGAACGCTGCCAGACCTTTGTTGTCACCCAACCAATCAGATGCGCCGTTAACCAGACTGTCTATGTGGCCAGTGGTTTTAATTACTTCTGAAAAACCCGACGCTGCGATCATAATAAAGCCAATCGACGCCATCATTTTCATACCATCTACCAATACTCCATCCGACTCGCGCCAATGAATAACACCCGTTGCCGAAAACAATAAGAAACCCGCCATTGCGCCCAATACCATTGAGCCCAAGTATAGCTGCACCACAAACGCTAAAACGATCGCGGCACCCGCAACCCACAAAGATTTTGCACTGTATTCTTGATTGTTAGAAGGTGCCTGATTCACACTGTTTTGATCGCTCGGCGCTTTATATTGACGAGGCTTACGGTAAGTAAACAAAGCAGCAATCAGCAGACCGATCAACATACCTAATGCAGGGATAGCCATTGCAGACATTACTGATAACCCTTCGGTTTCAATGCCAGCACTGCCTACATTAGACAAAAGGATATTATTTAAATAGATATTACCAAAGCCAATCGGTAAAAACATATAAGGCGTTACTAGGCCAAAAGTTAATACACACGCCACCAGACGGCGGTCTAACTGTAAGCGAGCCATTACTAACAATAGAGGAGGAACTAAAATAGGAATAAATGCGATGTGAATAGGAATGATATTTTGTGAACTAACCGCAACTAGCATCAGGCCAATAAGCAGAGCATTGCGTAACCAAAATGTGCTTTTTTCTGACGGGTTATCATTATCACCAATCACTGCTAAGATTTTTTTTGCCAATAAATGAGGCAATCCAGATAATGAAATAGCAACGGCAAAACCACCTAATAGGGCATAACTTAATGCAATGCCTGCACCGCCGCCAATACCTGTGTTAAATGCTTTTAACGTTGTATCAACGTCCATACCTGCGATCCAACCACCCACAAAGGCAGCAACTATCATAGAAAGCATAACGTGTAAGCGCGCCACACTGAGTACTAACATTAATGTTACGGCTATTAAAACTGCATTCATATAAGACCTTCTTTATTTAGCTGAGTGATCAAAAGCTGACCATTTAGTTATTTGCGCGCAAGATACCACAGCTTTAATTAAAAAGGTTATTTTCTGTTGGATTTTGCTATAAGTGACAGCCTGAGTTTTAAGCAAAAAAAAGAGAAGCCCATTGCTGGTACTTCTCTCTTTTTATGCTTTCTTGAATTGTATTTAAACTATCAAAATCTTTTACTGCTTTAAAAATCTAAGTTAGCAACTCGAAGTGCATTACTTTCAATAAACTGACGACGCGGTTCAACTTCATCCCCCATAAGAGTTGTGAAGATTTGATCCGCCGCGACAGCATCGTCAATAGTCACCTGTAGCATACGACGACTTTCAGGATCCATAGTGGTCTCCCAAAGCTGTTCTGGGTTCATTTCACCCAGCCCTTTATAGCGCTGGATATAATGACCTTTACGCGCTTCGTTTAGCAACCAAGCAAGAGTCTGTTTAAAGTTTTCGATAGGCAGTACACGTTCACCACGCTGAAGATAAGCACCTTCTTCTAATACCGCTTGTAGCTCTTCTGCCATATCAGCAATTTTGCCATAACCTGTACCAGTGAAGAATTCATGGTTAAACAAGAAATGATGAGGAATACCGTGCTCCATAACTTCAACGTTGAAGTTTGCTGTATTACGCTCACTGTCCTTTTCTACCATAACTTTATAATGCGTTCCTGTACGGCTAGAAGCGGGTAATAAAGCTTGGAACTGTGCAGCCCAAGTTTGTGCCGCTGCATCATCTTTTAATTCAGTTTCTGTAATACGCGGTAGTTCTAGCATCGCTTCTAATAAAAGTGTCGGATAAATATTCGACGAACGATCGATCACTTCTTGGGTTTCATGGAACTTAGTTACTAAGGTCTCAAAGGCGTGGTCGGTAATGGCTGGCGCATCAGCATTAGGATGCAAAGCTGATTTTTCTAAAGCAATGTGCGTTAGATAATCCGATAAAGCCTGCTCGTCTTTCAAATACTGCTCTTGTTTACCACGCTTAATTTTATATAAAGGCGGTTGAGCAATATAGATATGGCCACGTTCGATCATTTCTGGCATTTGACGGAAGAAAAAGGTCAACAGTAGCGTACGAATGTGCGCACCATCGACGTCGGCATCCGTCATGATAATGATTGAGTGATAACGCAGTTTTTCGATATCAAACTCTTCACGACCAATACCACAGCCTAATGCTTTAATTAACGTACCTACTTCTGCAGATGACAGCATCTTATCGAAGCGAGCTTTCTCAACGTTTAGGATCTTACCTTTTAATGGCAAAATAGCTTGTGTACGGCGATCTCGGCCTTGTTTGGCGCTTCCGCCGGCCGAGTCTCCTTCCACTAGGTATATTTCTGAGAGGGCAGGGTCTTTTTCTTGGCAATCGGCCAGTTTACCTGGCAAGCCTGCAATATCTAACGCGCCTTTACGACGTGTCATTTCACGAGCTTTACGAGCGGCTTCTCTTGCCCGCGCTGCGTCTAGCATTTTACTCACTAAGTTTTTGGCTTGTTGCGGTTGCTCTAGTAAGTATTCAGAAAACTTAGCTGCCATTTCTTGCTCAACAGCAGTTTTAACTTCACTAGAAACCAATTTATCTTTGGTTTGTGAGCTGAATTTAGGGTCTGGTACTTTAACCGAAATAATAGCGGTTAAACCTTCACGCGCATCATCACCAGTAGCGCTAACCTTTTCTTTTTTACCTAGACCTTCAGACTCAATGTAATTGTTTAAAGTCCGGGTTAACGCACCGCGGAAACCTGCCATGTGCGTTCCGCCATCACGCTGTGGAATGTTGTTGGTATAACAAAAAACGTTTTCTTGATAGGTATCGTTCCACTGCATCGCTACTTCAACACCCACACCCGTTGCTTCGTGCATAATGTCGAAGTGAAACATATCGTTAACGGTTGTTTTATTGGTATTTAGGTAATCAACAAATGATGATAAGCCACCTTCAAAAGCAAACAAGTCTTCGCGGTCTGCACGTTCATCTTTTAAGTGAATTCGAACACCCGAGTTTAAGAAAGACAGCTCACGTAAACGTTTAGCCAGTTGATCATAGTTATAGGTTGTTTGAGTAAATGTCTGATCACTTGGCTTAAAGGTAACCATGGTGCCTGTTGTTTCCGAAACACCCACTTCTTTTAACGGGTAATCTGGTACACCATGGGTATATTCTTGTTCGTAAATTTTACCTTCACGACGAATAGTAAGTTTCAGCGATTCAGACAAAGCATTTACTACAGAAATACCTACACCGTGCAAACCACCTGATACTTTATACGAGTTATCATCGAACTTACCGCCAGCGTGAAGTACAGTCATAATCACTTCTGCTGCAGAGATACCTTCTTCTTCATGTATTTCTGTAGGGATGCCACGACCATTATCAGAAACGGTAATCGAGTTATCCATATTAATTACAATAGTAATCGTGTCGCAGTGACCTGCTAGCGCCTCATCAATGGAGTTATCAACCACTTCAAAAACCATGTGGTGTAAGCCAGTTCCATCATCTGTATCGCCAATATACATGCCTGGGCGTTTACGTACTGCATCAAGGCCCTTTAAGACCTTAATACTCGATGAATCGTAAGCTTGTTCTTCACTCATATCCTGTCCCCTAATGAGATAAACCCGCATTCAATGCTTGCGCACTGGATCGCGTAAAATTCTGTTTTATTATTTTTACCAATAAATATTCGATAAGGTTTTTATCGAATATTCACTCATTTTCTGTATTTGTTGTATCTGTAATATTACCATGTTCCACGTGGAACATTTTACTGCCTTTTGGTTTCCATTGATCACTAATACTGTTGTGTTCAATACTAGTAATAAAAACCTGACATTTTAAATCTTCTAATAGCTGACATAAAGCAAAACGATGGGTTTCATCGAGTTCAGACGCTAAATCATCGACTAAATAAATTGTGCTTCTTTCTGTTTCTTGCTGAAATAACAAACCTTGAGATAACTTAAGGGCTGCAACAACCGCTTTTTGTTGACCTCTAGATAAAACATCAGCTGCATTAATACCATTCGTTTTAATGCGTAATTCAGCACGCTGAGGGCCTGACTGAGTATGCCCAATTTGTATATCTCGATCGCGCTGCTTATCTAATATTTCAATTAAATCTGAGTTTCTTTCCCAGCCAGGATAGAAGCTTAATTGGATGTCTAGATTATCATCTAATCGACTTAAAGTATGCTCAAATACAGGCAGTAATCGCTCTATATACGCTTTCCTTGCTACGTTTACAGCATTTGCCGCTTTTACAAATCCTTTGTCCCATACATCCAACCAGTCCGGCTCTCCTTTCTTTAAAACAGCATTTCTTTGTAGTAGTAGTTTTTTGAATTCACGCCACTGATTCAAAAAAGAATGTTCCACGTGGAACACTCCCCAATCGATAAATTGACGACGCTCTTGAGGTGAACCAGAAAGTAATTTGAAAGTGTTAGGTTCAATGATTTGCACTGGCAACCAAGCAGAAGCTTCTGCTTGTGATTGTAATGCTTCGCCATTGAGCTTAATTGCTTTTTCGCCATTACGGCTACGTTGAACCCCTAAGCGAGCTGTGCCCATACGATTATCATCAATTTCAGAAAACAACACGCAGGTATCCATACTATGTTGGATAACAGGTTTTAAAAGGTGGTGTCGGAAAGATTTACCATTAGCAAGAATATAGAGGGCTTCAAGCAAACTGCTTTTACCACTACCATTTTCGCCATAGATAAAATTAACCCCCAAAGAGGGGGTTAAAGAGAGTGGCTGTAAGTTACGTACACCACTAATTTGCAAACGCTTTATTGGCATAAAAAAATTGCCATCAGAAGAAAGGGTTTAACGGTTATAAACGCATTGGCATAACGACATATAACGCATCGCTATTTTCTGCTTCTTCTAATAACGCACTGCTGTTTGCATCCGATAGGGTGATTTTAGCTTGATCGCTATTAATAACGCCCAATACATCTTGCAAATAACTTACGTTAAAACCGACTTCTAAAGTATCGCCTTCGTAATCAACAGCGATGGATTCTTCAGCTTCTTCTTGCTCTGGGTTGTTGGCAAAAACTTGCAAATTACCTGAGCTAAGCACAACACGAACACCACGATATTTTTCGTTTGATAAAATAGCAGTACGTGCAAAAACTTGGCGAAGCTCTTGGCGATCAGCAAAAATTACCTTATTACCGTTTTTAGGAATAACGCGGCCATAATCAGGGAATTTACCGTCTACCAGTTTGGAGGTAAACGTAAAATCACCGGTTTCAGCACGAATATGATTTGGGCTTAAAAGAAGCGTTACACTATCTTCTGGCTCTGTCAGTAACTTACTTAACTCAAGGATACCTTTACGCGGCACAATTAGTTGTAGTTGGGTTTCAGGCCCACTAGCATCAACAATACACGTTGCTAAACGGTGGCCGTCTGTAGCAACCGAACGTAAAGAAGAAGCATTAACTTCTAACAACATACCATTTAGATAATAACGAACATCTTGTTGCGCCATAGCAAAAGCAACACGATCTATTACTCGACGTAATTTAGCTTGCTCAACAGTGAAAGGTTGCTCACCCTCAATGTCTTCGATATTTGGGAAATCCGTAGCCGGTAAGCTTGATAGGGTAAAACGAGATCGACCAGAGCGAACTATAATGCGCTGATCATCTTGTTCAAAGTCAATCATAGCCCCATCTGGCAGTGAACGGACAATATCCATTAGCTTTTTACCAGGTACGGTAATTTCACCTTCCATTGCAACTTCTTCCAAAGTTACACGGCCAACAAGCTCAACCTCAAGGTCGGTACCTGTTAATGATAATTGCTGTCCTTTTATGTCCAATAAAATATTAGACAATACTGGTAAGGTTTGGCGTTTTTCAACAACACCAGCAACAAGTTGTAATGGGCGCAGTAGTGCTTCCCTAGAAATTACGAACTTCATGTTTCTCCACTTTACCCATCTAGGTTGTTAGTGAGCGCATTAGGTTTTTGTAGTCTTCCCTAATGTCTGCCATAGTTTCTTGTAATTCTTTTACCTTACGACAACCGTGTAGAACTGTCGTATGATCGCGGCCACCAAAAGCTTCACCAATTTCTGGCAAGCTATGGTTGGTTAATTCTTTACTTAATGCCATTGCGACTTGTCTAGGACGCGCTATAGAGCGTGTACGTCTTTTAGATAACAAGTCTGAAAGCTTCAATTTATAGTATTCTGCAACAGTTCTCTGGATATTATCAATACTTACCTGTCTATCTTGTAAAGCAAGTAAATCTTTCAGAGACTCTTTAATAAAGGGTAGTGTAATTTTACTTCCCGTGAAATGCGAGTTAGCAATCACTCGTTTTAATGCACCTTCTAATTCACGAACATTAGAACGTATTTTTTGTGCAATAAAAAAAGCAGCGTCGTCAGGTAATTCTACATTAGCTTGCTGCGCTTTTTTCAATAATATTGCCACTCGAGTTTCTAACTCAGGCGGTTCAACTGCAACGGTTAAACCCCAACCAAAGCGACTTTTTAGACGTTCTTCTAAACCATTAATTTCACGCGGATAACGATCACACGTTAAAATCATTTGTTGGCCACCTTCTAACAAAGCATTAAAGGTGTGAAAAAACTCTTCTTGCGAACGTTCTTTACCGGCAAAAAATTGAATGTCATCAATTAATAAAGCATCTAGGCTGCGATAGAAACGTTTAAATTCATTAATAGCATTTAATTGTAGTGCTTTCACCATATCTTGCACAAAACGCTCTGAGTGCACATACAGGACCTGCGCACTACTGTCTTTTTGTTGTAAATGGTTGCCAACCGCATGCATTAAATGCGTTTTACCTAATCCTACACCACCGTATATAAATAGTGGGTTGTAAGAACCACCTGCATTTTCTGCAACTTGCTGCGCTGCGGCATGGGCTAGTTGGTTAGACTTACCCTCTACAAAAGTATCAAACGTGAAAGTTTTATTGAGGAAACTTTGATGCTGTATTCCACCTTCAACTTGAACTTCACGACGGCCAGATGGCGCAGTAGTATTTGGCTGAATAACATCTCTACGTGTTAGTGCAAAGTTGGGTTGGCTAACTGGAATTGTTGCTTGTTCTATATCTAAAGAACCTTGCAAGGGTGCGTTAGCGTCTTCATTTAAATCTTCATCAATAAATGAAGGGGGTCTTGATGTATTACCAATAACTGGTTTAGTTGTAGGTAAGGGCGGCATTTTGGGTTTTGGTGCTGTTTTAGGTAATGGCGCAATGTTGCTGCTAGCCGCAGCTTTAGCACCAATAGCAATATCAACTTGGATTAATTGCCCATCATTGATTTCACAAATAATTTCGTGGATACGGTGAAGGTACTTATCTTTAACCCAATCTTTAACAAACCGGTTTGGTGCACGCAGCAGCAGGCCTTCCCCATCTACTTCTATTTGTAGAGGACGAATCCAAGTATTGTATTGCTGTGAAGGCAATTCATCTTGTAAATAATCCAAACAGCGATTCCAGAGCGCCTCAGCCACCTAACAGCATCCCATAATAAAATTGTTACTTATTTAATAAGACAGCATTCTAACCTAAATGCATTAAAGTTATCCACATATAACACCGTAAACGCCTATTAAAAGGTATAATAACGATGTGGATAACCTCTTAAGAGTAGAAAATGGAATGTGTACAAATAAAACCCTAAAAATCACCTTGTGTAAAAGTCGCGAGTTATCCACTGGTTATTAGAGTACTCATACTCAGGTTAAACGCAAACAAAACATGAGTTACACTTTCTGTATATTATTGATTTTAAAGGGTTTTATTTGGTTATCAACAGATTTTAGTTTATCTAATAGTAGTAATAAGAATAAATAAACATTACTTACATACATAAATACATATTCTTAATTTAATATTTTATAAGAAAGTGAATAACAACAAATTAAAACTTGGATTTACTTGCATCCCAGGTGATTAAAATAAATACAGATTCGCCATTGCTTAATACAAATAATTTCAATACAATCTCGTCCCTAATTTTTAAACCCCTAAATCCACACATTGTGTGAATTAGATGAGTAATTGCTATGAAACGTACATTTCAACCAAGCGTTCTAAAACGTAAGCGTAACCACGGTTTCCGTGCCCGTATGGCTACTAAAAGCGGTCGTCAGATTATTTCTGCTCGTCGTTCTAAAGGCCGTAAAAGCTTATCAGCTTAATAACGCTTTAATCAGTGTATGAATACTTTTGAATTCCCTAGATCCGTTCGCTTATTGAGCCCTGGGGATTTCTCCCAAGTATTTAATAACACTGAGTTTAAGGCCAGTAATCGATACCTTTTGATTCTGGCTACTCCGAATAAAAACGACGTATCTCGCTTAGGCTTTGTTATAGCTAAGAAGCATGTTAAACATGCTGTTCAGAGAAATCGTATAAAGCGTATTATTCGTGAGTCTTTTCGCCTGAATCAGCATAAAATGGCTAACAATGATTTTGTAATTTTAGCTCGTCCTGGGATCTCTGATCTTGAGAACGGCGAAATACGTGAGATGATTGATGGTCTCTGGTTCAAGCTGAGGCAATCTAATGGTAAACGACCCAACAAAAATAAAAGAAAATAAGCCAAAAGCTGTGTCTTTCATGGCAAAATTACTTTTATTACCTGTTAATTTCTACCGTTACGCAATCAGTCCTTTATTTCCCAGCCGATGCCGTTATTATCCTACATGCTCTGCGTACGCGCACGAGGCAATTGTACGATATGGTGCTTTGACTGGCGGAAAGCTGGCCATGAAACGCATTTTGCGTTGCCATCCTTGGGCAAGTCATGGTGTCGACCCTGTACCTGATCTTAACCCTTCCCACTCATGCTGTAGACGGAACCCTTAATCATGGATATCCGCCGTTTTGCCATAATATTTGGCCTGGCTATTTCAACTTATTTTTTAATTCTTGCGTGGAATGACGATTACGGTCAAGACACGGCTGCTAACGCGCCTATTGCACAAAATACTGCAATTGAAATGGGTGATTCACCCATGGCGAATGACAGCATAACTGCAGACAGTACTTCAGCTAATGATAGCGACATTCCCAATGTCATACCTGCTGCTGAACCTGAAGTTAAAGCTGCTGTTAGTACTCAATTAATACAAGTGAAGACCGACGTTTTAAACGTAACAATTAATCCATTTGGTGGTGAAATTGTTGAAGTGTCTTTGCCGGCTTATCCTGCAGACATCAGTAATAAAGACATTCCATTTGTCTTAATGGAAAACAATGCCCGTCGAGTCTATGTTGCACAAAGTGGTTTGTTAGATGCTAAAGGCAAGCAATGGGAAAAAACGCAGCCTTATTCTACTTCTCAGGTTAATTATCAATTAGATGAATCTGCTGATTCCTTAGTTGTAGAGTTATTCACTCAGTTAGATGGCGTTGAAGTTAAAAAAGTATTCACTTTTCAGCGTAACAACTACTTAATCGATGTTAATTATCAAATTGCTAACGGTACAGATAACCAATGGCGTGGTGTTTTCTTTGCTCAGTTAAAACGTGACCGCAGCGAAGATCCACAACAAGGCAGCTCTATGGGAATGCAGGCGTATTTAGGGCCTGCAATTACCACCAATCTATCTAAGTATGAAAAAATCAGCTTCGATGATATTGATGACAAACGTTTCTCAGAATCTGTTGACGGTGGTTGGGTTGCTATGTTGCAACACTACTTCGTATCGGCTTGGGTTGCTGACCCAGACACCACTCATTCGGTTTATGCCAAACCTAATAAACAGGGTGAATATATAGTTGGTTTCCATGATGGCAAAACACCTCTACAGGTTGAGGCCGGTGGCACAGGTTCGGTGGGTGCTAAATTATATGTTGGCCCTAAATCACAATATGTTTTAGCCGATGTTGCTGAAAATCTAGACTTAACCGTAGATTACGGTTGGTTATGGTGGATTGCTCAACCCTTGTTTGCGGTGATGAATTTCATTGAGTCTGGCTATATTAACTTTTTAGGCATGGTAGAAATTGACCTAGGCGCTGGTGTAGGTAACTGGGGTGTAGCGATCATTTTGTTAACGGTTCTGATTAAGCTAGCCTTCTTCAAATTGTCTGCAACCAGCTATCGCTCCATGGCGAATATGCGAAAAGTTGCTCCTAAGCTTGCATCGATTCGTGAAAAGTACGGTGATAATAAAGAAAAGCTAGGCCAAGAAATGATGGCCTTGTATAAGAAAGAGAAGATCAATCCTCTTGGTGGTTGCTTACCTATTCTTGTACAGATGCCAGTATTTATTGCCTTGTATTGGGTACTTGCAGAAAGTGTTGAGTTGCGCCAAGCCCCGTTTTTCTTATGGATTGACGATTTGTCGGCAATTGATCCTTACTTCGTATTACCTTTATTAATGGGTGCGAGTATGTTTGTTCAGATGCAGTTGAACCCGACGCCTCCAGATCCTGTGCAAGCTCGTGTTATGAAGTTGATGCCTGTTATTTTCACGGTATTCTTCTTGTTCTTCCCATCGGGCCTTGTGCTTTACTGGGTAGTGAACAACTTACTGTCGATCTCTCAGCAGTATGTCATCACTAAGCAAATTGAGAACGCAGATAACTAAGACTGTATTTAAACGATCGTTTTAGTGAGTGTGTTCGATAAAAGGCCGCTGTTGAAAGACAGCGGCCTTTTTTGTGGATAAAATGAAATCCATATAATTATCACCAGAATATTTAAACCGATTGATTACGAAGTAATTGTGGAGCAAATATCTAAAACATGGATGTTTTAGCTAAGGCTACAGGGACAAAATTACTGGAGTATATTTTGCACAACTGTAAGTTGCCCATAGGGCGAAATACAGGATGTACTGAGTGATGTATTTACGCCGTTTTGCGGAAGCAATACTTAGTAATCAGTTTGGTAGCTTTTTCATCCTAGGAATTTCATATGTCTGTATCCGAATCCGTTCACCAAGATACCATCGCCGCTATTGCTACTGCTCCTGGCCGAGGCGGGGTAGGGATTGTGCGTGTATCTGGTGCTAAGGCACAAGAGATCGCTCATGCGGTGCTTGGGCTGCTACCAAAGCCGCGTTACGCGCATTATGGGGCTTTTAAGGATGCTGATGGTAATGAATTGGATCAAGGCTTAGGTATATTCTTCCCCAACCCACATTCGTTCACCGGTGAAGACGTTTTAGAACTGCAAGGACATGGTGGCCCAGTTGTTCTTGATTTCATTTTACAACGCTGTGTAGAGCTGGGTGCTCGTATTGCTAGGCCGGGTGAATTCTCTGAACGAGCTTTTTTAAACGACAAGCTCGATTTAGCGCAAGCTGAAGCCATTGCCGATTTGATTGATTCATCATCAGCGCAAGCAGCACGTTGTGCGTTACGTTCTTTGCAGGGTGTTTTCTCCGACAAAGTTCATGGCTTAGTTGACCAACTTATCCACTTGCGCACCTTCGTTGAAGCCTCAATCGACTTTCCAGAAGAAGAGATCGACTTTTTAAGCGACGGTAAAGTCTCAGCCATGCTGCAAGACGTGAAAAGCGCAGTGGCAGGTGTATTAGCCGAAGCCAATCAAGGCGCGATTTTACGTGAAGGCATGAACGTCGTGATTGCTGGGCGTCCTAACGCTGGTAAGTCCTCACTTCTTAATGCGTTGGCAGGCCAAGATAAAGCCATTGTTACCGATATTGCCGGTACAACCCGTGATGTTTTAAAAGAGCATATCCACATTGATGGTATGCCGCTGCACATCATAGATACCGCAGGCTTACGCGATGCCCTAGATGAAGTTGAACGCATTGGTATTCAGCGCGCTTGGGCAGAAATATCCCAAGCTGATCGTATCTTATTAATGATAGATAGCTCGCTAGAAAGCGATGGTCAAAAAACCGATCCTAAAGCCTTGCTACATGCACTTTATGATGAACAAGGTTTAAAAGAAGAAACCGAAAAACTCATCGAAAGTGGCCGCATTACTGTTATCCGCAACAAAGCGGATTTATTAGCCAGTGACCATGTATCTGCCAAAGTCGGTTTACACAAAGAAGCGGATTTCCCAACACTATCTATTTCTGCTAAGCAAAATTTAGGCATATTGGAATTACGTGAACACTTAAAAGAAGTCATGGGATTCAATTCCACCAACGAAGGTGGCTTTTTAGCCCGCCGCCGCCATATTAAAGCACTCGAGAAAGCCCAAGATGCCATTCAGGCGGGTGAAGACCAGCTATTAGGGGCAATGGCTGGTGAACTCCTGGCAGAAGACCTACGCATGGCCCAGCAAGCATTAGGCGAGATCACCGGTGAATTCACCGCCGATGATTTACTTGGCAATATCTTTGGTAGCTTCTGTATTGGTAAGTAAAAGCAGTTAAATTAAAAGCTGCTTTTTATTTAAAAGTAAGTGATTACTAGCAGGCTAGAATAATAACTAAAGCCTGCAAAACATCAGCCGACATCTATAGTTATATTGTTCGTTATAATCGCCATATAATTTGTGAGGTCGGCCGTGTCCCCAAATCTATCTATGTTTTCTTCCAGCGTGAAGAAAGCAACTCAAGCTCTATTTCTAGTAGCGCCTCTCATGTTGTTGTCTGCCTGTTTACCAGAAGAAAAGGAAGATGACGATGTAACAGAAACCAGTATTTCTGCGCTAAATGGCTTTTGGAATGGAGGTTTTGAACAAACAGAAACCTTGAGAGTATTAATTTATAACAATAATATTTATGGACTTGATGCCGACCAAGCTCTGTTTGGATCGGTTAAATCACCAGCATCAGAAGAGTTGGAAATAACCCTAACGGCTTACCCTTTTGCTTACCAAGATTCAGTAAATTTTGAATACATATCTGACAGAAACTCAACAAACTATTCAATTAATGGCTTATTAGCTAACGAAACGTTAATTGTTGGTGATTATGAAACCAGCAATAGAGAATATGGTTCATTACAACTTACGAATGACCTCAGTTTCAACAGCCCTTCATCACTTAGTTCACTAACTGGGGAGTGGACAACAGCAGATATACAGCTAAATATTACTCAGAACGGTAAATTTCTAGGGGTAAATAATGGTGTTGAAAATGACTGTTCTTTTGAAGGTGAAATTAAATTAATTAATGCTTCACAATCCTTGCTTTCTTTGACTATAAATAGAAAAAACTGTGATGGTTTTAACGGCAACTCAACCGGTTATGCAGCGATTAATGCCGATGGCGAGTTAGAGTTTTACAGCAAGATGGGAAGTTCTCTACTTTTCATGACTTTTACTGCTCCTGCCTCTTCAAATAATACAACCGCACCAGAAGAAGAAACCCCAGCCGAACAGGTTCCATAAACACAAAATCACAGTTATTCACAAAAAAGGAGGTATAAGTTAATTGTATTGCCTTTATTGTGGATAACTCTGTGGGTTAGGTGTAATAACTCTCCGGATATCTCGGTATGACCTCTTAGTAAATAACTGTATAACATTTTACTTTAATACTTATCCACATTTATGCACAGAAATATACAAAGAAAAATAAAATATAAACCTATGATTTATAAAGAGTTTTATTATTTACTAAATATTCTTTATAACTCTACCCACAAACAATAAATCAGATGTGAATAAGTTAATAAAATATTTGAACAATTTTTAACCAAATACTATTTCTATCCACTGCCTTTGGCTATAAATTCAGGTATAATGCGCGCCATTTTTAAGATTCCACGATTGCAGCATAACGGCTGTACCCACCGTGGAATCAGCTTTGTGCTCGATTGAGCCCGTTTGAGGTTGTACTTGTGGATTATCCGGTTCGTTATGATGTAATTGTTGTTGGTGGTGGTCATGCGGGAACAGAGGCTGCGCTTGCGTCGGCTCGTATGGGGGCAAAAACTCTGCTACTGACTCACAATACCGATACCATCGGCGTTATGTCGTGTAACCCTGCCATTGGCGGCATTGGTAAAAGTCATTTAGTAAAAGAAATTGATGCTTTAGACGGCGCAATGGCCCGAGCTACCGATAAGGGCGGCATTCAATTTCGTACCTTGAATGCGCGAAAAGGCCCAGCCGTGCGTGCAACCCGTGCCCAAGCTGATCGTCAGTTATATCGCGGCGCAATCCGCGACATCGTAGAAAACCAAGATAATCTCGATATATTCCAAGCGTCGTGTGATGACCTCATCATGCAAGGCGAAAAAGCCGCCGGTGTAGTTACCAATACCAATATGCGCATTCACGCGACCACAGTTGTATTAACTGCGGGTACATTCTTGGGCGGCACGATTCACATTGGTTTAGAAAATCACAAAGGCGGCCGCGCCGGAGATCCACCTTCTATAGCTTTGGCACACCGTTTACGGGAAATGCCGTTTAACGTAGGTCGTTTAAAAACCGGTACTCCTGCTCGCATCGATGCGCGCAGCGTTGATTTCTCGGTAATGCAAGTTCAGCCAGGTGATTTACCGTTACCGGTAATGTCATTTATGGGCAATGTGAACGAACACCCAGAGCAAGTTAATTGCTACATCACGCACACCAATGAGCGTACTCACGATATTATTCGCGCTAACTTAGATCGCTCGCCCATGTATTCTGGCGTAATCGAAGGCATTGGCCCACGTTATTGTCCGTCGATTGAAGATAAGGTGATGCGTTTTGCTGATAAAAACAGCCACCAGATTTTTGTCGAGCCAGAAGGTTTAAGAACTCACGAATTATACCCCAATGGTATCTCAACCAGCTTGCCATTTGATGTACAGCTAGACCTTATCCACAGTATGGTCGGTTTTGAAAAAGCTCACATTACTCGCCCAGGTTATGCGATTGAATACGATTATTTTAATCCGCAAGACTTGAAGCACAGTTTAGAAACCAAGTTTGTTCCTAACTTGTATTTCGCTGGGCAGATCAACGGTACCACGGGCTACGAAGAAGCCGGTGCGCAAGGTTTATTGGCCGGTGCAAATGCGGCGCTGCGTGCGTTCGAAAAAGAAGCTTGGACCCCTCGTCGTGATGAAGCTTACATCGGTGTATTAGTCGACGACTTAATCACTATGGGTACTAAAGAACCGTATCGCATGTTCACCAGCCGTGCGGAATACCGCTTGATTTTGCGTGAAGATAACGCCGATTTACGTTTAACTGAAATTGGCCGCAATATTGGTTTAGTAGGCGATGAACGTTGGGCGGCTTTTTGTGAAAAGAAAGAATCCATCGAAAAAGAAAACCAGCGTTTAGCCACAACTTGGGTTCAACCAAAAACCCCAGAAGGCGACGCGGTTAATGCCATGATCGAAAGCCCATTAATGCGTGAATACAGTTTAAAAGACCTGTTAAAACGCCCGGGTTTAAGTTATGCGGATGTTGCTGGTATTAAAGGCGAGCCGGTTACTAATCCACAGGTTGCTGAGCAAGTTGAGATTCAAGCCAAGTACGATGGTTACATCTCGCGCCAAAAAGATGAAATCGAACAAATGCGTCGCTATGAAGAAACGCCTTTGCCAGAGAACTTCGATTACACGGTAATTGGTGGTCTATCGAACGAAGTGATTCAGAAACTCGATACAATGAAGCCAGAAACCTTAGGCTCAGCTTCGCGCATTCAGGGCGTAACCCCGGCAGCGATTAGCCAGATCCTAGTTCACATGAAAAAGCTAAAACTTGCGCGTAAAAGTGCCTAGCTAAAGAAGCATAAAGTGCAATTTATTGCATTAATAGCGTTGAATTAAAGTTATTAGTGTACTTTATTGCATTTTTTAGAAGTTATTGCTTTAATTAATGCAATATAATGCATTAATTAAAGTTGTTGTTATGAATCATAACTCGTCAGCCGCTGCAGAAAAAAACTTATCCCCGGCATTAGAATATGCATATGACTTTACAATGCTTAGTGAATGCTCACTATCGCCTATCGGTAATATACGCGTAGCAGGCATTGAATTAGAAACAGATATTGTGAAAGGTTTTGAACTTAAAGATGTAATAACTCGTGATAGTGATTTTATCGATTATGCCAGCATTGCAGGTGCAGCGATTGGTGGCGCTACTGGTGCAGGAGGAGAAGCACCTAAGTTTTTATTATCAGAAGATGATAGGGGATTATTTTATCCAGAAGCGAGCCTGCCAAATGAGTAACGATGTTTCATCAATAAAGATAACAGCAGAATGGCTGTGGCAAGGATTACAGCAATGTGCCCAAAAGCTGCGCAAGATACCTCGTTTAGCCAAGGAATTTGGTTTAGCCGTTGAAATTACTCAACATCCAAAAATAAACCTAGACAAGCTCGACACAAAATTAGCAAAGTGGGTTTTTGATTTAAATGAATAACATAGTTGCTAATTCTCAAGAACAGCTCTCAAGGCGTGAAATATTAACCCAAGTCGAACAAGGAATTGCCAGAGGAGACCTACTGTTAGGCGAAGGCTTGCAACGCTTACGCAAAGAAATCTCTGGTCTAAATCAAAAAGATTTTGCCAAGCTGACTGGAGTTTCTTTACGAACGTTAGCTGGAATAGAGTCTGGACAAGCGAACCCTACCTTAGAGACGGTTAATCAGCTGTTTTCTTTGTTTGGTTTAAGAGTTGGCTTGGTCAGTAAATATTCACAAGCAAATCCAAATAAGATCAGCTAAGACGAGTATTCAGAATGGATAACAATATTCCTGAGCTCGATAAAATGCGCTCAGGCCAACCTTTTAATAGCCTTGATCTTGAACTGCGTCTATTGCGCGAAAAAGCTCGCCTTGCTTGCGGTAAATACAATGCTCACCCGAGCAAAGGCAATTTCAAGCACATCAGTCGTTTATTCAATAAGTTATCCACAGCAGTCATTGAACCTGGATTTCAATGCGACTACGGCGGTCAAATCTCCTTAGGCGACAACTTCTACGCTAATTTTAACTGCGTCTTTTTAGACAGTGCCGACATCATTATTGGTAATGACGTTATGCTAGGGCCAGCTGTGCACATCTATACCGTTGATCATCCCCGTGATGCCATGGCGCGAAGAGCGGGGGGCTGTATCGCCAAGCCAGTGGTTATTGGCGATGGCGTATGGATTGGCGGTGGAGTAAAAATCTTACCAGGAGTGACGATTGGCGAGAATGCCATTATTGGCGCGAATGCTGTTGTGATTAAAGACGTGGCTGCTAATAGTCGGTTTTTGGGCTAAATAAAGTGAGTGCTTTGCGGTGGTAAGTGCTTTTAATCTTTTATGATAGAATGCTGCAACTTTATAAACATCTTAACACCAGATACCTTATGGCAAATTATTCTTCTGCAATTTCCACCGGCGCAACTCAAATGGGCGTTGTTCTTAGTGATCAGCAACTTGAGCTTTTGGTTCAATATTTAGAACTCTTCATTAAGTGGAATAAAGCCTATAACTTGTCGGCCATCCGCGATCCCGAGCAAATGATTCCGCTGCATCTTTTAGACAGCCTCATCGTGCACTCTCACATTCAAACTGTGGATAACATCATTGATGTCGGTACGGGCCCAGGTTTGCCAGGGATCGTTTTAGCAATAATGAATCCACAAAAAAAATTCACTTTGCTTGATAGCAACGGTAAAAAAACCCGCTTTCTTTTTCAGGCAAAGCTGGCTTTAAAACTCGATAACGTCACCATCATTAATGAACGTGTAGAAGCCTATCAACCCGAGCAAGGTTTCGATATGATCGTGTCTCGTGCTTTTGCTTCAATTTCCGATATGACATATTGGTGCACGCATTTATTAGCAAAAGATGGCATATTCTTGGCCATGAAAGGCATTTACCCAACAGAAGAGTTTGCTGCTGTTGCTGATAAATATGAATTAATAGAAAGCCATGAATTAAATGTTCCTGGGGTTGACGCAGAACGTCATCTTTTAGCCTTTAAACCCAAATAATTTTAATACCCCGATTGACTGGGTTGCAGGATAGCGAAATGAGCAAAATAATTGTCGTTGCCAATCAAAAAGGCGGTGTAGGGAAAACGACTACCGCCGTTAATCTGTCTGCTTCTCTTGCGGCTACAAAGCGCAAAGTATTGATGGTTGATCTTGACCCTCAAGGTAATGCCACTATGGGAAGTGGTATCGATAAACACGACTTAGAACAATCGTTATACGAAGTATTAATCGGCCAAAGCGATATTAAAGACGCTATTGTCTTAGCAGAACAGGCGGGTTTTGATGTTTTGCCCACCAATGCTAACTTAACCGCAGCAGAAGTTGAGTTAATGGATTTACCAAAACGAGAGACTCGCTTACGATCAGCCTTAGATAGCGTTCGTGGCGACTATGATTACGTAATTATTGACTGCCCTCCGTCGTTAAGCATGCTAACGGTAAATGCGATGGTGGCTGCACAAGGTGTATTGATTCCTATGCAGTGTGAGTACTATGCTTTGGAAGGTCTGTCGGCATTAATGCAAACCATTAACAAAATTCAATCTAATCTCAATCCAGAGCTTGAAATAGAAGGTATCTTGCGCACCATGTACGATCCGCGCAATAGCTTAACCAATGATGTATCAAATCAATTAACCGAACATTTTGGTGATAAGGTTTATACCACAGTGATTCCCCGTAACGTGCGTTTAGCAGAGGCTCCCAGTTATGGTTTACCCGCCTTGGCTTATGATAAAAACTCACGCGGTGCAATCGCTTACTTGGCACTGGCGGGCGAAATAAATCGTCGTACTAACACTAAAAAATCCACTACATAAGCTTCTGAAAAATTGGAAAAACGCATGTCAAAGAAACGTGGCCTAGGTAGAGGCCTAGATGCATTATTAGGTGATGCATTAGCGAACAATAAATCTGCAACGGATGCGGCCGCTTCTAATCAAGAGCAAAAAGTCAGTATTCAGCCTCATGAAGACAGTGCTGCAAGTTCGACAAACGGCATCAAGCATTTACCGGTTGAGTTTATTCAGCCCGGTCAATATCAGCCACGCAAAGATATGCACCAAGAAGCATTAGAAGAGCTAGCATCTTCTATTAAAGCGCAAGGATTAATGCAGCCAATTGTTATTCGACCAATCGATAGCGCAACTCACAATGGCCCGCAGCGTTATGAGATTATTGCCGGTGAACGCCGTTGGCGCGCAACTCAGTTAGCGGGTTTTGATACCGTTCCTGTGATTATTCGCGATGTTCCAGACGATGCTGCTATTGCCATGGCCTTGATCGAAAATATTCAGCGCGAAAATTTAAATTCGATGGAAGAAGCGCAAGCGCTTCACCGCTTGCAAAGTGAATTTGAACTAACACAGCAAGAAGTGGGTGATGCTGTCGGTAAGTCCCGTGCAACCGTGGCAAACTTATTAAGATTAATGCAGCTGAACGAGGATGTGAAAATCATGCTCGAACGCGGTGATATCGAAATGGGTCATGCTAAGGCCTTACTGGGGTTACAAGGGCAAGTGCAAAGTGAAGCAGCCCGTCATGTTGTAGCGAAAGACATGACCGTTCGCCAAACCGAAACCTATGTGCGTAATCAACAAGAAAAAGCACAGCAAGGGGATAAAGCTAAGGAAAAATTCCGCCCCAACCCAGATATACAAAGACTTGAGCGCACATTAGGCGAGCGTTTAGGGGCCAATGTAGCGATTCAGCACTCGGCTAAGGGTAAAGGTAAGTTAGTGATTAATTATAATAACCTAGATGAGTTAGATGGGATTTTAGAACACATACAATAATTTGAAGGCCAATAAGAGCAAAATCTAGACACTATTAGACAATTAAATCGTTTCATTTTTTCACTTTAGGTTGAAGAATAGGCCGCGAATCAATATAATCCATGCGCCTAAAATAGTAGGCATAAGAGAGGTCGGCTGTGACATCGATAACTAGACCTCCTGCTTATCGCATCATTGTGATGCAATTTGGCTTGAGTATTATTTTGGCTTTAATAGCCTTAATACACAGTTTTGAGGCAAGCTATTCCGCTTTATTAGGTGGTTTAGCCAGTGCCATACCAAATAGTTATTTGATATGGCGCTCGTTCAGATATCGCGGTGCACGCTCTGTTGGTCGGGTCGTGCAATCGTTTTATCAAGGTGAAAGTGGGAAATTTATATTAACCATTGTGATGTTTGCAGTGATTTTCTCACAAGTAAAACCCTTGATTCCCTGGGCATTGTTTGGGGTATTCATCACAGTACAGTTTAGTCATGTGATGATGGCAAGAATTGCGAAGCTCTGATGAGTTTATTCTAAGAATGAATTGATCAGAGCTTTTTAACATTTTTTTAAACTTATGATTGAGAGTGAAAGATGGCAACTGATGCGACTGGTTACATCAAGCACCACCTTACCAATCTGACATACGGCGAGTTACCAGCAGGTTACGAGCGTTTGGATGAAAACGGTAAAGTGGTAGAAGAATTGACTGAAGCAACTTGGACGCTAGCACATAGCGGACAAGAAGCTGTAGATATGGGGTTTTGGGCATTCAATGTTGATTCTCTAGCTTGGTCAGTTGGCTTGGCAATAGTATTAATGTTTATTTTTGGCCGCGCGGCTAAAAAAGCAACAACCGGTGTACCTTCTGGTATGCAGAACTTCGTAGAAGTGATTATTGGTTTTATTGATAACACAGTGAAAGAAACCTTTCATGGTAAAAACCCATTGGTTGCACCACTTGCGTTAACCGTATTTACTTGGGTATTCATGATGAACCTAATGGATCTAATTCCAGTAGACATTATTCCTAAGTTATTCGAATTAGCATGGGTTGCAGCAGGCGGCGAAGCGCATCAAGCGTATATGAAAATCGTACCTTCTACAGATCCTAACATTACAGCTGGTCTAGCTATTTCAGTATTTGCTTTGATGATCTTCTACGGCATTAAAGTAAAAGGCATTGGTGGGTTCATGGCAGAATTAACTCTGCATCCTTTCAATGTGAAAAACCCAGTAGTTCAAGCCCTTTTCATTCCAGTAAACTTTGCCTTAGAAGTGCTAGCTTTAATTGCTAAGCCAATCTCTCTTGCATTGCGTTTGTTCGGTAACATGTATGCCGGTGAGATGATCTTCATTCTAATCGCATTAATGTTCTCGACTGGATTGGCGCTGGGTTTATTTGCTGGCGTATTGCAGTGGGCATGGGCAGTATTCCATATTCTAGTAATTACTTTGCAAGCATTTATTTTTATGATGCTAACCATCGTATATTTAGGTATGGCTCACGAAGATCACTAGGTAGTATGGGCGGCATAATAATGTGTCGCCGTTATTACCGAACTGAAGATTTTACCCTTTAACTTAACTGTTAATTTTTAACTTTAACCTTAACTAAAATAGATAGGAAACTACTATGGAAATGATTTACATCG
>CAJXUK010000014.1 GCA_913061435.1 uncultured Thalassolituus sp. | reverse complement strand
TATATTGCACCCATAAAAAAACCGCTCTCCCTTTTCATCGTTAGACTTTCGTCATCGGAATCAAGGGAAGCGGTTTTTTTAAGCAATCAGTAATCTAAATTTTCAATCTTAGTCAGTAGAGGCCGATCAAATCGGAGAGCTACATTTAAACGCTAAGCCCTTTTTATAAAAGCTATCTGGTCTAAAAATCCACTCTTCGTCATCCATCTTTTATGCGTCTTTCTAATCTTTTAAACTAGCTACAAATTATGCTGTTAGAAAAGAGCCTAGCCTATACTTAACAAAAGTACAGACTGGACAACTCTTTCTTAGAGCATGCTCTTAAATTGTTGTTTAACTA
The DNA here is from genome assembly GCA_913061435.1 of uncultured Thalassolituus sp. GTDB lineage: Bacteria > Pseudomonadota > Gammaproteobacteria > Pseudomonadales > Oceanobacteraceae > Oleispira. The sequence goes on along the minus strand of CAJXUK010000014.1, from coordinate 66,610 downwards.
AAGAATTAAACAGCTTTAAGAGGAATAGCTGGACGCGCTAGGTCTTCAGAAGGTGGCGCGAAAGACGTTAGGTTAATACCGTCAACGGCTTCTTTATACTCAGCCAAAGTCGGGAAGCGACCAAGGATACAAGACAACACAACCATTGGCGTAGAGCCTAGTAGCGATTCACCTTTCTTCTCAGCAGAGTCTTCTACAACACGACCTTGGAACAAACGGGTAGAAGTAGCAAGAACCGTATCACCGGCTTCTGCTTTCTCTTGGTTACCCATACATAGGTTACACCCAGGGCGTTCTAGGTACATGATGTTTTCGTACTTAGTACGGGCTGCTTCTTTAGGGTTGGTATCAGAGAATTCAAAACCAGAGTACTTTTCTAGTAGCTCCCAATCACCTTCTGCTTTTAGCTCATCAACGATGTTGTATGTTGGTGGCGCAATCACAAGAGGTGCTTTAAAGCTGATTTCTTTACCTTGTTTTTCCATGTTGCGGAACATAGCAGCGATGATTTGCATGTCGCCTTTGTGCACCATACAAGAACCCACAAAACCTAGGTCAACTTTACGGCTATCGTAGAAAGAAGCAGGGCGGATAACATCGTGAGTATAACGCTTAGAAACATCTTCGTTATTAACGTCTGGGTCAGCAATCATTGGCTCATCGATTTGATCTAGATCGATAACGATTTCAGCGTAGTAATTCGCGTTATCATCAGGGGCAAGAGCGGGCTCTTCACCCGACTGGATGCCTGCAATACGCTTGTCTGCAAGATCGATAAGACCTTGTAGCATACCGGCTTCGTTTTCCATGCCTTTGTTGATCATGATCTGGATACGAGACTTGGCAAGCTCTAAAGATTGAACCAAAGTATCATCGGTAGAAATACAGATAGAAGCTTTAGCTTTCATTTCTGCAGTCCAGTCAGTGAAGGTAAATGCTTGGTCAGCAAGCAAGGTACCAATTTGTACTTCGATTACGCGGCCTTGGAAAACGTTTTCGCCGAACTTCTTAAGCATTTGCGCTTGAGTTGAGTGAACAACATCACGGAAATCAATGTGGTCTTTCATCGTGCCTTTAAAAGTCACTTTTACAGACTCAGGGATTGGCATAGCACATTCGCCAGTCGCCAATGCGATTGCAACCGTACCCGAGTCAGCACCGAACGCTACACCCTTAGACATACGAGTGTGAGAGTCACCACCAATGATGATTGCACGATCGTCTACCGTGATATCGTTCAACACTTTATGAATCACGTCTGTCATTGAGTGGTAAACGCCTTTCGGATCACGTGCAGTGATTACGCCGAATGCGTTCATGAATTCCATTAGCTTAGGCGTGTTAGCCTTAGCTTTGCTATCCCATACAGATGCTGTGTGACAACCCGATTGGAAAGCACCATCAACACTTGGAGAAATAGTAGAAGCGGCCATAGACTCAAGTTCCTGGCAAGTCATAGGACCTGTCGTATCTTGAGAACCAACAATGTTCACTTTAACGCGAACATCAGAACCTGTGTGTAGAGGAGTGTTTGACGCCACGCCTACTGCGTTGCGGTTGAATATTTTTTCAACAGCAGTAAGGCCTTGGCCTTCAACAGAAATTTCTTTAGAAGGCGCAAATACAGTAGGGGCTTTAACGCCTAGTGTTTCAGCAGCAAATGTTTGCAGTTTCTTACCGAACGTTACCGCGTAAGAACCGCCAGCCTTCATGAATTCAACTTTCTGAGGCGTGAAAGCATCAGCCACATCGACCAGCTCTTTATCACCGTTGTAAAGCTTTTTAGCTTGAGTATCGATCGTAAGAACGGTACCGGTAGCTACAGAATAGGCTTCTTCTAGTACTGGATCGCCGTTTTCATCTTTAACAACGTTGCCGTTCGCGTCTACTTTTTTAACCCAGTTTTTAAGGTCAAGACCGATACCGCCAGTAACACCAACCGTTGTAAGGAAGATCGGAGCAATACCGTTAGTACCGGCAACAACTGGCGCGTTGTTGATGAACGGAATGTAAGGAGACGTCTTTTCGCCCGCCCAAAGTGCAACGTTGTTAACCCCTGACATACGAGAAGAACCCACACCCATGGTGCCTTTTTCAGCGATTAGCATCACTTTAGCGTTCGGGTGCTTTTTACCTAATTCAACGATTTCTTGCTGAGCTTCAGGAGTGATCATGCACTGGCCGTGTAATTCGCGGTCAGCACGTGAGTGTGACTGGTTACCCGGAGAAAGTAGGTCAGTAGAGATATCACCTTCAGCAGCGATGTATGTTACTACGTCGATTTTCGCTGGGATATCAGGAAGGTTGGTAAAGAACTCAGCAGCTGCGTAGCTTTCTAGAAGATCTTTAGCAATGGCATTACCTGCTTTGAAAGCGTCAGCAATACGAACATAATCAGCTTCGTATAGGAAAACTTGAGATTTAAGAACTTCGCCAGCCGCTTTAGCTTGAGCGTCGTCAGAAAGAGCGATGTCTAATAGCGCTTCAACAGAAGGGCCGCCTTTCATGTGAGAAAGTTGTTCTAGTGCAAATTCAGGAGAAATCTCTGCAACAGTTTCTGTACCTAGTGCGATTTCTTTAAGGAATTTAGATTTAACAACCGCTGCTGGCGTGGTACCAGGAAGTGTATTGTAAATGAAAAAGTTTAGAGACGCTTCACGCTCTGCATTACCTGTGTCTTTGATCTGGGCAATGATCTCAGATAGCAATTCTGCGCTATCGATTGGCTTTGGGTGCAAACCAAGGTCGTTTTTACGAACCTCAATTTCTGCTAGGTATTCTGTATACAAGCTCATAGGAATCTCTCTCACTCAAGTTATAATTATGATTTTAAAGAAGCAGCTTTGTTGGCCGTTTTCTCAGCGTATCATCTACTCTATCAAATCGCTCTAGACAGAGGTTGCTGTCTACAGTAAAGCAGAACAGCTATAAAATTTATCATTACTAGTATAAAACATGTGGCTGGGCGCGTTAAGAAAGCCATGCGTTCATTGCCTATAAATTTGCTTTATTCAGCTTATATTCGCTATTCATTATGTGAATGTGATTATAAATCACTCATTTTAGTCGTTTCAAATCATTTGATCTATCTCAAAAGACTGTCCTTTAGTCTTAGAGGGCAAGTTGCGAAGGAAAAACAGCTTTTACGGTGGACGCTGAACGCAAGCTAGGTAAGAATGAGCTTTGAATAACCCAATTTGATACAGCCCTGTCGAGGATAGCCTAGTGCAAATCGTTGCCGATGAGAACATTCCCTTACTAGAACAATTTTTCAGCGAGTTTGGTGAAATCCGCAAAGTTGCGGGCAGAACCATGAGCAGCGAGGATGTTAAAGATGCCGATATTTTATTGGTGCGTTCGGTGACCCCTGTTAATGCTCAATTAATCGCCAACAGTCCTGTGAAGTTTATCGGTACCTGTACCATAGGCACTGACCACATTGACCTTTCGTATTTGCAAACGCTTAATCAAAAGCGGCTCCAAAGTAATCAGCAGCCCGTTACCTTTGCCAGTGCACCAGGTTGTAACGCAGAAGCAGTGGTTGATTATGTGTTAAGTGCGGTCAGTGTGTTAATTGATAAGCGTGATCAAAAATTTCAAGACATTAGCGTCGGTATTGTTGGTGTCGGAAATGTTGGCTTTAGTTTGCGTAAGCGTTTGCAAGATATGGGCGTTTCTGTGATAGCAGTTGATCCGTTTAAAAGTGCAGAAGAAGTTGGTGAGCTTTCTTCCTTGGACGAAGTATTGACGGCGGATGTAGTAACTCTGCATATTCCAATTACCGATGTTGCTTTAGCAGGAGAGCATGCAACTCGGCATTTAATTGATGCTTCGCGGCTTGAACAAATGAAATCAAATGCTTGTTTGATTAACACCTGCCGTGGCTCTGTGGTTGATAATACAGCATTGAAAATACACATGGATAATCATCAGGATTTTGAGAGTATTGTTGATGTTTGGGAAGGTGAGCCTAATTTAGATTTGGGTTTGATGCAGCGCTGTATGCTGGCTACCCCTCATATTGCGGGCTATTCTTTAGACGGTAAAATGCGTGGAACCGAGTTAATTTATAAAGCATGCTGTAAAACATTTGGCCTACCTATTCGTAATAAACTCGCACAGTTTTTGCCTGAGCCTCCGATAAAGCAGATTAAATTTGGTGACAGCGTACCAGTGCATCAGGCGTTAAGAACAGCCATTAGGGCGGTTTATGAGGTGCGTGTTGATGACGGCATCATGCGCTCTTCTTTGTTAAAAACCGGAGGAGAAACAGACGCCATGCGCTCGCAATTTGACTTACTCAGAAAAAATTATCCACTGCGTCGTGACATTCCAACTATGAGAGTAGAAGTTCCTATCAAGCGCCAAGACTTGCAGCAGGTTTTGGAGGCGGCAGGTTTTGACGTGCGATTAGGTAAACGTTGATTTGTACTTTGTCAGCAAGGGTTGACGATTAACCCTTTTTTGACTGAGACTTTGTTACTTTCAAGATATCTATAAGAATATTTTGATCAATGGGCTTACTAAGAAAATCATCCATTCCAGCAATTAATGCTTTACCACGAGACTCTTTCATTGGATGAGCACTCACTGCAACAATGCGACTGGGGTCGAGATCGTTCTTTTTCTCATACTCTCTAATTTGTTCCGTGGTCTGATAACCATCTTTAATGGGCATTTCAATGTCCATTAAAATTAAGTCGTAGCGTCCATCATGTTGTTGGATCATTTCCAGTGCTTCTATACCACCCACAGCCATGTCCGCTTCTACTTGGTATTTTTTCAGCATTTTTTTAATAATCATGCGGTTTACACTGTTATCGTCTACGGCGAGTACTTGAAGGGTAGGAAAGCTAGGCATTTCAAGGGTTAAGTTTTTCTCTAAAAAACCTTTTGCCTGGCCAGAAGCACTTGCTTCGATAGCTGAGTAAAGTTTGTGTGTGGTGATGGGCGAATGCAAACGGTGACCTTGTTCATCAGATTCAAAGTTTTGATTGCAAATAATGATCATGTTTTTAGTTGTCACCCCCAAGTTTAGTGCTTCTTGAATGTGATTTTCATTGGTGATGATGGTGATTTCTTGATCGTATTTAATAAGACTGCGAGTGGTTACAGGTATATTCCAATCTTGTAACTGGTCTTTAATAAGCTGTTCTTGGTAACTATTATCAATCATTATGCAAACGCTGCGATTAATAGCTTGTGTATTTTTACGCTGCTGGATTACTTCAATATTGGCAGTAAACCAAAAAGTAGCACCTTTGCCGAGTAAACTGCGTACACCAATTTCACCGCCAAGAAGTTTGGTTAATTTATTACAAATAGCAAGACCTAATCCTGTTCCGCCTTTTTCTCGGGTGCTGCTAGAATCAACTTGTACAAAGGGCTGGAATAAAATGCTTTGTTGTTCGTATGTTAAGCCACTGCCACTGTCTTCTACCTCAATTAATAATTGATCTTTTTTATCTGCTGCCATCTGAACACTAATCAAGATTTGACCGCGATCTGTGTATTTGAATGCGTTGCTCAATAAATTTAGTAGGATTTGTTTGATTCTTAACGGATCTGATTTTATGACTTTAGGTGTGTTTTTATGGATGCGAACAAACAGTTTCACGCGATTTTGAATGGATACGACACTAAAAAAGTCAGCGCATTCGTTAATTAGTTTTTCGAGTTCAAACTCAACATGTTCAAGAGAAAGCTTATCTGCCTCAATTTTAGAATAATCTAAAATGTTATTAAGAATTTCTAATAAAGTCTGGCCAGATTGATTGATAGTATCAATATACACTTTTTGAGTGTAATCCAGCTGTGTGTCTAATAACAGTTGAGTTGAACCCAAAACACCGTTCATAGGCGTACGAATTTCATGACTAATAGTAGCAATGAATTCATCTTTTAAGCGGTTACTGTTGGCTAATTGCTTATTAGCATTAACTAAAATACGTTTTGATTCAGCTTCTATGTCAGCTTTTTCTTTTTGGATTATATTAATTCGATCGGCTAAAGCTATGGATAATAAAACCACTTCAATCGCTGAGCCAATTTGGAGAGCGGCTTGGCTACCATATTCCATCGGAATTATATCTAGCATACCAAGCATGCTAATGACTCCCGAGAGTAAAAATACAGACCAAGCACAAACAAATACTACTGCGGTTCGATTCGATTTAATAGCAGCCAAAAATCCGGCAACTAATACAAGATTGAAGAAAATGAATGTGCTTGTAATTGATGCATATATCCCGACTTCATAACTGCCAAATAACATAATTGGAAGTGACGTAAATAATGAAATTGTAATAACGATTAATACTTTGTCGAACTTGGGTAATACATGACGAGTTTGTAAAATTTCTCGAGCGAAAAGTGACGCAAAAAATAGTGATAATACTCCAAAAAATGGAATACTGACGTTGGCCCACCAAGTATTGTTTGGCCAAAAATATTCAAATGTATAGCCTTCAAGGCTTGCCTGACAGATAACAAAACAGCTTATGTATGCAATGTAATATAAATAACTACGCTCTTTTACCGAGACGTAGATAAATAAATTATAAAGTACCATTACAATCATGATGCCAAAATACAAACCTTGCAGGCCGTGACTAGAGGCATTGTGTTTAATAAAAGCGTTTGGCTCCCATAAAAATAGAGGGACTTGAAGACTATCCTGAGTTTTTACATGAATGTAAAAAGTATTGTGAGTTTGCTGTGGTTTAACGGTAAAAACAAAGTTAGTAGTATCAATAGGGCGTTGAGAAAAAGGACTGCGGTCTCCTGTGTCAATAACTGAATAACTGTTGTCACTGTTGGGCAGGTATAAAGCTATATAGTCGAGTAATGGGAAAGGAATTTCTAGCAACCATTTACTGTTAACGAGATCTTTCTCAAACGCTAAATCAAATTTAAGCCAATAACTGGAAAGGGTATAGCCTTTACTAAAAGAATAACCATCAGAGATATTGAATGCGCTATCAGGAAGTTTGGTTATCTGTTCGAAGGTTATTTCATTATTGGCATCTTCAATCCAACTTATAAAAGGAGCAATATTTACTTTTTGGGTTTCAGTGTTAATGCTTGCGTACTGCTCAGCAATAACAAAAGGGCTGGATAAAATAGTAACCAATAGTAATAAAAAATGTATTGAAAAGTGTTTAGGTTTAATCATTAGAAATCCGTTATTGTTTATCCATAAAGCTAAAACCTAAAACTACTTAAATTAGTAACACATTATAAACACAAGCCAAGTTATTGAAATAGTGTGTTTTAATCAATGCTATGAATGTCTGCTATATTTGCCCAGTAAGAGTTAATTAACAATCCAGTGGGGTATTTTGGTGTATTCTAGCGAAATATTGTCTCCCACATTGAGCTCAAGCAAAGTTTCATGCTCAACTTTCCACATAATTAACTCGTCTGGTTTGTGCTTGTTTAATTGAATACTGATATCGTACTGATAGCCGCGGCCAACAAAAGTTATATTGCTAACCTTTATACCTGTTTGTTGACGACTGCGATGAATGTGAATGTGTTGAGGTTTAAACAACCAAAATCCAGAATTGTCTAAATCTCTAGGCCATTTAGGGCTGACGTTATCTAATAGCTGCTGGCTATGTGACAAGCTGGCTAAATTGCCCGATTCCATAAAACTTGCGACATCGAGGGTTTTGGGTTGATTGTAAACCTTTGCCGGGGTATCGAATTGAGCGATTAGCCCAGCAGACATGACTGCTGTTTTGTCAGCAAAAGCAAACGCCTCTTCTTTAGCGTGGGTGACAAAAATACAGCTTATATTATGGTTTTTTAATAATTGTCTTAAATCCGCCATCATGCGACGTTTTACTTGCCCATCTATGTTAGAAAATGGTTCGTCCATCAGTAAAAGTTGAGGCTTAGGAGCAAGCGCGCGAGCAACGGCGATGCGTTGTTGCTGACCGCCAGAAAGCTCATGAGGATATCGTTCCATCATATCTGGCAATTCTACTAATGCTAACGTTTCTGTAATTCGTTGCTGCTTTTCTTGTTTAGAGAATGTTGTTAGCCCATAAGCAATATTTTGGCCTATGGTCATGTGGGGAAACAGCGCATAATCTTGAAAAATGAAACCAATGGATCGTTTTTCTGCTGCTACATTAATCAAAGGGGCATAACTTTTAGGATTTGATTCGGTATCCTTGAAGTCTTTGTTTGAGGAAATGTTAGAAAAAACGATTTGATCAAATAAATCAATTTGACCAAATTCGGGTGTAATTAATCCGGCTATGGCTTTTAAAGCGGTTGTTTTACCACAGCCACTAGGGCCTAATAAGCACAATATCTCGCCAGCTTGTAAATCAAAAGTAAGGTTTTTTAAAACGTCGGTTTCACCAAATTTAACGTTTATATGATTAACTTCAACGGCTTTCTGATGATGGTCGCGATCATCACCTGCAGCGTTGAGACGCATCGTTTGGGCAGAATGCTCACTATTGGCCCGTGTACTTGAAGGCTGCTTTTTTACAGTTTTATTAAACATTCCACCGAATCTCGTTACTGCATTTTCTGGCTGCGACTAAGCAGAAGAATAGGAATTAAACTCACGATAATGATCAGCAAAGCTGCAGAAGCGGCATGCTCTAGCTGTTCGTCAGATGCAAACTGGTAAACATAAGTCGCAAGAGTTTCAAAGTCAAAGGGACGCAACAATAAAGATGCGGGTAATTCTTTAACACATTCGATAAACACCAATAAAAATGCACTCAAAATGGCTGGGGACATAATAGGTAGGTGAATTTTTCTGAAAGTTTTTATTTTAGAAGCTTTTAAAAGCTTAGAAGCATCATCTAAATTATGTGGAATGCGTTGATATGCTGCTTGAATACTACCATTACTGATGGCTGCGAAACGAATAACAAACGCTAAAATAAGAGCAAAACTGGTTCCAGAAAAAATCAAACCTACTTTTTCAAAACCCATGCTGGTTATAAAGCGATTGCTCCATAAATCAAGTTGACTTAAGGGAATCAATATACCAATAGCAAGAACAGTTCCTGGGATAGCATATCCTAGCGATGATAAACTGAGCTTTAGTTGATTGCTGGTACAAGGGATAAAACGCTGCTGACTATTAAATAACAAAGCAATAGAAGTTGCTGTTAACGCAGCTATGGCTGCCAAGAAAAAAGTACTTTTGCTGTGAGCAATTATTGTGTCATTGAGATTTTGATCAATGTAAGTGACACAATATTCAACCAAGGTTAAGAGCGGAATAAAAAAACCAAGACAAACAATAAGACCGCATACTAGCCATATATACGCAGTTTTTAGATGACTAGCGGGTAATCTTTCATTTGGGTGATGGCTACGACTATCAAAGTGTTGTTGTTTTTTGCGACTATTTTTCTCAAAAACAACCAGGATAATAACAAACAATAAGGTTAAGCAGGATATTTTAGCGGCACTCGCTAAGCTTCCATATACCAGCCAGCTATCATAAATGGCTGTTGTTAAAGTATTAATCGCAAAGAGTTGCACGGTGCCGTAATCGGCTAATGACTCCATCGCAACGAGGGTGCAGCCAATCGCTAAAGCAGGCCGTGCTAAAGGTAAATGAATGGTCCAAAAAATTTTTCGGTCACTGGCTCCTAGCATTTTTGCAGCTTGCGCTAGGTTGCGTGAGCGTTGTTCAAACGCATTACGCAGCAATAAAAAGATATAGGGATATAACGAAAGCCCTAGCATTAAGCTTGCACCCCAATGACTACGAATATCAAAAAACCAATAGTCTTGTGGAGACTGCCAGTTAAAAAATTCACGAAGAGTCGATTGTATAGGGCCAGCGTAATCCAATGCGTCTGTATAAATATAAGCAGAAATATAAGCAGGAATAGCTAAAGGAAAAACCATTAACCACTGTAAATATTTGCGCCCAGAAAATGAATAATGTGCACACCACCAGGCTGGGGCAACAGCAAATAAACAAGCAAATAAAAGAGTTTGGCTAACAATGGTTAAACTATTTTGCAAATACTGAAGCAGTACCGTATCGACTAAATCAGCAAACGTTGAATCAATAGCGTCTGTCGCTGATGAAAATAATCCCGTTGTAGCTTCTATAAACAGCGCAGCAATTGGCAATAACAAAATTAAACTAATAATTGTCGTGCTTACAGACATAACAAAGCCCGCAAAACGCGGGCTTGAGCTTTGATTATTGGTCATTTATAGATCGAAATGCACTTTATCAATGAGTTTTAAAGCTTGCTTGCGATATTCGGCAATCTTTTCTAGTGGCAGTTTATCAGCCTTAAATTGGCCCCAACTGGCCACTAAATCAGAGGTTTTAGCAGTATCAGAAATAGGGTATTCCATATTTAACTCAGCGTATAAGTTTTGAGCTGTATCAGAAGATAAAAACTCGAGCAGTTGCTGAGCTGATTGCTTGTGAGGCGCATACTTGGCAATGATTGCTCCAGAGACATTGATGTGCGAACCACGATCTTGTTGGTTAGGGAAATGCAAGTTAACTGCATTGGCCCACTCAACTTGATTAGGATCTTGTAACATTTTACCCAAATAATAACTGTTGCCTAAAGAGACATCACATAAGCCTTCTTTAATGGCTTTAACTTGAGATCGATCATTCCCCTGAGGTTTGCGCGCAAGGTTAGCTTTAACTCCTTTTAACCAAGTTTCTGTTTCGACTTCACCATGGTGCGCAATCATAGAGGCGACTAAACCCAAATTATATGGATGCTTACCAGAGCGTGTGCAAATGCGCCCTTTGAAGCGCTCGTCGGCTAAATCTTCATAGCGTATGTTGGTAAAATCATCAGTGTTACGCTTAGATGAATAAATATTTCGTACCCGCTGGGTTAATGCTAACCAATGATTTTTAGAATCGCGGTATTGAGGTGCGATATTGGTTGTTAATGTGTTAGATGCAGTAAAAGGTTGGCTCAGTCCGGCGTCTTTTAATTCCAGTAACTTACTAAAATTCGAAGTTAAAACAATATCCGCGGGAGATAATTCACCTTCGCGTTTAATGCGCTGAATGAGACCATTTTTAGCAAAAATAACCTTGGTCTCTATCCCTGTTTTGTTGGTAAATTCAGCTAAAATAGGTTCAATAAGAAACGGCTGGCGAAATGAGTAAATATTCACTTGTTCAGCGTTGGCGAGGCTCGGCAGTAAGGTTGAGCAAGCCAGAAATGCTGTTAAAAATATAGAACGCATGTTAACTCCTAATATGGGGTGTTTTTTCGGTTTTAGCCGTTATTTAAAGCGTTAATGATAACGATTCGTATTTTATCAGGAAGCAGTAATTTTAAAAGCATTAAGATGAAAATAGACATTTTTATGCAGCAAGGGAATATAAACAAACTTATATTTTTGCATGATCAACAGTTAAAAAATGCTGTTGTATTAAACGTGCTAACGATAAAGAATCGCTTTGTAAATGAGCATACTCTATCTCTTTAGCCAAGGTCGTTGAAGGGTCTTCACGATTGGCGCTTAGCAAGCGAGTAAAGGCTTTACTCGCTAATACAAAGTTGTCGACGGATTCCTGTCGATTCAACTCACTAAAGCGGATATAGCCTTCTTCTTGTAACCACATAACCGCCCCTAAAGCAGCTAAGTGACGATGGCTGTGCAAACCAAATTCATCCACTTGATCTGGGCCACAAATATCCTCAATATAAAGAATCTGTTTGGCAGGAAAATATTTAAAGCCAAGCAGCAAGATTGTCGCGCAGTCTTTAAAAAAATCATCAATATGAACGTCTAACATAGCGGGTCACAGTCATTGCAGGGGTTACCAACAGCTTAAAGCTGCTGGTAAGTCGAAAAGAACTGTTTCATCTTATCCAGCGCTACGGTTAAATCTTCTGGGCGCGGTAAGAAAACAACTCGAAAATGATCAGGTTTTTTCCAATTGAAAGCACTTCCGTGAACAATCAGAATTTTCTGCTGCTCTAATAAATCCAATACCATGCGCTCATCGTTGCGTATATTGAATTTTTTAGTGTCTATTTTCGGGAAGCAATATAAAGCCCCCATAGGTTTAGTACAACTGATTCCCGGTATGCTATTAAGTGCTTCATAGGCAATATTGCGCTGTTCATAAATACGCCCCCCAGGTGTGACCAAGTCATTAATGCTTTGGTAGCCGCCAAGAGACGTTTGAATCGCATGTTGCGAGGGTACGTTGGAGCACAGGCGCATAGACGCCAGCATTTCTAGGCCTTCAATGTAATCTTTGGCGATGTGCTTGGCACCACTAATAATCATCCAGCCAGCACGAAAGCCCGCTAAGCGGTAGTTTTTAGACAGACCGTTAAAGGTAATGAATAAAATATCTTCGGCAAGAGACGCTGTCGAAGTATGGGTAATACCATCAAATAATATTTTATCGTAGATTTCATCAGAGAAAATAATAAGATTATTTTCTCTGGCAATTTGAATTAACTCCAACAAAACTTCATCAGGGTAAACGGCACCGGTTGGATTATTTGGGTTAATTAATACCAGGGCTTTGGTTTTCTTATTCACTTTTTTGCGAATATCATCCATATCTGGGAACCAATTAGCACCTTCATCACAATGGTAATGAATGGGTGTGCCGCCGCCTAAGCTAACAGCTCCTGTCCAAAGAGGATAATCGGGTGATGGAATAAGCACTTCGTCGCCGCTGTTTAATAACCCTTGCATCGACATAACAATGAGCTCGCTGACCCCATTACCTAAAATAATATCTTCAATGCCAACGTCTTTAATCCCTTTTTGTTGGCTGTATTGCATAATTGCTTTACGAGCCGAAAATAACCCCTTGGAATCGCTGTAGCCTTCAGAATCAGGTAAGTTCAAAATCACATCTTGTATGATTTCATCCGGTGCATCGAGGCCAAAAGGCTTTGGGTTGCCAATATTCAACTTTAGGATGCGATGCCCATCTTCTTCCATTTTTTTGGCGGCATGCGCAACAGGCCCACGAATATCGTAGAAAACATTGGCCAGTTTATTGGATTTAAGAATATCCTGCATGAAGCGCACTCCGCCTTAAGGGTAACGTTATAAATTAAAAATAATTAATAAGAATTAAAAATAAAAGTTAAGTAAAGATTCATAAAAATTACTATCGGCTAATGATACTCTTGAATGCTGAAGAATTACAGACATTGAAGTGAGTATTAAATAATGACTGCAGATAAAAACAAAGTAGTAAAAACCCCTCAGCAGTGGTCTGAGCAGCTTGATGATAAAAGTTATTACGTAACTCGCGAAAAAGGGACAGAGCATCCTTATAGTGGTGAGTATCACGATTGTACTATAGCGGGGCGTTATCGCTGTATTTGCTGTGATGAAGTGCTTTTTGATTCAACTTCAAAATTTGATGCGGGTTGCGGTTGGCCAAGCTTTAGTCAGCCGGTTAATGAATCGGTCATTGATGAGCATAAAGATACCAGTCATTTTATGGTGCGCACCGAAGTTGTTTGTCAGCGCTGTGACGCTCATTTGGGCCATGTTTTTACTGATGGCCCTGCGCCTACTGGTTTGCGTTATTGTATTAATTCGGTGTCATTAAAACTTGAACCACTTGCTGCAGATAAGCAGGAATAGTTATTTTGGGCAATTAAATTGTGCAAAACCATTGTGTGCATATATTGAGCAATGTATAGTCAACCAATGGGTTTTGTATTTTAACAAACTTAAATGTTGCTAACGCACGTTTAATCACTGTTTTTTTGGGAGTGTTTTATGTCAATTTTTAATAGAAAAATGCCATTGCTATCAGGTGAAGAGCAAGATTTATCTGAATATGAAGGTAAGGTTGCCTTGATTGTAAATACCGCCAGTAAATGCGGATTTACGAACCAATATGAAGGTTTAGAATCATTGTATAAAGACTACAAAGATCAGGGGTTGGTGGTGTTAGGTTTTCCATGCAACCAGTTTGGTGAGCAAGAAAAAGGCGCAGATAGTGAGATCGCCAGTTTTTGCCAAAAGAATTACGGCGTTAGCTTTCCCGTGTTTTCTAAGATAGATGTCAATGGCGACAATGCAGCACCGATTTACCAAGACTTAAAAGCTCTGGCCCCAGGCTTGTTGGGATCTAAGAAAATCAAATGGAATTTTACCAAGTTTCTGGTGAATAAACAGGGTAAAGCGGTTCGTTATGCATCGACGACTAAACCAGAAGCTCTAAAAGCTGACATCGAAAAAGCATTAAAGGGTTAATATGGCTGATTTACCTGAAAAAGTGTTAACACCAATGCCGTTATTGCATTTGGATAATCAACTTTGTTTCAGTGTATACAGTTTGTCGCGCTTAATTACTCAAGGCTATACGCCTTTATTAAAGCCCTTGGACCTAACTTACCCGCAATATTTGGTAATGCTGGTTCTTTGGCAGTCATCAGAAGAAGGCGTATTTGAACTGCCCATTAGTCACTTAACTCAGCGTCTTCGATTGGATACAGGAACTGTGACTCCATTATTAAAACGCATGGAGTCGAAAGGCTTATTAGCTCGCCAGCGCAGCGATAAAGACGAGCGGGTAGTTCTTGTCACACTTACAGACAAAGGCGCTCAGCTTAGGCATAAAGCACAGCATATCCCACTTGATTTGTTGTGTGGTGCACAAGCTAGTCCAGAGCAAGTGATTGAACTGCGTGATAAATTAAAAGATATGCTGGCAGCGCTTAGTTAGCACTGCCAGCGTGGCATTTAAATTGTATTATCGGGTAACCATTGCGCAATGGCATTATGCAGTTGTTCTTGAGTATAGGGTTTGGCAATGAAGTCGTTCATGCCCGCTTGTAGGCAGGCCTGACGGTCTGTTTCTGCATCGAGCCCAGATAGCGCTATAATTGGTGTGTGCTGGTTAAGGTAAGATCGTCTTATCTGCTTGGTGGCTACAAAGCCATCCATAACGGGCATATTGCAATCCATAAAGATCAAATCAAACTTCTTACCATTACATATCTCAACGGCTTCTTGGCCATTTACGACCATTTCTATATCCGTACTCAAGTTTTTAAGAAAGCGTTGGCTTAGCATGCGGTTAATAGCGTTATCTTCTACCAACAGTATTTTAGTAAGCTGGTTGCGAGTTTGTTCTTTCTTAGTAATTAAACAGGCGTTATTTATGGCACTGAATAAATAGCCTTCGTTAAAGCTATTAAGCGCTAATAAGGGAACGTCATTAACGCATTCTTTTCCGGCAAATGCCTTACCAATACCAATTAAACAGCTTGTATCATTGTCTGTTTTTAATTGGTCAGTAATCAATAACACCGGTTTGTCTGAGCATGCGTTAGTAAGCTGAAAGGCTAAATCCCATTTATTCAACACATCTGATACCAGATTGTTTAGCAGTTGTTGGTTTATATCAACGCGAATTCCACCCTCTGGTATTTTATTACGTAACTCTGCCAGCTGAATATCGCTTGAAGGTAAGGGCAACTGTAATGATAGTTCATGCTCATTCTGAGAATTGATAGAAAGCCTAATTTTTCCAGACAATAATTCTGTTAAATCTTTGGCAAAGCCTAACCCTAATGTCGTTATGTTTGAATGTGCAAGGGGATTATTGAGAGGCAAAATCATTAAATCAAAATAGTTTTCGGGAACGTATAGGTCTTGAGCAGAAAAAGTAATCAGCACACTTTGATTAGATTCAGTTAAATGCACTTTAAGCATATTGCCTTTTGTGCATTGATAGGTATTGGCAATTAGATTAAAGAGCAGTTTTTCTATTAATTGAGTATTGCCAATGTGACCGTTCGATAATAATTCATCAATGCGCACATCTAACACCAATTTAGTTTCTTGGTGGCGAATATCTTGCTCTAAATTAAGCAGCATATCCTGCAATGAAAAAGGACTAGACTGTTTGACCTCAAAACTGTTTTTAAGATCAGCAATGTGATTTAGTTCATCCAAAATTGAGATGATTATTGAACTTTGTGAAATCAGACTCTCTATGCGTGAATGATCTGCAGCGTTGCTACAGCTTGGCAGGGTGTCTTTTAAAACACCTAAGTTGGTTTCAATGGGGGTTCTTAATTCTTGACTAAGACCTTTTAATAATTTGAATTGGCTATGGTTAAATTGTTCAGACAGTTTTTGAGACAGCTCAAGCTTTTGGTTTGCTTCTTTAAGTTGATGGTTGATCCCAGTAATTGCTTGAGTTCGCTTAGAGACTAACTCCTCTAAATTTACCGAATAATTATTAATAGTATGTTCTGCTGCTCTTAAACGATTAATGTGTTCGTAAGTTGTGTGGAGTAAATCCGCAAAATGATTAATTAGGCTGCCTATTTCATCTTTGCGATGACTTTTAAATTTTTGCAGGGTAGAGAAATCAATTTCAGCGGGATTAACTTGTTGTATTCGTTCTAATAACCGACTTAGGGGTAAACTTACTAGCTGATAAAAAATAATGAAAATAAACAAAGCGATGACAATGCTTAAAATCAAGCTAGAGGCCAGGGTGGTTTTAATTTCTTGATAGAACATCTTGGTTAAATGGCATGAATTTAACTCAACAACAAGCTTCCCTAAATCGGTGTCTTGATAATTTAAAGGAAAGGTTCGTTGATTGCTGCTACCGAGTAATAGAGTGCTCAGCCCAGATCCTTTGCAAGCTTGAGGATTTTCGGCAATAACAAAATTTCGCCCTTTCGTATCAATAATAGTGGCGTTAACAATTTCTGGGTGTGCTGCGAGCCCATTTATTAATTGTTGGTTTAAATTGTTATTAAAATTGAACGAAGCCAGAGTGATAGAAGGTTTGGTAGAAGAAATAATCGCTTCTACCGATTCATTAGCTCGTAGCTTTCTATCTTGTAAGTTAGACCAAACTTGGAAGCTGCCAATAATTAAGCCAACCAATAAAGCAGTAATGACAGTATAGAGTGCCACGGTTAAAGCTAGGCGACTCCCTATGCCCATGCTGGAATTTTTAGAGGAATCAGAAGAAAACTCTGGTTTCATTATTGTTTAGTCCGATCTTTTTAACGATTAAGTTACTTTCGCATAAGTTGCCATAGATGGCTATCTTATAAAATGAGATGTCAGAGAGATTCTATACAGCGAATCCATCAGTATTATTTTGTGCCGCTGCAAAAAAATAGGTTGACTCAAAACCGTAACCTCCATAAAATGCGCGCCGTTGATTAGCAAGACGTCCCCATCGTCTAGAGGCCTAGGACACCGCCCTTTCACGGCGGTAACAGGGGTTCGAATCCCCTTGGGGATACCATTTTTCTTAGGAAGATTGGTATCAGTACGTGGTTAGTTGATGCATGTTGCGGAAATAGCTCAGTTGGTAGAGCATAACCTTGCCAAGGTTGGGGTCGGGAGTTCGAGTCTCCTTTTCCGCTCCAAATAACTTATCCTTCTAGGCTAGTGATAAGTTATTGATTTGCAAAAGAAAATGCTTGCAAGTCAAAAAATGATGTGTAAAATGCACATCACTCAAACGGTGTGTCCCCATCGTCTAGAGGCCTAGGACACCGCCCTTTCACGGCGGTAACAGGGGTTCGAATCCCCTTGGGGATACCATTCTTTATTATGGAAGAACGTATTGACAAGATTGGAAGCGGCAAGTGAAGTTGTTGTTTCACTGAGAGATCAGCTAAAACATCGATCGCGGAAATAGCTCAGTTGGGAAAAACAAGTTTGTTTTTCGATAGCGTAGCTAGCCGGAAGAGCATTAGGTGAATAGAATGCTCTACCTTAGGAAGCTAAGGTGTTGTCACCACTGAGAGATCAGCTAAAACATCGATCGCGGAAATAGCTCAGTTGGTAGAGCATAACCTTGCCAAGGTTGGGGTCGGGAGTTCGAGTCTCCTTTTCCGCTCCAAATTCTAAAAGTCGTTTCAGGTAACTGAAACGGCTTTTTTTGTGTCTAGCATTTGAGTCGAGCTGGGGGAGTATAATGAGCCCTGCAAAACACTCAATAGTAAATAGACAGGGCTGTTGTATTCAATGAAATGCTATTGCTTGGTATCAAAAATAGCTTCGCGTGATAGCGTGTAATTAAACGGTGTTTTGCGCAGCATCGCTTCAGCCATGGCATCGTCGAGTAATTGATATTTTTCTATTTCGTCATCAGGCATAAAATGAAGGCAGTCGCCACCAAAAAACCACAACAAATCACGATGAATAGCCGGTGCTAGCTCTGGGTTGTGAGTCAGAAAACGTTGTAACCATTGTTGGCCATCAAAGATTGCTGAATCATACTGTTGCACTGATGCGTCCTTTAAAGACTCTATCAGTTGGCTAAGTTGCTGTAGAATGGTGTTGTCTGAATTGTAATTTTCATCTGCTAATTCCAATTTAGCTAATTGAGTATTTAATTGTGCTAATAAATCGATATGGTAGGCGAGCCGTTGGTTCATTGTGTGTTCTCTTTAGCTTCAGGCTTAAATGATTCTATTTTAAATAGTGCTGTTATAAACCGCTCAGACTGAACGAGCGTAATCTAACCAGTGCTATTTTAAATGATTTTAGATAAAGGTTTTATATGACAACTGCATTATCCATCCAAGGACTAGAAAAAGTCTATGGAAATGGCTTTAAAGCATTAAAAGGAATTGATTTAACGGTAAAACAGGGTGATTTTTTTGCTTTGCTGGGGCCAAATGGAGCGGGGAAATCCACTACCTTGGGTATCGTCTCGTCTTTGGTGCAAAAAACCGCTGGCCGCGTTTCTATAATGGGTCATGATCTTGTCACTGATACTTTTGCGGCTAAGCAATGCTTGGGTGTTGTGCCGCAAGAGTTTAATTTTAATCAATTTGAAAAAGTCTACGATATTGTTATTACCCAGGCGGGCTATTATGGCTTGGCAGAAAAACAGGTTGCTTCTCATGCGCAAAGCTTACTAACAGCGCTGGATTTATGGGATAAGCGCAATGAGCCAGCCCGGTCTTTGTCTGGTGGTATGAAACGTCGCTTAATGATTGCTCGTGCGTTGATCCATCAACCACAAATTCTTATCTTAGATGAGCCCACAGCCGGTGTGGATATTGAGCTACGGCGATCCATGTGGGAGTTTATGAAGAAACTGAACGAGAATGGCACGACCATTATCTTAACCACGCACTATTTAGAAGAAGCAGAGCAGTTGTGTAAAAATATCGCCATTATTAATAATGGTGAAATTGTCACCAATACCAGTGTTAAGGCTCTGTTAAGTCAGTTACAAACGGAAACTTTTGTCTTGGATGTTGATGGCGATATCAAGCAATTACCAAAGACTATGCTTGCCGAGCTATCGGCTTATCACCTCCAGCAGGTCGATAGCGATCATTTAGAAATCTCCGTCAGTAAGGGTCAAGGGTTGAATGCTGTATTTAGTGCTTTGAGTCTTGCTAATATTCAGGTGCGCAGTATGCGCACTAAAGCCAACCGACTTGAAGAGCTATTTGTTAATTTAGTTCAAGATGACAACCAACCAAGTGTTACGTCTAATTCCCGTCAATCTTCACTTTTAAAGAAGGGGGCTTAAATCATGCAGCAGCCAATTCATCGCAGTCTGTTTTCTATTCAGTGGGTCGCCTTTAAAACCATCGTGGTAAAAGAAGTACGTCGTTTTATGCGTATTTGGCAGCAAACATTGATCCCGCCAGCCATTACCATGACTTTATATTTTATTATTTTTGGTAACCTGATTGGTTCTCGTATCGGAGACATGGGCGGTTTTGATTACATGTCCTTTATTGTGCCAGGTTTGATTATGATGAGTGTTATAACAAACGCTTACGGAAATGTTGCCTCATCTTTTTTTGGCAATAAATTTCAGCGCTCGGTAGAAGAGTTAATGGTGTCACCGGTTTTTCCGTCAGTAATTTTAGCCGGTTACGTAATGGGTGGGGTAGCAAGAGGGGTTATGGTTGGTTTAATTGTCACCTTGCTGTCATTGTATTTTACCGACTTAAAAGTCCATAATTTACCGATTGTTATCATTGTTACTTGTTTATCGGCTATTTTATTTTCTCTTGGTGGATTTATTAACGCCGTCTTCGCCAGTAAATTTGATGATATCACAATCATACCGGCATTTATAATCACGCCATTAACTTACTTAGGTGGGGTATTTTATTCAATATCCTTGTTACCTGAATTTTGGCAAGACGTATCTAAACTCAATCCCATCTTGTACATAGTGAACAGTTTTCGCTATGGCATCCTAGGAGAGTCTGACGTAAATGTAAGCGTAGCAATCGCAATGTTAGTTATGTTTATAGCTATATTATCAAGCTTCAGTGTGTGGTTGTTAAAGCGCGGCACTGGAATGCGTAGTTAATTTAACTCAAGTATTAACCATAGAATTTAAGATTTAAATAAAGGTAGTGTTTATGACATCGGTACACGGTGAAAGTAATCCATTAGGTAAAAGCTCAGAGTATATAGATCACTATGACCCAACGTTATTGTTTCCAATCTCACGTTCAGAAAGTTGGGCTTCGGTTGGTATTGATCGAAATACTCTACCTTTTTTCGGAGAAGATATTTGGAATGGTTACGAAATATCTTGGCTCAATGAAAAGGGCATACCGCAAGTTGCAATGGCTGAATTTCGTTTACCTGCTACGTCCCCTTATTTGATCGAATCCAAGTCTTTTAAATTGTATTTAAATTCATTTAATCAAAGCAAGTTTGCCAACCAAGCTCTAGTTGAGCAGAGAATGGAGCAAGACTTATCTGCAGCAGCGGGTGGAGCAGTTAAGGTGAATATCTTATCGCTGCAGCATCAATTCCCAAAAGAGCCAGCAGCAATTTGTATTGATGATCTTGATATTACAATGGATAAATACGAACTGGACCCTAGTGTATTAAAACTGGCCAATGAAACAGATGGCTCAGCAGTTACCACCTCTAATAGCAATACTTACCAAGGTGCTTTGGTAAGTCACTTATTAAAATCAAATTGCCCAGTGACGGGGCAGCCTGATTGGGGCTCCATTTACATCGAATATCAAGGAGAGAAAATTGACGAAGCATCACTGTTAACTTACATTGTTTCGCTGCGCACTCATCAGGATTTTCATGAACAGTGTGTAGAGCGAACCTTTTGGGATATTTGGACACGCTGTAAGCCAGAGAGTTTAACGGTTTATGCGCGCTATGTAAGGCGGGGAGGCTTAGATATCAACCCTTTGCGTAGTTCTATTAAAAGCAAGCAAGCGATTAATTTCCGAACCCTGCGTCAGTAGTTGTGATGATTGTGGTTTTGCACCCAAAGCAAGGTAACCTTAGCTTTTGGTGCATCCTTTGTTATTTGTTGTTGCAAGTTTTGCTTGTTATTTAAAATGACCCATTATCGGATAGATGTTACTAAACAATGATTCTGTCGCGAATTTTTTTGGCGGCATTCTCCAGTGCGGCAGCCACCCTGTCTTTGTCGTAACTCTTAATTTTTTGAGTATCTAAATACAAAGAAAATCCCTCAGCATCATGCTCAATAAAGCTTGGGTTTGAGCCTAAATCACGGCGAAAATCAATTACTTGATAGGTTGCCACCGGTTCAGAAAACCCTTTCATCTCAACCTGGCCCTTTAACCGACACATTATTTTGTCTTTGACTAAATTATAGGTTTCGGCAGATATTAAAATCTCACCGGCCTCAGCACTGTTTTCTAAGCGGCTGGCTAGATTAACCTCTTGGCCAATGATGGTATAATCCATTCGGCTTTCGGTACCAAAGTTGCCAACGGTACAGTAACCCGTGTTGATCCCCATACGAATTTGTAGGGGGGTTTTAATGCCTTGGTCAATCCACTTTTTGCGTAATACCTGCATGTGACGGCGCATATCAATGGCCATGGCTAAGCACGCAAGAGCATCTCGCTTAGTGCCATTGGATTTGGGGTCTCCAAAAAATACCATCACACTATCACCAATAAATTTATCGATGGTACCACCGTGTTTAAGGGCAACCTTAGACATTTCTGTTAAATAGGTATTAAGCACATCGGTTAAACTTTCGGCTTCCATTTGCTCTGAAAGCTGAGTAAAACCAACAATGTCTGAGAAAAAAACCACCAATTTTTTACGCTGCGTTTCAAGTCTTACTTCTTTACGCCCAGAAAAAATAGATTCCCAAATCTGCGGTGAAATATATTTTGATACTTTGTGAGACAGCTGTTGAAAACGCTCAACCTGCCCCTGGAATTTACGTTTTAAACGCATTAAATCACGAGCTTGGCGGTGTGAGTTAAATGCCGTGATCGCCAGGTGCATACCCACACCAATTGATGCGGCAACAAAAACCGCAGTGGGTATGTCTTTGGCTAAATTAAAGCCAAACCCTAAAACACCAATTGCAGCACCAATAAACAGTGAAATTACGCAGAACGTCCAAGCGGTAATGCTGCCCACAACAATAAAACTGGTGTTTATCATGATTAAAAATAATACGGTTAGCTCGAGTGGAAAGCCAATCAATGCTAGCATTAACCCGCATAAAATCGCATCACCATGAATGAGGATTTGGCGTGTTCCATAGGGATGGCGAGTTCTAAAAGAGCGGGTAGCAAACTGTAAAAAGTGTGGGTAAAACATTGCGAACAAAGATATCCACAAAATGTTGATGGAAAAATAACCCACAATAGTGCCGATCATCAGGGTAATACCTGCTGCGGCATAACCCAATACGCGGGCAATATAATCCTGCATTGGCATACTGGTTTCACTGAAATCAGCGGTTTTGTTTTCGGTATTCATAGACTTAATATCAAGCGATTTGATGCCTATTTATCCTTATTAAATAGCATTAGGCAAGGGCATTAGCTGGGTTTTTTAGACTTTTATGAATAAATAAATATCTGCAATGCTTTTTATTTAGCATTTACTTCATGATTGGTAAATAAAGTATAAAATTGAATGATCAAATAAACAGGCAGTAAAAATTTATATGGATGCAATAACAGCGATCACGCAACGCGTTTCCGTGGCCCAGCTCACAGGTCCTGGGCCAACCGACCAACAGTTACAGCAAATGTACCAAGGTGCTTTTCGTGCGCCAGATCATGCTTGGATGCGGCCTTGGCGTTATCTAACCATTAAAAACGAAGGGCTCGCTAACTTAGGAGAAATATTTGCCCAAGCCAGCTTGCAAGACGACCCCAGTTTAACAGAGCAGCAGCTAGCCAAAATACAATCAAAGCCTCAGCGCGCACCTGTTATGATTGTGGCTATTTCACACACTGTAGAGCACAGCAAGGTCCCTGCAATAGAACAACACCTGGCGGTTGGTGCGGGTATTCAAAACATACTGAATATTGCTTACGCCCAAGGCTTAGGAGCAATCTGGCGCACAGGAAGTATGGCCTACCACCCTTATGTAAAAAAATCTTTAGGTTTGTCGAAACAAGAAGACATTTTAGGTTTTATTTATTTGGGCCATGTAAATTGTAAGTTAAAAAAAGCGCCTGAGTTAGCCATGCAAGATTATGTAAAAGAATGGCCGCCTAAAGCATAACTTTTCTTTAAAAACTCAGCACTCAGGGTTGACGCTATATAGTCGACTGAGTATAGTACGCGCCACTGCAGAAGACGCAGTTAGTGAAAAGTATAATGTTTTAAAACATACATTTTTCACTGTGTTAGGTGAGGTGGCCGAGTGGCTTAAGGCGCACGCCTGGAAAGCGTGTAACGGGAAACCGTTCGAGAGTTCGAATCTCTCTCTCACCGCCACTAAATATTCTAAAACCCTGATTTATCAGGTTTTTTTTATATCTGTTAGAAAGTTACTCTTTTACCTACCTATCCACCTACCTATCAACCTAAATAACTCGGATCTCATTTTTCGTTTTAGCACGATATTAATCCTTGGGATTAAATTGCTTAACTATTTGAGAGCGTTGCTGCTGTGCTTGTTTTATTTTTTTATCGGTAGACCAGCGCCAAAAACCAGCAATCACAGCGCCACTTATGTTGTGCCAAATACTGAAAACGGCTCCTGGCAGCGCTGCCATTGGGCCAAAGTGTTTTAACGCTAAGGCCACGCCTAAGCCGGAATTTTGCATCCCAACTTCGATAGCTAAAGTACGGCAAGTGACTTCTGTCTGACGTGTCAGTTTTCCAGCCATATAGCCACTCACTAAGCCTATTAAGTTATGCAAGGCAACCGCTGCAAAAACGGCATAACTAAGAGTTGCAATTTCATCGGCGTTGATTGCCACTATGATTCCAATAATCAATAAAATAAGCACACTGGCAACGTCTGCTAGGTGTTGATTTAATTTATTAGCAAAATCGGGCAGCAAGTGAGTAATGAGAATACCTATGGTTAGAGGTGCCAACACTATTTTGATGACGCTTATTAATATGGCTAAGCTATCAACCGCAACGATTTCACCTGCTGTTATTCCTATGATCCAAGGGGTTGCGATAACTCCCCATAACGTTGAAGCAAGGGTCATGCTGACTGATAGAGCAACATCACCTCTGGCAAGGTAGGTCATTACATTCGATGCGGTACCACCGGCACAAGCGCCAACCACCAGCATACCTATGGTTAATTCATCGGATAATGAAAAGGCTTTAGCTAAGGCCAGAGCGGCTAGCGGCATAATGGTGAATTGCACAATAATCGCTAAGGCAATGGGTTGTGGGTTATTCCATACACGTTTGAAATCCTGTAAGCGTAAAGTTAACCCCATACAAAACATCACCAAAGCGAGTAGCGGGATGATTGAGGCTTTCCAGGTCATTAAGGGAGCGGGATCGTTGTAGGCTAAGTAAGCTACAACAAGAGCTAAGATTGGAAATAATCGACTAATCGATAGCATGGTCTACTCACTGATAAATGGTTATAACGTTATTGTATCTTAAAGAATTGGTGAAAACAGCCTCGCCGCTTTCGTGATCAGGGTCGAAAATAAACTACTTTCTTTGGGGTAAATGACACTTACACGAAAATCTTCAATAAACATTTTTTCAACATCTTTGGCAAAGTTTTGGCACTCAATCAGGGCATTGAGTTCAAAGTTAATACGCAACGAGCGGTTGTCTAAGTTAGCACTGCCAATGTAGCTTAGATGGTCGTCTATAAGCATGCTTTTTTGGTGTAAAAAACCAGGTTTGTATTGTAAAAAGCTTATGCCTAATAATCTTAGCTGGCTCACATAGTTACGAGTTGCGTATGAGATAACAACATTATCGCTTTTATCGGGCAATAAAATACGCACATCCAAGCCTTTTAAAGCCGCCAACTGCAATGCGCCCATAACGTTTAAGTCGGGTACGAAATAGGGTGTTGCTATCCACACACGTTTTTGTGCCGATAATATCAGTTGAACAAAGCTTAAGCTCATGGTTTCAATGGCATCTGCAGGGCCACTTGGAATCACTAAAGCCTTAGTGTTTTCATTGCTTGGGTGAACTTGCCAATCTAAATTAAGTACCTTTCGCTGCGCCCAGTACCAATCTTCAACAAAAGACAGTTGAGCGGCAAGCGTTGCTGGGCCTTCAATTTGTAAGTGGGTGTCGCGCCATAAGTCAACGTTTGCGGTACTGCCTAAATATTCGTCACCCACATTGTGGCCACCGATAAAACTGAGTTTGCCATCAATTACTACCAGTTTGCGGTGATTGCGAAAGTTTAATTGCAGGCGGCGTTTTATTTTACGAGGGTTAAAGCGGCTGCATTGAATACCTGCCTTTCTCATGCCGGTTATGTACTGGCTTCTTAAACCAACGCTGCCAATTTCATCAAATAAAAAATACACTTTTACACCTTGTTCGGCTTTGGCGATCAGAGCTTTTTGCAAGCGCCGACCAAGTGCATCATCATTCACGATATAAAATTGCACCAAAATTGAATGTTGAGCGGTTTCAATGGCCTTAAATATATGTGAAAACGTTTGCTTGCCATTAATTAATAAGCGCACGCTGTTTTTTTCGCTTTGGGGTAGGCGCGACATCGCTTCAAGGGGGATGATGGAACGTGTTTTTTCGGCGCTAATAAATGTATTGGCGCACATGCGTTGCTCAAAATGTAATTCTTTTAATACACTAGTGCTGGCTTTGCGAGCTTTTCTATACCCACGAAAGCGAGGGCTGCCAAAAAATAGATACAAAGGAAGCGCGACAAAGGGAATAAAGGTGAGTGCGGTTACCCAAGCAAGAGTGCCTTGTGAAGTGCGGCCATTCCAAATAGCGTCGATGGTTGCCAGTAAGCCTAAGACATAAATAAAAGCGGGTAGAGCCCATTTATAGCCTTCGATCCAAAACTCTAGCGTTGTCCAAGCCAAGATAGGCTCCCTGTCAAAAATCCTGGCTCAGTATAGAGTAGGTAAGTGACTGGAGCCAGATAAGTTAAATTAAATAACTGTTCGTAAAAGCAGTAGGCAAAAACTATTTACCAATTAAGCGGAAGAACTCACTGCGTGTTGCTGGGGATTCTCTAAACGAACCCATCATCACAGAAGTCGACATCGATGAGTTTTGTTTTTGTACGCCACGCATCATCATGCACATATGACGCGCTTCTATAACAACAGCAACACCACGAGCCCCCGTCACTTGTTGAACGGCCTCGGCAATTTGTTTAGTTAAGTTTTCTTGGATTTGTAAGCGGCGAGCAAACATATCTGTGATGCGCGCTAGTTTAGATAAACCCAAGACATTACCATTGGGTAGATAACCGATATGAACCTTGCCAATAAAAGGAAGCATATGGTGTTCACACATCGAATACATTTCGATATCGCTAACCACTACCATCTCATCGTTGTCACTCGCAAATACAGCATTATTGACCACTTCATCCAACGACTGTTCATAACCACTGGTTAAAAATTGCATAGCTTTGGCAGCGCGTTTTGGGGTGTCTAACAGCCCTTCGCGATTAACATCTTCCCCAAGTTCAGTAATCACTTGGGTATAAAGATCAGACAGCGCTTTCATCGCTTCTCCAGTTTGTATTGGTTGTATTGATTATATTGGTGTGCAAAATAATAGTGACAGTTTAATAACCGCGCATATTACTCAATATTCAAATAATGTTAAAGGACTGGTAAGGGGCAATTCGATGACAAGCCGTTAAAAATCTTGATTTATCAGTAATCTCGGCCGTAACCAGTAACTCGTGGCTGCTTTGGTCGCTCTTAGCCCTTAAAATAGTATTGTCTGTAAATGCCGCTAAATCATAACCCAGCTCACACAATATATAACTCACCCGTCGAGCAATAGCGTCACCAGAATCCACGAGGTGAATGTGAGGAAAAAGCTGAGAAATAGCGGCAGCAATGATGGGGAAGTGCGTGCAGCCCAATACCATTTGATCAATGTTTAGATGATTTTTGATAACAGGTTCTAAAATGAGGGAAAGTGCTTGTTGGTAAACTGCGGTGTTGTTAGGCGTGTCATCAAACCAAAATCTTTCTGCCAGCTCAACCAATTCGCTGCTACCAATTCTCGTTACTTGGCAATTATTACCATGCTCTAAAATTAATTGATCAATATAAGGACGATTGATCGTTGCTGGCGTCGCTAGTAGGGCGATGTGTTTAGAACGGCTTAAACTAGCGGCAGTTTTAATAGCGGGCACCACACCAATAACAGGAATATTTAAACGCTCACGTAAGGCGGGTAAGGCCAGAGTGCTGGCTGTATTGCAGGCAATAACTACCATGTCGATAGCGTATTCAGTACACGCTTTTTCACATAATAAGACAATGCGATCGCTAAGTATCTCGTCAGCTTGAATACCATACGGGAAAAGCTGATTATCCATTAAATAACAGCTATTTAATCCCGGTAGCGTTTGCCGTATGTGCTGAAAAACACTAAAGCCTCCAATACCGGAATCAAATACAAGAATTCTAGCAGCGGTCATTAGTTCGCTTTAAATGTTAAATTAAAGGTGACAGGCACAGTGTGAGTAATTGATTTCAGTTTTGCCATTTCACGCAATTTATTAATGCCTGCAATTAAATCAAAATCCTCGGCATCGATTAGCATAGGGGTTATGGAGTTAACAGAGATTGTTTGGTCTGCATTCTTAGTCACCAAAACTTCACACGAGGCATTGGCTTTTTCACCGTGCAAAGACAGCTTACCTTCAAGCTTATAACGAAGGCTCTTACCTTCGTTGACTTGCTGTAAAACATCTTGATCTATATCCGCTTCGAAGCTGGCATTACCAAATTTAGAAACTTCGAATAAATGTTCAATCATGCGTGAATCGCGAATTGAAATGCGAGTATCTACACTGGTTAAGTCAATGGTGAATTTGGCATAGCCAGTGTCTTTGATTTTGGCATCGAAGATTTTAAATTGATGAACTTCTGTGTTGTGAATATTTTTGCTGGTTAAAAAGTGTACTGACGAGGGCTGTTGTAATGCCCAATCTGCTTGCGTAGCAGTGGAAAAAGCCAAGGCAATAGGCATAGCTATAGTAAGAAGAGAAATGCGCATGATAGTTTCCTTTGTGTGTTACTTATAAATTAAGCGTTGCGAAGAAATTAAAAATCAATGTAGCTTTTTTAAATTATCAAACGAATACTTAACCACCCGTTTTGCTTCTTCAATAACGTTATCTTTGTTAGTTTCTTCTAAACGAAAGCGCTGTTGGTCTTGTTGAAAGCGTTCTTTTTTAGTGAGATTTTTATATTCTTCTTTAATCGCCATGCCTCGGGTTTCATTAAAGTGGCTGTGAATGGTGCTGAATTCTGCCTGCAACATGATGTCGCTGTCTAAGGCATCTGCAAGATGATGAATGCGTAACACGCCTTCGGTAATTTCACATTGCTCGGTGATTAATGCTTGCGCAATGAAGCGAATGTCTCCAATGATGCCGTTGTTACGCTTGTCTAAATTTTGTTGGGCTAATTCACGTTCTGCTGTTTCTTTAGCAAGAACTTCTTGTTGCTTATTTTTAATTTGTAAATGCAAGAAGATTGCGTAAGCCGCTAAAGCTGTAACGACTAAACAAGCAATAACAAGAAGAGAAGTGTTTGATATGGGCATGGTGTCGGCTTCTTAAAAAATGACTTTAGTGTGTTTAATATACGATATTAAAAGCAATTCAGTTGTTGTTTATATTGCTATTTTACTCTGCTTAAAGCTGCCAAGCCAGTTGAGAATGGCTTTGGCTTTTTAACATAAATCAGCTACTCTCGTTAGATTAACATGTATGTTGGAAAGGGCACATGAAGTTAGATAATCGTTGGGTAAAAGCAGAAGGTAATTTAAATGAATTGCCAATCATTATTCACAGTCGTGAAAATTGGCAAGACTTAGCTGCTGGTGGCGCCTTTCCGATCTGCATTCAAATCGCTTGGAATAGTGAAAGCCGCGACGACAGTAATGCCTTTCCTTCGCAGCAAGAGTTGCAAAAAATTGAAGTGTTTCATCATCAATTACAATTACATATCGAAGACAGTGGCAACGCAATTGTCGCCATGGTAATTACCCACGATGGTATCAATCAGTGGGTAATTTACAGTGATGACATTGAGCAATTTAAAGCTGATTTAGCCAACCTAGTTGCGCCAGAACAAGGATTCCCAATCGAAATTGTTGCTGATGAAGATCCAGATTGGCAAACATTCAAAAAAGTTTATCAGGTCATTCAATAAACGTGTTTAAGTCTGGTTGCTCTCTGTCTCGGGTGGTTGAGGGCGCTTTCCTTTTTGAGCTAGGCGCTTTTTCTCCTCAATAGCCGCTTGTCTTGCCAAACGTTCTTGCTCCATGATGATTTCTTCAGCAGCAATCATAGTAGGGGTTTCTAAACTCAATAAACCAATTTTAGCCGCACGAAATTCATGCAATACAATTTCTGCCGCCTTGTGAATATCCACAATACCACCGCTGCGTAAACACCCGCGTTTCCTGCCAACAGCATCTAATAATTGCATCCCTTCTTTGAGTTCACTTAATGACGTTAATTTATAGCGTTCCATTAACTGGTTAGGGTAAGCCTGGGCAAAATACTCAAGAGCGTACATAGCAACATCTTCATATTCCATCGCGGTATCTTTAATGGCACCGCTAGTGGCAAGGCGATAGCCACTGTTTTTATTTTCAAACTTAGGCCATAAAATCCCTGGGGTATCACTTAAAATAACGCCATTTTTTAAATCAATCATTTGTTGGCGTTTTGTTACTGCAGGTTCATTGCCGGTACGCGCGATATAACGGCCAGCAAGGGCGTTGATTAAAGTAGACTTACCAACGTTTGGAATGCCCATAATCATGACTCGTACTGCTTTTTTTTGTTCCACTTTTTGCGAGGCAATGGATTTAATAAGCTGGATCAGTTTTTGACTTTGTTTGCGATCTTCGGCAACTAACGCCACTGCTCGTGTATTGTCTTGCTGTTCAAAATGCTCGATCCATAAACGAGTGGTGTTAGGGTCTGACAAATCGGCTTTATTAAGCACTTTAATACAGGGCTTACCTTCGCGTAGTTCATCGACCAAGGGGTTGGTGCTGGAATAAGGCAGTCGCGAATCTAAAACTTCAACAACCAAATCAATATCAGGCATAGCTTCCTGAATTTGATTGCGGGCTTTGTTCATGTGCCCAGGGAACCAATTAATGGTCATAAAACGTGTATCCGGTAAATCGATGAATGTATTAAGATGACGTGTTTGCCATTGTATTTTCGCTGTCTTGCTGTTCACTCACACTAGGTGAATCGTTGGAAGCCAACTCTGGTGTTTTAGCTTCAGTGGTAACTTCTTTTTCTTCTGGTACGTTGTTTTTAGCCGCCATTTCTATGGCTTTAGCACGTTTTTTTTCCGCTTTGCTAATAGCACGATCGTGACCTGTCCAAACTTGAGTTTTATGTTCTATTTCTTTAACACCATTTTCTTCGGCAATTTCCCGTGCCATAGAAAGTCCCATTTCATCGGCATCACGAGCAATTAATTTGCGCTCACCAGGTTCAATTTGAGTTAACAAATCAATCAAAGCATGGCTCAATACATCTTTAGCTAATTCAGTGCGTGACTTACCAAAACGTTTCGCTATTGTACTTAACATGGCTAAGTCATTAGCATCGAGTTGCAAATTTAACGAAGCACGGGTCAATGCCTGCTCTTTTTTTGCTTTCTCTTGCGTATAATAAAGGTCAATAAGGGCTTGGGTATTGGTCAGCTCTGCAGCAGGCATATTACAAAATCCATGTTTGAAATTAATGAACACACAATACCGAGTTTTAATCGGTGTGCAATAAGATACAGCCAGTATATCTGAGCCAACTTCAAGAGGCAGCTAGTTTTATGACAATTGAACAGACTATTGAACAGAAAATACACGCAGAGTTTGCGCCTACCAGCATGACTTTATTAAATGAAAGCCACATGCATGCAGGCCCAGCCACTCATTCTCATTTTAATTTAACCTTGGTAAGCGATCAATTTGAAGGTAAGCGTCCTGTTGCAAGACATCAGATGGTGTATAAATTGTTAGCGGACGAATTATCTGGAGACGTGCATGCCTTGGCATTACACCTTTTTACTGCCAGTGAATGGGAGCAGGCGGGTAATAGCAGTTTAGCATCGCCTAACTGCAAAGGTGCTGGTCGTTAACTAGCTTGGCAACATATCACCTACCCATTAGACGGCCAAGCAGGTAAAGTGCTGCGCTTATTAACAATCAAATTTGGATAAAATCAATGCGTTTTTTGTTTACAATATTTTTTACTAGCTTATTTAGCTTAGTAGGTTTGACTTTTTCGGCACAGGCCAAAGAGGTTGGTGAGTGGGAATTAGAGCTAGAAGAAGATAAAGCTCAGCTTAAAGTTTACACTCGTAAAATTGAAGGCTCGAGCCTAAAAGAATTTAAAGGCGAAATGTTGGTAGATACCACATTAACAGCACTTTCATCTTTGTTACTCGATGCCGATGCTGCGCCTGAATGGATGCATCAATGTGAAAAATTTGAAGTTATCGAAGAAGTTGCTCCGCAAGATATTGTGATTCATTTTATTAATGGCGCGCCTTGGCCAGTAAGCGATCGCGATGCAGTGGTGTCATCACAAATGACTCAAAACCCTGAAACCTTAGCCGTGCGAATTGACGTTAAAGCACTGACCGATTATTTACCAGAAGATGACGACTATGTGCGTATTCCTCGTATGGAAGGTCACTGGGCGTTTATTCCTCAAGATGGAAAAGTCTTAGTGCGTTATCAAATACATGCAGAGCCTGGTGGCAGTTTGCCTGCTTGGTTGGCAAACAGTGTGGTAGTGGATACGCCTCAACATACAATGTTAAACATGTTAGAGATGTTGAAGCGCGATAAATATAAGCAAGCCAAAATGACCCGTATTAAAAACGTTTTGTGATTTTGTTAATGGGCTCACGCTAGGCTGAATTTGCAGTTTAGCGTTAGCCTTTAGCAGCATGAAAGTGTAAAAACATTTCAATAACCGCTGGTGGAATGTTTACACACATTTGTTCAGATAAAGCTTCATCTTCATCGATTTCAGCCATTTCTGGTTCATCTATAAACAAGCCAGAAGCGTACATAATGGGGAATATCCATTCTGCCATTTTTTCTTCTTCTTTCTCATACCAAGCGGCTTCATTTTGTAAAACTCCTGCCATAAAGCCAGCACACCATGCTTCTAAGGCGGCTCCTTCTTCATCATCATCTTCTTCTACTTGAAGCGTCAAATCACAAGGAACCGGAAAGTCTTGCCCTGAATCTAACCAAGCTTGAATCTCAAAGCTAAGCTTTCTTAATAATCGCTGAACGCGCTCAAGTTGATCGGCTGTAAAGGCAGTTTTTTCAGGGAAAATAATTTCATAAATCTCTGACCACTCTAAATCCATAGGGCCGGTTTTTAGTGCGGTAATCAGTCCATGAGCTTCAAAAAAGTCAAACGATTCTTGGCGTTCAAATTCATCTTCTAGCATTTGGCCAAGAAGTTCTAATTCATCTTCATCTAAAGCTGGGATAGATAACAAGTCAGACATACAATACTCTCCAATAATTGATGTGATTATATCAGGATTAGAGGCAGAAGATGAGCCCACAAAGGCAAACTCATGAGCATAAAACTACGCTCCAACTGCAAGGTCAGCAGGTAAACGTGATTATTAAAGCTAGCCAGCGTAAATCCTTACGTCTTAGTGTGAATCACAACGGCGAAGTTGAAGTGAAAATCCCTTTACGCTGCCCAAAGCATGAAATCATGGCGTTTTTAACTCGTCATAACCAATGGCTTGAAGACCGGCTCGACCAATTTAAACAAGTGCAGCAGTTGCAAAGGCAGCAAATGCAACATTTGGGTGAAACGTATCGCTTTCGTCGCAGTGAACAATCGCATAAGCAGCCGGTATTAATGGCAGGAGTATGCTACTACCCCAATATTTGGACAGAAACACAATTATTGGAAAAAGTAGAACGCTGGCAAAGAGAGCAAGCGAAAGAGTTGTATCAGCAGCTTATTGATCATTGGTGGCCACAGTTTTCACAAGGTGCGTTGATTAGTAAGCCAATACTGCGAATTAAAAAAATGCGCAGTCGTTGGGGATCTTTATCCAGTAAGGGCTATATCAATTTGAATCTTAAACTGATGGAGTTAGATCCCAAGCTGATCGAAATGGTGGTGGTACATGAGCTGTGTCATAGTCATTACTTTGATCACAGCACACATTTTTATCGATTAATGGCAGAAAAACTGCCGCATTATAAGCAGTTAGAAGCACAGCTTAGAGTTGTTGAGAAAAACTGTGCTTATTAAATTAATAGTGCTTTTCAGTTAAAACATCTGCCAAGGCTGAGAGTACCAGTAATAACGGCCTTTCTGCGAGCTAGGAACAGTGCAGTTGTAGCGAGCGCGCTTGCTGGTGAATTTTTGGGGAGCAATGGTAGAGAGTACTAATTTATCGTTAATAGTCGAAACCTGGGTGTCTATCGCGCCTTGTTGGCTAGCAAAGCATTGCAGTAACTTAGGGTTGTAATCCGCTTCTATTAACTGAATCGAAAATTTAGGTGGATTGTTATCGGCAGTAACAATAGGGTCGTGTAATTCACTGGCAGCAACGGGTAACGCCATACTCATGATTTTTGTTTTTAGAGTAGTTGGATTGGCATAAATACCCGCTGCAGGAAAGCGTGACAAGGCTTGTGGGTGACTATGCGGGCCAATAGGCCCAGATTGTTGGCCGAAAGCCAAAATATCCTGTTTTGCTAACCAGTTCAAAATATCCAGGGTGAATTCTCCATAAGGATAGGCAAACATGGTACTGACATTGCCTAAGCGTTTTTTCATTTCAATGTACGGCGCAGTAACTTCTTCGTTCAACCATTGCTCTAAAGTGTAACCTTCTGGAATAGTGGGTAAGTGAGGATGACTGTCAGAGTGATTAGCAATGGTTACACCTTCGTCAACGAGTTGCTGAAGTTGTTCCCAAGACATTATATTGCGGTGTTTTTCATTCACCGCTAGCGGGTTTACAAAAATAGTAAAGGGCCAGCCACGGCGTTTAAGTTCTGGGTATGCCGCAGTGTATATCGATGAATAGGCATCATCAAAGCTAATGGCTACTTGTTTATTGGTGGCTTGTTGACTGACGTTATCGTCCAATAAATCGCGGGTTGCTTTTTCAAGGTCTACAACTTCAAAACCAAGATCCTCAAGCATTTGCATGTGCTCGATAAACTGTGCGGGTGACAAGCTTGTTGAGGCTGGGCCTTCTGCATCAACATGATGATATTGTAAAACCACTAAGGCACGGGGCGACAAGCTGAAAAGCAGTAACAGTGAAAACAGGGCAGAGCGATAAAAGGTATTAATCAAAATATTCCTTCCTTCATTAACAGGTTTGTAGATCGATCAGTGGTTTAACTTTTGCCTTACTAAGGCTGCTAAAGTGGCTTTAATCTTATGACAGTCGGTTTAAATCACAATGTTTTAACTGATGATAAGCACGGCAGATTTTTTTGAAATGCTCACTATCGCCGCCTTTATCAGGATGATAGCGTTGTGCTAAACGTCTATATTGACCTTTTAAATCTTTAACTTCAACCGGGGCTTTTAATTCTAATATTGCCATCGCTTCTGATAACGATTCCTTACTATCAAAGCGGGGATTGGCTGTCTTCATACCGGTCCAAAAACTATCTAATAATGCTTCAACATCACTGCGTTCGGTATTGCTTAAATGTGATATATCCAAGTAATACTCAGCTAATGGATCGTCCAAAACTGGGTGACTATTTTCACAACTAATCGGGTTATTGCTCTGTTTATTAATGTGGCTAGAACTTTGGCTAGAGCTGTGGCTAGTAGAAAGCGTAAAGTCTTTATTTTTTAGTGGCGAGCGCACAATCTTTAATGCTGAAATACTTAACAAAGCTTGCTTACTATCAAGCCATTGAGCACGCAGG
The DNA here is from genome assembly GCA_913061435.1 of uncultured Thalassolituus sp. Classification (GTDB taxonomy): domain Bacteria; phylum Pseudomonadota; class Gammaproteobacteria; order Pseudomonadales; family Oceanobacteraceae; genus Oleispira. Next base: position 31,258 of record CAJXUK010000014.1, on the reverse strand, counting down.
GTATATAAACAATGAAACAGTAAAAAATGCGTCTGAAACAACTTTAGCGGGTCGTTCATTGCATTTTTATCGAAAAACTCATAAGGCGGTTGCTGCAGCAGTGTAAGCAGTTCGTATTCAGAACAACCGTCGGGGTGATCGAGTATCAAAATGGTCAAAAGGTCGATCAGCTCTGAAATCTGATCATCGACACCATTATCTCTCATAACGAATCTCTACAATTTCCCATTCTTTTGTTTGCTCTTCGGTTTTTACTACGACTTCTTCACCCAAAGGTTTGCCCAAGCATGCCTTCGCCACAGGGGATTTCACTGAGGCATAATTATTTTTACCGTAAATTTCATCTGGCCCTACAATTCGGAAATTAAGCGTATTATCATCCTCATCCGCTAAGGTTACCCAAGCGCCAAAATAGGCTTTACCTTCTTGAATCGGGTTGTATTCCAAAACACGGAGTACTTCTAAACGTTTGCGTAAGTACCGAACTCTGCGGTCAATTTCACGCAATCTTTTCTTATTATACTGATAATCTGCATTTTCTGATCGATCGCCCAAACTAGCTGCCCAAGTTACTTTTTTGGTAACTTCTGGTCGTTCTTTGCGCCATAACTGATCAAGCTCTTGCTCTAACGCCTGATAGCCTTCTGGAGTAATAACCTGCGTATCCATTTAAAAAATCCACGTGTGTTAATACTGCCATTTTTAGCATTAATTATTTGTTCTGTCATAAATTACAAGCTGATAAGCAGAATATTTACTGCTAATCTTTAGGTAATAAGGCAAAACAGTGAGGCGGGTATGTGTTCTTTCAGTCAGATATTAATACGCTGGGTCACCGGTATTGTTTTGGTTTCGGCTAGCTCCACCTATGCGGAAGATCAATGGCTTAAAACATTATATAAAATGTCGCCCGCGATTGAGTCGATTAAACAAGTCTGTCCTTGGCGTTCGGCAAATGCACAAGGTGAAATCAGATTGATGAAAGTAGAAGTAAAAGGCGCGCACAAACTTTACGTCCAGTGGATACGAGAAGGCATAGCGGGTAACCCGAATGCACCATTATCAACTTTAGGGATTAGTGAAGTTAATGATTACAATTATTACCGTTTTGATGTGCCCGAAGGCCGCCTTATTAGTGGGGCGTGTTCAATCGATACCATTATGGAAGACATAATCAACAAACGCCGATTCCGTTTGACCGTTCATTTGATGGGCCCCGGTGAATATAAGGCTTACATCTCCAGTTTATTGGATGCGATGCCTTAGACAGTTCAAGTCCTAGCTACTTGATGTAACTAGGGTTGAAAGCTCTTTACAGCATCGTCAATATTGCTCTGCGCTGTCTCTATAAGCGTATCGTCGTCAACCTCTTGAGCTTGTGCCGCTTCAAGATTAAATAATGGTAATCGTTCACCTAAATGTGATTTCTGTTGTTGCTGTTGCAGGTTCGTAAAATCAAACAACGCAGTATCTGCAAGCTGTGACGGAGCAATATTAGCCATTGCTCTGAAAATATTCTCACTGCGACCCGGTTGTTGCTTTTCCCAGTCAATCAGCATTTTTTTCAGATTTTGACGTTGCAGGTTTTCCTGTGAACCACAAAGGTTACAAGGAATAATGGGGAACTCTTTTAAGCGTGCATATTCTGCAATATCCGTTTCTTTGCAGTAGGCCAAAGGGCGTATGACGACATTTTTTTTATCATCACTAAGCAACTTAGGCGGCATGGATTTCATTTTAGCGCCATAAAACATATTTAAGAACAATGTTTCAATCATGTCATCACGGTGATGACCCAAGGCAATTTTATTGGCGCCAATGCTCTCGGCATAGCCGTACAAGCTACCGCGGCGTAAGCGCGAACATAAAGAACAAGTGGTTTTACCTTCTGGTATTTTTTCTTTTACCACACTGTAAGTGTCTTTTTCAATAATGTGGTAGTTCACCCCTAAGCTGTCTAAATAAGCAGGCAAAATGTGTTCAGGAAAGCCGGGCTGCTTTTGGTCCATATTAACCGCTACAATTTCAAACTGAATTGGCGCACTCTTTTGCAGGCCCATTAAGACATCAAGCATAGCGTAAGAATCTTTACCACCCGATAGGCATACCATGATCTTGTCGCCGTCTTCGATCATATTAAAATCGCTGATGGCTTTGCCAACATTGTGTCGCATACGCTTACTGAGTTTGTTGTACTCAAAACGTTGTTTTTTGTTAAGAGAATCGACCAAGGTTGGTGATTGAGACGCCGATGAAGGTGACAGAGGTTGCGACATGCTTGTTTCCAAATAGCTAACTAGGTGGCTGTAATCGTAACCCTACAGCTTAAATGACGTCTTATATCAGAATGATGATGTGGAGGCCAGTGTCACGTAAAAATTTTAAAATTCTGTGAGTAACAAATGAACTCACAGAATAGAGTATCGAATGCGCAACCGGCAGGCTAAAAAGCCTTATTCGGCCTTAACACAGGTATCTGACTCATCTGCTATGCAACCCGCTAGCTCATACAAGACTTTAGAATCTAGTAGAGTGATCTCTTTGCTTTGGGTAGCAATCAGACCCGTCTTTTGGAATCGGGTAAATACACGGCTCACGGTCTCAACAGCCAAACCTAGGTAGTTGCTGATATCAACACGAGACATGGATAAGCGAAATTGAGTTTGAGAAAAACCACGGCGAACAAAGCGCTCAGAAATATCTATTAAGAAAGAGGCAATACGTTCTTCAGCATTCTTTTTGCTCAACAACATCATCATTTTTTGATCGTGACGAATTTCACCACTCATGTTGCGCATTAATTGTCGACGCAAATCAGGCATGTCGTTGGCTAATTGGTCCAATTGTGACATAGGAATGTCGCAAACCGTGGTAGTTTCAAGTGCTTTAGCCGTTAATGGATAAGTGCCAGAGTCGTATCCAGAAAGACCGATCAACTCACTGGCAAGGTGAAAACCCGTGATTTGTTCTTCACCGCTAGAATCTAAAGTATAGGTTTTTAATGCACCAGTACGAACAGCATAAACCGACTGAAAAGGTTCGCCTTGTTGGAATAAAATGGCACCTTTTTGAATCGGACGGCCACGGCGGATAATATCATCAAGTTTATCCATATCATCATCATTAAGTGATAACGGTAAGCACAATGAATTAAGCGCACAAGTCTGGCAATGAGGCTGGCTGGCTCGAGTTATTTTAACTACTGAGTTTGACGTCGACATATTTTTCTCTTCGATGTAGCCTTGGCTACATAGCTATCCGTTTAATGATAAAAATTCAATCTGTTAAGCCGTTATCAACTGCTGTGGTACCAAATAGCCCAAAGAGTAAAGACTCCGTAACCTATTAATAATAAACCGGCAAATTGGCGAAAATACTTATGCGTAATAATGTGACTTAGTTGTTGAGCAAAAATGCCTGCTGCAAAAATACCAGGCAGGGTGCCCAAACCAAAAGCAAACATAGTCGCAGGACCCATTATAGGGTCAGCATTGGCGGCCACCCAAGCCAAGGTGCTGTATATTAAACCACAGGGCAGCCAACCCCATAACAAACCCAAAGCTAAAGCTTGAGGTTTGGTTTTTATAGGAATTAAACGTCGAGTGAACGGCTGGATATAGCGCCAAATAAATTGGCCGGCCGATTCTAAACGTGTCAGTAGCATCCACCATCGGGCTACATAAAAACCCATAAATATAAGCAATGTACCGGCTACAGTTCGCAAAGCCATTTGTGCAACCTGATGGCTGTCAGCTAACCATAAGCCCAAAATAGAAACGATCAGTCCAGCAACGCTATAGCTAAGAATACGGCCTAAATTAAACAATAATAAAAAAGAAATATTGCGCCCGCTGCCTTTGCTGTTGGCAGAAGTGCGATCGATGGATGTGCTCGCCGCTGCAGCAATACCGCCGCACATCACCAAGCAATGACTTGCACCCATAATACCGAGTAAAAAGGCGGTAAGAAGAGATAATGGTTCAATCATTTTTGAATGTGATCGTCATCATCGAATAAAATTCGGTGGGCAGGTGAGTCCATATCATCAAATTGGCCACTTTTAATTGCCCAAAACAAAACACCCACAGCAATACCAATGATTAAAATGGAAAGAGGGATCAATATGTAAATAATATCCATAATATCAACTACCTTTAAGTGAGGTTTTGTTGGCCGATAATAATCGTAACGCGTTGCCCACAACAATCAGCGAACTCAGTGACATGCCAATGGCCGCAGCCCAGGGAGGAATAAACCCCATGGCCGCTAATGGCAATGCCAATACATTATACAGCAAGGCCCAATAAATGTTTTGACGAATAATCCGATTGGCTTTTTTTCCCTTGCTTAATGCGTGCAAAATAGTCGTTAAGCTATTATTGGTAATCACCGCATCGGCATTGGTCTGAGTTAAATCGCTGGCCTGACCAATGGCGACCGCTATATCTGCTCGGGCTAAAGTTGGCACATCGTTTATACCATCACCCACCATCATTAAGCGTTCACCTTGTTGCTGCCAATTTGACGCAAAATTTAGTTTTTCCTCTGGGCTCAAGCCTTTGTGAACATCTTCAATAGCAAGAGCTGTCGCTACGGCTTCTACTTGCGAGCTGGGATCACCGGTTAAAATCGATACCTTAATCCCCCAATCTTTTAGCTGTTTTACCATAGGCTCAGCGCCTTGACGTAAACTGTCAGACAGAGCAAACCAGTACAAAGGTTGTTCTTCATCGGCCAGCAGTAGCCACTGGCGGTCATCGACTATGGGGGGCGTTAACTCATTAGCAGGGTAAGCAAAGTCGGCTCGACCAATACGATAAGTCATACCGGGTGAACCATCAGAGTTGAGCAAGCGACCTTCAACTCCTTTTGCGGTAAATTGCTCAATATTATCTGTATCAAATAAATGAGTACTGCTGAATGCTCTGGCAATTGGGTGATTACTGTATTGCTCAAGCGTTGACGCAATTTTAAGGGCGTCGTATTCCGTCATGGTGACTGCTGAAGACGCGGCTAAAGATTGCTCTAGAGTTAACTCCCCACGAGTTAAGGTCCCGGTTTTATCAAATACAATACGATCAATTTGATTTAAGCCTTCAAGGACATGCCCTTTACTGATCAAAAATCCATGTTCTCGTAAAGACGCGGTAGCAGCGGTGAGCGCGGTCGGAGTAGCCAAAGATAAAGCGCAAGGGCAGGTCACAACCAATACCGATAACGTAATCCAAAAAGCCTGACTGGGGTCAATAAATGTCCAGACTAGGGCAATGGTGCTAGCAATAATCAACACCGCGGCAACAAAGCGAGAGGCCACTTTATCGGCAAAAATAGCAATGGCAGGCTTCTCTTGTTGCGCTCGGTCCATTAAACGCATAATTGTATTGAGTTCTGCATCGGCACCGGTAGCAGTGACTTTCATTAGCAGTTGGCTTTCAACGTTGTGAGTACCACCAATTAAAGTATCGCCGGCCATTTTGTTAATGGGTAAATATTCGCCGGTTAGCGCAGCTTCATCAACAGCACTGTTGCCTTTTTCGACTAGGCCATCAGCAGGAATTTGCTGTCCTGGTCTAATGACCAGCAAATCACCTACTTGAATGTCCGAAGTTGGAATGACAATCTCGCCATCGGGTGTCGACTTAGTGGCCGCCGAGGGCATTAAGTCCATCAAATTATTACCGGCTTGGGTCATACGGTGTCGAGCCCGCATTTCAAAAAAACGTCCCGTTAGCAAAAAGAAAGTAAACATACAGACCGAGTCGAAATAAATTTCTGGCCCTTGGTTTACCGTGCTCCATACACTGGAGAAATAAGCCAGTAAAATGGCGATTGAAACAGGCACATCCATAGTTAAATGGCGAGTTTTAAGATCGCGAATCGCCGCACTGAAAAAAGGTCTAGCACTGTACATCACTACAACAGTGGCAAATAACATAGATGCACTGCGTAAAAAGATTTCATACTGCTCTAAAATCCCTCGTAATTCCCCTACATACAAAGGAACCGCTAACATCATTACCTGCATGGTTGCAAAACCCGCAACAACTAAGCGGCGGAATGCAGTTTTACCTTCTTGTAAGCGCTGCTGTTCGGCTTGTGTCGCAGAAAAAGGGTGAGCTTGATAACCTAATTGATGAATCTCCTCAAAAATTTGAGATAGCTTTATATCGGCATCGATCCAGCGCACAATTAAACGCCGAGTGGTTAGATTTAAATTAACACTGGTCACGTTTTCGAGTTGTTTTAAGCGATGTTCAATCAACCAAGCGCAAGCAGCACAGCTAATACCCGAAATGACTAAAATAGCCTCTGCTTCTATTTGTTTAAGTTCATTTTCTTTACGAACCACAAACGATTTTTGTACGGCTACTTCGTCATAAAGCTTGAGTTCATCACGAACGTCATCATTGGCTCTACGCTTTTGTTGTGGTGATATTTCAGGTAATGAGGTGCGATGCTTGTAGTAGTCTTTTAAACCACTGGAAATGATAGTCTCTGCCACTGCCTTACAGGCAGGGCAGCACATAATTTGCTCTTCGCCGTCTATTTCCATAGACCAGCGATTACCTTCAAGAGCAATTTCTCCGCAATGGAAGCACAGGTTTTGACTCATGGCTTAATTCTCAATGGTAATTATTGGCTTATGCTAACGGTTTTACCATTTTCAATTAATGCCTCATCTTTAATCATCCATTCTTGCTCTGGGCTTTGTAGCCACATTTTTCGCTTACCCAAGTGGTCTAGGTTAGCAATACCCAAATAACCACCGTCTGGTAGTTTTTGCAGTAAAATGGTTTCGTCTTCTGTTTCTAAGGTTGGGTGAATTAACTGAATTTGTAAAAAGCTCGGATAATCATCCAAATAACCGCTGATATTGACACTAACTTCGCCGTTGTTATAGGTGAGTGAGCCTTCTAACTGCAAGCGGCGAGCCTTGTTTCTAAACTCTTTATTTTCAGTATACGCCATACCATCTTTGTAATAACTGTCACTGACCAAAGAATCCTTTCCGGTAAGCGCTAGAGTTAAAATAACCATACCCCAACAAATAGCGACAACAGGAACCCCAATAACTAACAGCATCCAAGGTTCTTTGTACCAAATAGAGCGAGGTTCTTGTGAGTTTTTGAGTGACGAATTCATAGCAATCTCAGAAAGTAGGGGAATAGAAAATACAATGCCGCCAAGTGTAACCACTTGGCGGCTTTGGGGCTAGTAGACTTCTCGTATAGTTACGTAAAGGCTAACGGTTTTTGCTAATTGAGCGGAGCAATAAAGCGACTTTCTTCACTTGATACTTCTTGTTGAGTCGCTTCATCATAAACCACAAATTTAATGTTAGATTTACTAACAGCTAGATCGGCAGGATCAACCTCAAGACTGATCGGAAATGCGCGTAATTCATTACTTTGCAAAGTGATCAATTTAGGAATATCCGTAGTAAAAGACGATGGCAAACCAACAACTTCGACGCGATATGTGTGTTCATGTTGACTCATATTCATCATTTCTAACGTGTAAGCATTTCTTACCGTGTCGTTTGGAGTGATCTGATACAAAGCGCCGCGGTCACGGATAACGTCAACTTCTACAGCAGTTCGAGAAGCCATTGCATACACCAGAGCCGACATCATAAGTATCAAAACCGTCGCATAACCGATTAAACGGGGACGGAAGAAGTTAGTTTTACCACCCTGCAGTTCATGCTCAGTCGTGTAACGAACAAGACCCCGTTCGTAGCCCATTTTATCCATGATCGAGTCACAAGCATCAACACACAGCGCACAACCAATACACTGATACTGCAAGCCGTCGCGAATATCGATACCCGTAGGGCAAACTTGTACGCACAGTGAGCAATCAATACAATCGCCCAAACCTTCTGCTTGCGGATCGACGCCTTTTTTACGTGGGCCGCGACCTTTTTCACCTTCGCCACGTTTTTCATCGTAAGAAACAATCAAGGTATCTTGATCAAACATGACCGATTGAAAGCGTGCATACGGGCACATATGAATGCACACCTGTTCACGCAGCCAGCCAGCATTCAAATAAGTTGCGACGGTAAAAAAGCCAATCCAGAAAATTTCCCAGCTGTTTAGTGCAAAAGTCACTAAATTGGGAACAAGCTCACGAATAGGAGAGAAATAACCAATGAAGGTAACCGCTGTCGCTAATGCGAGTAAAAACCAGGCAATGTGTTTAGCTGAGCGTCGAATCAATTTCTCTTTACTCATCTCAGCTTTATCCATTTTGATGCGCTGATTACGAGTCCCTTCGATTTTTTCTTCGATCCACATAAAAACAAAAGACCAAGAAGATTGAGGGCAGGTATAACCACACCACACACGACCGGCTAAGTTAGTAATAGTAAATAAGCCATAAGCAGCAATGATCAATAGACCCGATAATAAAAAGAAATCTTGTGGCCAAAAAGTAATGCCAAAAATATGGAACTGGCGAGCAGGTAAGTCCCAGAGCACAGCCTGACGGTCATCCCAAGTTAACCAAGGCGTGGCAAAAAACAGGGCCATTAACCCCCATAAACTATAAGAACGAATTTTTTGAAAAAGACCATGGATTTCACGTACCTGGATCTTTTCTCTAGCAACGTAAAGGGATTTTTCTTCGGGAGTAACGTTTTTTACTGGAATCTTACTCATTGTACACGGCACCTTAAAGAAGGAATGAAACTATATAACTATGCAATTATAAAGAGGCTTACAGAATGCGCAAACGAAAAAAAGCGGCACAAGGCCGCTTTTTTGTATGTCTTGACTTGCATCAAGAAACGGTCTGTATTGCAGTTACTGTGCGCTTTCTTTGTTGGACAAAGAATACACATAAGCCGCTAGTACATGAACCTGTTCATCAGTGAAACGGTGCCCTTGAGGAGGCATTACACCATTACGACCGTGACGAATAGCAAAATCAATTTGCTTAGTCGAACCGCCATACAACCAGATATCGTCAGTTAGGTTAGGAGCCCCCACCATCTGATTACCTTTGCCATCAACACCGTGACATGCTGCACAAGCCTGCATGAACACAGCAGTTCCTTCCGCCGCTAACGCCGCGTCATGCTTTAAGCCGGATAGGCTGCGAACATACTGAACAGTTTGATCAATTTGTGCGTCGGTCATGCTAGGCATTACACCGCGAGCTGGCATCATGCCATTCAAACCATTTTTAATAGCGTGAATGATTTTTTCAGGGCTGCCACCGTATAACCAATCATTGTCGGTTAAGTTTGGAAAGCCTTGAGCACCTTTAGCGCCAGAACCGTGACAAACAGAGCAGTTGCTTGCGAACAAACGCTGGCCAGTTTTTAACGCTTCTTCGTTTTTGATCAGTTCAGGAATTGGCGTTGCTGCGTATTCTGCAAATAACGGCGCTACCTTTTCGTCAAACTTTTCAACTTCATTTTGCCACTGAGCTGTTTGGCTCCATGGCACTTGTTTTCCATCTACTTCTACTTTCAAAAAGCCTTGCATATTCGCTAGGCCATAAGCAGCAATGTATCCTACAGAGAAAACAATTGTTGCCCAGAACATGATTACCCACCAGCGAGGTAGTGGATTGTCTAGTTCTTGAATGCCGTCGTATTCATGTCCCGTAGTTTCATCAGTTTCTTCACTATGAACCTGAGTCTTACTACTATATTGAATAAGAAGACCACAAGCGATTAGGGTACCAAATACAATGGCAATAACCCAAACGCTCCAAAATGTACTTAAAGCACTCATAATTTTTACTCCGAACCTTTGTCGTCGCGCGTATTGTTCTGTTTACTACTGCTATCAACAGCCTCTTTGTTTGGCATGTCGTCATCTTCCTGAAAAGGGATCATGCCGTCATCCTCAAAGCGATCTTTGCGGCGAGAGCTGTAAGCCCAAGCCACAATACACAAGAATGCAAACAGTGCGAAAACAGTACCTAAACCACGTATGACGTTAATATCCATAGTTTATTGCTTATCTTTCATGACGGTACCGAGTTGCTGTAAATACGCAACAACGGCTTCAATTTCACGAACGCCATCAACAGCGGCTTTAGCACCTTCAATATCAGCATCGGTGTAAGGAACACCTAGTGTACGTAATGCTGTCATTTTCTTAGGTGTTACACGACCATCAACGGTATTTTCAAACAACCATGGGTAAGAAGGCATAATCGACTCAGGTACAACATCACGTGGGTTGTACAAGTGAGCACGGTGCCATTCGTCAGAATAACGACCACCAACACGGGCTAGATCAGGACCAGTACGCTTAGAACCCCATAAGAATGGATGCTCATATACGTGCTCACCAGAACGCGTGTAAGTGCCATAACGTTCAGTTTCAGCACGGAACGGACGAATCATTTGTGTATGGCAAACTGCACAACCTTCACGAATGTAAATGTCACGTCCTTCAAGTTGAACAGCGTTAAGTGGCTTAAGGCCTTCTACGGGTTCATTAGTGTTTTTGTCCCAAAAAAGAGGAACAATCTCAGCCAAACCACCCCAAGCAATAGCCACGATGATCAAAACGATCATCAGACCAAGGTTTTTCTCAATAATGTCATGATTCATTTCAGAAATTCCCCTTATGCCTGAGCTGCAGCGAGAGCTTTATTGCTGTCACTAACAGTTTTATAAACGTTGTATGCCATGATTAGCATGCCGGTTAAGAACAAAGCACCACCAATAACACGCACAACATAACCTGGGTGAGACGCTTCAACAGACTGCACGAATGAGTAGGTCAACGTACCGTCGGCGTTCACAGCGCGCCACATCAAACCTTGCATGATGCCGTTTACCCACATCGCAGCGATGTATAAAACAGTACCAATAGTTGCTAACCAAAAGTGTGTATTAATTAGACTAGTTGAGTACATTTCACCGGCTTTACGGCCAAACATAATTGGAATCAAGTGGTACATAGCACCAATAGAAACCATTGCAACCCAGCCTAAAGCACCCGAGTGAACGTGACCAATGGTCCAGTCCGTGTTGTGTGACAGGGCGTTTACAGTTTTGATCGACATCATTGGGCCTTCAAAGGTAGACATACCATAGAAAGACAAAGATACCACCAAGAAACGCAAAATAGGGTCTGTGCGAAGCTTATGCCATGCACCAGAAAGGGTCATCATACCGTTGATCATACCACCCCAAGAAGGTGCTAGTAGAACCAAAGACATAACCATGCCTGCAGTTTGTGCCCAATCTGGCAGTGCAGAATAGTGCAAGTGGTGAGCACCGGCCCAAACATATAGTGAAATCAATGCCCAAAAGTGAACAATGGATAAGCGGTAAGAATAAACAGGACGCTCAGCTTGTTTAGGTACGAAGTAGTACATAATACCTAGGAAGCCTGCTGTTAAGAAGAAACCAACAGCGTTGTGTCCGTACCACCACTGAACCATTGCATCAACTGTACCCGCATAAATGGAGTAAGATTTAGTTAATGTAACGGGTAAAGCAAGGTTGTTACCGATATGCAAAACAGCAATCATAATCATGAAAGCGGCAAAGAACCAGTTAGCAACATAGATATGTGGCTGCTTGCGCTTGGTAATCGTGCCTAGGAAGTTTACACAGTAAGCAACCCAAACAATGGCAATCAAAATGTCAATTGGCCACTCAAGTTCAGCGTATTCTTTGGTAGACGTTAGTCCCATTGGAAGCGTAATAGCCGCCAATACGATGACTAAATTCCAGCCCCAAAAGGTGAACGACGCTAACGTATCAGAGAACAAACGTGCCTGACAGGTACGCTGAACAACGTAGTAAGAGGTGGCAAATAGTGCAGAACCACCAAAAGCAAAAATCACCGCATTAGTATGCAGTGGGCGTAAGCGGCCAAAAGACAGCCAAGGAGTATCAAAGTTTAGTGCAGGCCAAGCAAGTTGGGCAGCAATTAGTACACCGACGGCCATTCCGACGATGCCCCAAACAACAGTCATAATGGCAAATTGCTTTACCACTTTGTAGTTGTATACGGGATGATCAAATGCAGTGCTCATGATCAGATTCCATTTAACAGCGAGGATTGAGGGTTAAAAAACGGCGTAATTATGATCTTTCATACACTACTTTGCAAATGAAGGATCAAAAAACGCCTAACTAAAACAAACGATTTCTCTATTTGCTTTATAACTAGGTCAATTTTTAAACATCTTTTACTTTTTTGTCAGCAAACTAAAGCAAAACAAAGAAGTAAAAGGGTCAAGCACAGAACCCAGCATTTGATAATAAAAGTCTGGCGTCTTTGTTTATTGATATAACTCAACTTTTAGAGGTTATCTGAAATTATCGTGTAAAATTGATCAAAAACAGGACCAAGTATTGTGGAATTATTGATCAATGGCCCCAATGAGGGCCCAGTTTATATTTTAGCGCACGGAGCAGGTGCGGATATGAACAGCGATTTTTTAACTCAAGTAGCAGAGGGATTGGCGTTAAAAGGTATTCGAGTTGTGCGTTTTAACTTCCCATACATGATTAAAAGCGCCCACGATGGAAAACGCAGGCCCCCCGATCGTGCGCCCAAATTATTAGCGGCTTATCAAGATGTAATAGAAAAAATAATGCAGCAGACAAGCAAGCCACTGGTGATAGGGGGGAAATCAATGGGAGGGCGAATTGCAACCATGCTGACCGAGCAACTTAGCTTGGGTGAAAACGATATCTTAGGAACGGCGTGTATTGGTTTTCCGTTTCATGCTCCCAAAAAAGAATCCAAAGACAGGCTAGATTATCTCGTTCATATCACTAAGCCGGTATTAATCTTTCAGGGCACGCGCGACGTCATGGGCAATAAAGAAGAAGTAACTGAATATCAAAAGCTCAAACGAATCGATTGCGCTATAAAGATTTACTGGCTTGAAGATGGTGATCATGATTTAAAGCCCAGAAAAGCATCTGGTTTTAATCATCAGCAGCACATCAACAATACCATCGAACAACTGGCTGAATATGTGCTGACATTGCACAAGCAATAGGTCAGCACAGATTAGATCGTTAGGTAAAGCTCAACTCAACCAATACTAGGCTGTTAATACGGTGATTTTCTCACTGCTTTCTAAAATAGGTTGGATTGCTGCAATCACATTACGGCGAGCTTCAGAGGCTTGCCATTCTTTCCAAGCTGGCAGACTTCTCCAGTTGGTAATAATCACTCTATGATTGGGATCTTCGGAATCTTTAAAATTAGCCCCCGACATGTAACCAGGCGCTTCTAAAATAGCTCGTAGTGTATCTTTAATAGCAGCGTCGTAAGTGGACTCCATGCCTTGAGCAATTTTGCGCTCAATAATCACCTTAATCATGCTTAAACCTTGAAAGTATTACAAAATATGAATTAGGCTTTATGGTATAAGGGTTGGCCCTATAATATCAATCAATATCAATCGATAACTTAAGAAATAAGGCTAAGCCAACAACCTTAGTCAAACAATCAAATGATTCAGCGCAATATCTGCCTAAGGTATAGGGTTCTGTCTGCATCTCACTCTAGGATTTCTGGGTAAACGTCTGTATGCTGGCGCGACCCAATAAAGAGGCTTTACCTTATGCTTTTGTTTTTTCGTTATTTTCTATTAGCGTGTCATTTCGTGATCAGTTCTCTGGTCGGTCTTGCCATTATTATCTTTCGCCCATTTCACCACAGTAACAGCCGCATATTAGCGCAGATATATTCGCAAGTGGGTCGTCGTATTATCGGATTAAAAATAGAGCACCACAACGAAGCGATTTTGACTCATCATGAGCCATGCGTTGTTGTGGCAAACCATCAAAGTAATTGGGATTTGTTTGTCGTGGGCTCAATCGTTCCGAAAAGAATGGTGAGCTTAGGCAAAAAAAGCCTAAAGTGGTTGCCCTTTTTCGGTCAGGTTTATTGGCTGGGCGGCAACATTCTGGTCGATCGTGGTAATCGTAAAAAAGCGATGGAAGCGATGGAAACCACAAAAACTGCCTTAACTACCAAAGATACTTCTATCTGGTTTTTTGCCGAAGGTACTCGTAACCATGGTAAAAACATGCTGCCGTTTAAAAAAGGGGCGTTTGTCACGGCAGTCAATGCCGGTGTGCCGATTATTCCTGTGTGTACCAGCAGTTATTTAGAAGGTTTTAGCTTATCCAGTGCCAGCAACGGCACGGCTCATATTAAAGTATTAGAACCGGTTGAAACCAAAGGCTTAACCTTGGATGATGTCGATCAACTCATGTTAGATATTCATTTGGCTATGATGGATGGCATTCAAGAAATGGACGTATTGGCACGTCAATCAAAAGCGTAAATAACTATTAACTTATAACTATTAATTACTGACTGTGGATATTGACTATGGATATTGAAAATATTCGTCGCGAATACATGCAAGCTGGATTAAAGCGCAGCGAATTAAAAGCCGACCCGATGGAACAGTTTGAAGATTGGTTGTCGGTGGCTACTAAAACTCCCATGTCTGATCCAACCGCCATGTCTGTGGCTACGGTAGGAGAGAATGGCATGCCATCTTTACGGACGGTGTTATTAAAGTACTTTAACCAACAAGGGTTTGTATTTTTTACCAACTTAGACAGTCGCAAAGCTCGTGAATTAAAGCAAAACAATAAAATTGCCTTATTGTTTCCTTGGGTTCACCTTGAGCGCCAAGTGATCGTTACCGGTGAAGTGGAATTTGTTTCAACCTCCGAATCAATGAAGTATTTCTTGAGCCGCCCAAAAGATAGCCAAATTGCAGCGTTAGCGTCTCATCAGAGTCGCCCGATTAGTTCTCGCGCTATGTTAGAAGAAAAGTTCTTACAGTTAAAAAATCAATTTAAAAAGGGCGATATTAGTTTACCTTCTTTTTGGGGAGGGGTCCGTATTAAACCCGTACAAATAGAGTTTTGGCAGGGCAGAGAAAATCGCTTGCACGATCGCTTTATGTACACAAAAGATGACCAAGGTCAGTGGAGTGTTGATCGCTTATCACCATAATAGATTAGTTTTTATTTATTATGTTTGTCACACATTAGGGATTTAGGAGTAACTAATATGGCTCGTGTACAAGATAAAATAATTCTTGTAACTGGATCGGCACAAGGCATGGGTGAAGCTCATGCACGCTGCTTGATTCAAGAAGGCGCTAAAGTCGTGTTAACGGATTTAAACGAAGAAAAAGGCCAAGCACTGGCGACAGAGCTTGGAGAGAACGCATTATTTATTAAGCACGATGTGACCTCAGAATCAGATTGGCAGCGTGTGATAGCCGCCAGCGAAGAGCACTTTGGTGCAATCAACGTTTTGGTTAATAACGCCGGTATTACCATGTCAAAATCCATTCTTGATATGTCCCTCGGCGAATACCGTCGCATTATTGAAATTAACCAAGTGTCTATCTTTTTGGGGATGAAAGCGGTTATTCCAGCCATGAAAGTGGCTCAGTCTGGTTCCATCATCAATATTTCATCAATCAATGGTTTAGTGGGCGGCGCGATTGGTTATACCGATTCTAAATTTGCGGTACGCGGTATGACAAAAGCGGCAGCCCTAGAGTGCTCACCTTTTGGTATCCGTGTTAACTCGATTCATCCGGGGGTTATTGCGACGCCGATGATCATGCAAGGTGATACCAAAGATGCGGTAGAAGCCTTCGCTAAACACATTCCGCTGCGCCGTATTGCCCAGCCAGAAGAAGTTAGCAGTATGGTGCTGTATCTAGCATCAGACGACTCCAGCTACTCTACAGGTGCTGAATTTGTCGTTGATGGTGGAGTAACCGCACAGTAAACGAGTAATAAACGTATTTGTAGGGATTATTATGTGTGAATTATTAGGGATGAGTGCAAACACCCCTACAGATTTATGTTTCAGCTTTACTGGCTTAACTCAGCGTGGTGGCAATACCGGGCCGCACAGCGACGGTTGGGGTGTTGCCTTTTACGAAGGTAAGGGCATACGCAGCTTTCATGACTCCAGCCCAAGCGCCAAATCTGAAATTGCCAACATGGTGCAGCGCCACCCAATAAAAAGTAAGACAGCGTTGTGTCATATTCGCCAAGCCAATGTCGGTGAAGTCTGCTTGGCCAATACCCACCCCTTTATTCGAGAAATGTGGGGGCGTAACTGGGTATTTGCTCATAACGGACAAATTAATAATTTTGTTCGCAGACAGGGTATCTACCAACCGATCGGCGATACCGATAGTGAAAGTATTTTTTGTGATTTACTTAATCACGTACGTGATGATTTAAACTCCGACGTGTCTCCTATCGATTTAGCGAAATACTTGGTGGCTTTGGCTAACCAATACGCTAAACAAGGGGTGTTTAATTGCCTACTGAGTAATGGCGATTGGTTATTCACATTTTGCAGCACTAAAATGGCTTCCATTACACGGCGCGCGCCGTTTGGCCCGGCTTGCCTAACCGATGCCGATGTCACCATTGATTTCGCCGCAGAAACCACCGCCAACGATGTGGTCAGTATTATTGCGACTCAGCCATTAACCTCTGACGAAGCGTGGGAAGTGTATCAGCCGGGTGAGTGGCGCTTATGGCATGACGGTGAAGTCATCGCACAGGGCCAGGTTTCAATAAAATAACCTAAGGGATATAAGATGATTGCACGAATAAAATTAATGAAACTTCATGCATTATTAGCAGCGTTTAGCTTGCCCATCGCGCTCATGTTTTTTATCACCGGCTCTCTTTATACTTGGGGGATCAAAGGCAGTTATACTAATACAGAGTATCCAGTGGAGCTAACTCAGGCTCTGCAGCCAAATTTGGAGGCTTTAACTGCGTTGGCAATTACACAACTAAACACCTTGAACTTGAGTTATCCGTCGGGTAAAGCAAAAATTAAAACGATAGGCGATCATTATCAGCTTGAATGGACAGGTGCCGCTAGAGACATCACGATAGAAGCAACTAATGATCCATTAATTGCCAAGCTTACAGTCAAAGAAACCAGCTGGTATCGACACTTAGTACAGCTGCACAAAGCGAAAGGCGGAGTGGTATTTAAAGTCTATGCCATCATATTTGCCATCATTATGGGGTTGTTACTTATATCCGGTTGCATGATGGCATGGCAAACACCCAAGCTTAAACGGTTAAGCATGGGCGCTTTTACTTTAGGAGCGATATCTTTCTTATTGGTGGTCAGCGCGAGCTAGCTCACTATTTAACTGACTATGCGTAAGCGTATTCGCCGCCTTTCTCTAAGGCCGCCTTATACGCGGGCAAGGCATGAACGCGCTTAACAAACGCTAACGTATTAGGGAAATCTTTTAATATACCCGTTGAGGCGCTGGCTTCTAATGGAAAACTCATTTGCACATCTGCGCCGGTGAATTGATCACCACAAAACCACATATTGTTGCTTAAATGATCTTCGATAAACTCCAAGCTGCGTTTGATGTTTGGGCCAGAAAATTGCTTGATGATTTGATCGCCAATTTTACGCGCAATAGGCTTAACAAAGAACGGCATAGGGCTTTCTTTCATCTTGGTTAATACCAAATTCATCACCATAGGTGGCATCAGTGAACCTTCGCTAAAGTGCATCCAATATTGGTATTGCCAGTAAGCGGCAGTGCCTAGCTCTGGTTTTAAGTGTTGGCCATAGGTGTGCACCAGATACTCAATAATAGTGCCACTTTCGGCAATCGTCATATCGGTTTGGTCATCATAAATAACGGGGCTTTTACCCAGTGCATGAACCTTTTTTAAACTGTCTTCGGCAAGATACGTCTTTAAATCGCGCTTATGATACTCAATAACAAAATCGACTTTTAATTCCTCAAGAAGCCAAATGATACGTTGAGAGCGAGAATTGTTAAGGTGGTGCAGTGTAATCATGTGATAACTCAATGGAAAAATTCATCACCTTTATAGGTTTATTTGCTCATAATTGCAAATGAGATGCGCTCAATTTTGCTGCTTCTAAAATCACCGTGACTTCAGTATCATCTGATTTTTTCTTTTTATGCTATTCAAGAGTCTAATACATGTTCAAATGGTGGGTATTGTTAGCTTTATATCTAACACAAGGTTTGCCCCATGGTTTTTTTGCCCAAGCAATGCCCGCCTTATTGCGTCAACAGGGAATGAGCCTTGAAGCCATTGGTTTAATGTCTTTGGTATCTTTACCATGGGTTCTAAAATTTTTATGGGCACCCCTTCTCGATCATTATCAACCGCTTAAACGTTTAACCCTTGGTCACATTACAGGCCACATTCGCAAAACTTGGATTATTACGGCAAATGCCAGTGCGGCCATCGTTTTGGTATTGATCGCAGCAACGCCATTAGAAGTTTGGGTTAATCAAGCAGCAGTGGGCTTTGCGGTATTCATGTTATTGCTAACCACTTTTGTTGTTACCCAAGACATTGCTACCGATGCTTTAGCGGTTGAAAATATTACGGCTCAGCAGCGTGGTTTGGGCAATAGCCTGCAGGTAGCGGGTTACCGTATTGGTATGGTGATTGGTGGTGGTGCTTTGCTCGCAGTCTTTGCGCAATTGGGCTGGCAAGGCACACTATGGGCATTGGCATTAATGATGATCTTAGGGTTATTGCCGTTATGGTATTGGCAGCCTAAGGCCGTTGTCGTTAACCAGCAACCAATATTACAACATTGGTTGGGTTTTTTTAGCTTACCTGGGGCCACTGCGTGGTTATTGCTACTGATTACTTATAAAGTAGGAGATGCCTTTGGTACCAGTATGATTCGCCCCCATTTAGTCGATTTAGGTATGTCGCTTACTGAATTTGCAACCTTGTTAGGTGTTTGGGGAACCTTGGCTGGCTTAGCGGGTGCGGTTATGGGCGGGTTATTATTAAAAATACTACCACGGATAACAGCACTGGTGTCTTTTTTAGCGTTAGAAGCCTTAGCGATTGGTAGTTACGCACTGCTGACATCTTTAGATAATTCACTCATTTACAGTTTAATCGTGTTTGAACATATTGCTGGTGGTATGGCTACAGTGGCTTTATTTACCGTGATGATGGATCGCTGTCGGGATGCCAGTGCTGGCTCTGACTATGCGTTGCAATCGTGTTTAGTCGTGCTGTCGACCTTAATAGCTAGCAGTGTGGCTGGGTTCTCTGCGGCCAGTATTGGCTACGCCAACCACTATTTAGTTGCAGCATTGCTGTGCCTAATAGGGATGATATTTATTGTGATCAACAAGACTAGCTGGCTAAAACAGACATAGATGTATAAGCACACGCTTAATCAAATATTCAAAAGGTAGGTTATGTTAGATAAACACGTTGAACATCAGATGGACGCCAAAGGTTTATTTTGTCCTGAGCCCGTAATGATGTTGCATGCAGAAATTAAAACGATGGCGGTAGGAGAGGCGATTGAGATACAAGCAACAGACCCTTCTACACGCAGAGACTTTATTAAGTTTTGCAGTTTTTTAGGCCACACACTGGAGTTAGATGAAGAGCGGGAAGGGGTGTTTTTTTATGTCATCCGTAAGCAGTCTTAAAACTGCTTACGGAGGTGGTTGCTCTTAGTTGTTAATGCTGGGGGGTTACAGTCGCTTAGCTGCTGCAAGCAAGGCCGTATTATAGCGCTGCTGCCAAGCTTGGTCGGCATTTAGCGTTAACCAATGATTAACCGAATCGATCACTTGCTGCGATAAGCTGTCTGCTTGACCCAAACCTTGGGCCAAGCGCTGCACCTGAAAAGCCATACGCGCTTGCTGGTCTTCTGCCGGCGACTCTAGTTCGGCAGCAATTTCTAAAGCAATACATGCATCGCGCAGGGTTTCAAAAGCGCTTAATGTAATGTCATTTTCATTAGTTAAAGCTTGTTGCCACTTAACATGTAATGCAACGTCATCAATACCTTTTGGCAAGGCTAGTGGAGCTGCGTCGTTAATCATCGAAGTTTCAGCAAAGCTATTAGCTTGCATACTAATCGCCATCAAACTGTTGGTTAGAGTAATCCAAGCGTGTTGCTTTTTGGCTTGTTTAGCATGCGATGCATAATCCTCTAACGCTTGCTGCGCATCAGATAAGCGCTTACGAAGCTTAGTATAAACGGCTTTTGGCATACTTAACTCCGCAAACTCCGCTTGGCATTGAAGTAATGCGTCTTTTTGTTCACGGTTAACGCCTGCTTCGGTCGTTTCATTAACCAAAGCTTCAGCGCGAGCAACAATCGCATTGGCCTGCTCAATACTGACTTCTATTTGAGCTTTATTATGCTGGCGTTGTTCATCACGACGAGCAAATACCCCATCACAGGCAGCACGAAAGGCTTGCCATAATTTTTGATCGGCTTTATTGGGGGTTATGCCAATGGTTTTCCAGTCTTGTTGAAGTTGTTTGCTTTGCTCAATAGCCTGGTTTAAATCTTCTAAATTTTGTAACTCCACCGCTTGCGCTATTAATGATTCTTTAGCTTCAATATTTTTCTGGTACTCATCTTTAATGTGCGCATAAATTTTGTCGGCGATGGTTTGTAAGCTGGCCTGGCTGTTTTTGTGCTCACTGCGATCAACTGGAGAAAAACTGCGGAAAGTTTCACGAGCGGTGTCCAAGGTTTTTTGAACCACGCCCCAATCGGCGTTAGCCCAATCCATATTGGCTTCGTACTCAACCAGTTGAGCAACCAGCTCTTCTCGGTTGGCTAAATTACGCTGACGTTGAACGGCCATCTCGGCATAATAAGCTTTGCAAGGCTCGTAAGCTTTATCGGCTGCGGAACGAAAACGATTCCATAATATTTTATCGTCTTGGCGAGCAATAGGGCCTAAGGCTTTCCATTCTTCTTGCAAATCATGAATTTTATCGGCCAATAGTGCAGCATCAATATTGCTATTAACCAAAGCTTCCATGCTCTCGCATAGCGCCTGTTTTTTGGGCGTAGCAGCAAAGCCCTGCCAATCTCTAATTTCAGCCAATTGTGCAGTTAAGCTTTGGAATTGGCGCTGGAACTTTCTACTTTCTTGCTGGCTCAATTTCTTTAACGCATTTAGGGCTTGCTGGTGGCTCTTGTTGGCTTCTTTTAAATGCCCATCATTTATATGCTGAGTTAATTCTGTCAGGGTTTTAGCAAGCTGCTTGCTGCTATCAGCTTCGTGCGCGGATACACTTTGATTGTGTTTGATAACCACTTGTAGGGCAGCGTCTAGCTCTGCTAGCAAGGCAGGGGGTTCTATCGAAATGTCGCTGGCTACCGGTTTCCAGGGTAATTGTTTAAGCAGTAGGTTAATGTCTTTTTGCAAGCCTTGGCTTTTACTTAAACTAAGTTTTTCTACTTGTAGGCTTTGTTGAATTAAGGCTTTTATGTCGTCATTCTTTTCGGCCAATAAATTGCGAGTAGTATCCAGTGCTAGCCATGCTTGTAAGCGATTTTCAAAGGCTTTGTGCTGTTCTGCCTGTGGTTGAGAGACCTGTTTTGCAGCTTGCCACTGTTGCTGAAATTGGGTTAGTTGATTGGCAATGTCGGTATCAAACTCAACCGCTTCTAACTGCTGCAACACAGTGGTAAAAGTATTTTTTGCCGCCGCGATAGCAGCCAACTTATCTTGTGCGGCTTTTTCTTCTGCTAAGTGCTCAGCCAACGTTGCTTCGGCTATTTGGCTCGCCGCTTTAAAGCGCTCAACTTGCTCAGCATTTTGTTGGTTCAATGCGGCCCAGTTTTGTTTTAGTAGCTGCAAGCGACCATTGTATTCTGGAGAATAAGCACTCTTGGCTAGCTGTTCTGCACTAGCAACGCAACGATTAATAGTATCTTGTAAGGCGAGAGCTGCATCTTCTACTGCCTTAGCCGCCGCTAGTTGCTCTTTACAAAAACGATATAGGGCTTTGTCTTTACCTTGGGCAACCTGCATTAATTGAGCAAGCGCTGCTGAGTTTGTTATCCCCTGAGCCGCTGCTAAACGCACTTTTGCCACAGGGTTATTACAAGCAATATCTAAGCGAATATTTTCGTCGCTCAATTTATCTATCGCGGCTAAGCGAGTGGCTTCATCTTGAGTATAAGTTGCAACACTGACTAAATCATTGTCATTACTAATAGCGGCTAGGTCAGCAGGGCTATTATTAGGCAAAAGGGCTGTTAAGTGCTGTTGTTGGGCTTGATTGCGCAGTTGGTTGTTGTCACTAACCAAAAATTCCGCCAGTAATTGAGGCGTTTTAATTTTAGTTAAGGCTAACGCCTGAATATTTTTGTCGATGTCTCCATGAATAATTTGAACCAGGATTTTTTCATCGGTAATTTGCGCCACGGCCTGCTTACGAATGGCTACATCTTTATGTTGCCACTTAGGTTTTAAAAATGAAGGATTTAAAAATTTATCTAGTAACGCCATGTAATAATCGTCCTGAAACTAATGTTCAACGGTATTCGGGTGTAAAAAATCTATTCTACCGGTAAACTCACCGACATTGAATTGGGTTAGAGCGAATGCTGTGATAAAATCCAAAATTATTTAACTCACCATCCTAAAACTAAATAATTATAAAAAGGATCTAACCGAATGAATTGGTTTAAATATCTTTTAATTCTGTCAACGATAGTACTGCACGGCTGTGTATCCATGGGGATGACTACTCAACCGCTGTCGGGACTAACCGAAAAGTATACCGACGAAACCTCAAAATTTATGGCCGTAGACGACCTAGTGATTCACTATCGTGATCAAGGTGATGGCCCAACGCTTGTATTATTGCACGGTGTAGCTTCTTCATTACACACATGGGACGGCTGGGTAAATCGATTAGCTGATCACTACCGTATCTTGCGTATTGACCTACCAGGTCATGGCTTAACCGGCATTGATCCGCGAACAGATGAATACGATATCGCTTACATGGTGGACAAGCTCGATAAGTTCTTAAACAAGCTTAGTATCGACGAAATGTACCTAGCGGGTAATTCATTAGGTGGATATATTTCTTGGAACTATGCACTGCATCGCCCAGATCGTGTTAAGAAAATGATTTTATTAGACGCCGCAGGTTTTCCTCAGGATATGCCATTTATAATGAGCGCATCAGCTCTACCAGTCATTGGTGAAATTGGTGGCTTAATGATGCCGAAGTTCTTAGTAGACTTGAACGTAAATGCCGCTTTTGGTGATTCTGATAAAGTCACCGACAAACTGACTCAACGTTACTTTGATATGACCACCCGCGAGGGCAACCGCAAAGCCTTGATCGAAGCGTTTAGAATTATGAAAGTGCAAAGTGTAAATCCACACCTCGGCGATCGTGTATCTGAAGTGACCACACCGACGTTATTAATGTGGGGCGCAGAAGATCAGTGGGTGCCATTGTCGATCTTAAAACAATTTGAAGATGCGATAGCGAATTCAAATACCATCGTTTATGAAGGTGTTGGCCACATGCCGATGGAAGAATTACCCGTGCAATCATCCCGCGACGCACATAACTTCTTTCAAATGAGTGATTTCGATAAACTACCAAGTATATAACAGCTGTTCACAGTCATGGCTCGGCTCTGCTAGACTAAGCGCTGAATTTTTTAGAGTATGCAGGCGCAATGAGCCAGTCTATTATTTGGTACGATTACGAAACCTTTGGTGCCGATCCTTCTTATGATCGGCCCGCTCAATTTGCGTGCATTCGCACCGATGAAAACCTCAATGAAATAGACGAGCCAGTACAGCTATTTTGTGCGCCCAGTGCCGACTACTTGCCACACCCGCAAGCATCTATGATCACTGGCATAACCCCTCAACAATGCCTGCAAAACGGCATGCCCGAAAACGATTTTATTAATGAAATAAATCGCATCTTTTCTGTGCCCGATACCTGTGTAGCAGGTTACAACAGCATTCGCTTCGACGATGAAATTACCCGCTATACCTTATACCGCAATTTTTACGACCCTTACGAGCGTGAATACAAGAACGGCAATTCCCGTTGGGATATTTTAGACGTAATGCGTTGCGCCTATGCACTGCGCCCAGAAGGCATTAAATGGCCCAAAAATGCTGAAGGTAAGGTTAGTTTTCGCTTAGAAGATTTAACCGCCGCCAATGGCATTGATTTGGGTAAAGCTCACGATGCCGTTGTCGACGTAAGAGCCACCATAGCCGTTGCTAAACTGCTGTTAGAAAAGCAACCTAAATTATACCGTTATCTTTATGCTAATCGTTCCAAGCAACAGATAATGGGTTTAATTGACGTGGATCGACACAAACCTTTG
Source organism: uncultured Thalassolituus sp. (assembly GCA_913061435.1). Taxonomy (GTDB): domain Bacteria; phylum Pseudomonadota; class Gammaproteobacteria; order Pseudomonadales; family Oceanobacteraceae; genus Oleispira. The sequence continues at coordinate 7,073 of CAJXUK010000014.1, read as the reverse complement.
GTGCATATTTCTGGCATGTACGGTGTGGATCGTGGTTGTTTAGCCGTAGTCGTGCCCATTTGTTGGCACCCAACCAATAAAAACTCGTTTTTTGCCTTTGATTTATCCCAAGACCCCAATACCTTGTCGGGTTTATCAGTAGAACAAATGCAACAGCGTTTATTTACCAAGCAGGCAGACTTACCCGAAGGGGTTGAGCGTTTAGCGATAAAAGAAGTGCACATAAACAAAAGCCCAGTATTAGCACCGGCTAAAACACTAACCCCCGATCAAGCCGAGCGCTGGAACTTATCCGGTGAACTCTTACGTGCTAACTTAGCCAGCATGCATCAACTGTTAGCAGCAGAGCCCAGCATTATAAAAAACCTGCATGCATTATTTACTAAGCGGGAGTTTGACCGTAAGAATAGCGATGTTGACGTACAGTTATACAGTGGGGGTTTTTGGAGTAATGCCGACAAGAAAATGATGGCTCAAATTCATGCAACACCAGCATCGGCTTTAGCGGGTTTTCAGGCTCAGTTTCAGGACCCCCGTGGCGAAGAAATGTTCTTTCGATTTAAGGCGCGCAATTACCCAGAAGCACTCCAAGAAGACGAGTTTGAGCGATGGCAAAAACACTGTTTTAATAGCTTAATGGGCAATGGCCCAGGATTGAATTTTGAGCAGTTTGCCTTAGCGTTACAAGAAGCCGCGGTGCAGCATCAGCACGATCAAGAGAAAATGTTTATTCTGCAAGAATTGCAGTTATATGCAGAGTCCATTTATCCCGGTGATAATTATTAAAAGGTAGGTTGGGGTTTAGCCCAACAACGATGCAAATTGTTGCCCTAAAGGACAACCTACTTTTTACTGTTTAGACTTTAACTTCACCCCAAAGATCATATTCATCGGAATGCGTGATTTCGACTTCAACAAAATCCCCTGGGGCACAATCGAAGTATTCATTCAAATACACCATGCCATCGATATTTGGTGCATCGGCTACTGTGCGACCAACCGCGCCTTCTTCATCAACATCATCAATCAATACTTGCATGGTTTGGCCAACGCGGCGCGCCAGTTTGCGCGTGCTAATTTCTTGCGCCTTGGCCATAAAGCGCTCCCAGCGATCTTGCTGAATGTCTTCTGGTACATGATTTGGTAATGCGTTAGCGCGTGCGCCTTCAACTGGGCTGTATTTGAAACAACCCACACGGTCTAGTTCAGCTTCGTCTAACCAGTCTAAAAGAATCTGGAAGTCTTCTTCGGTTTCACCCGGGAAGCCAACCACAAACGTCGAACGCAATACAATGTTGGGCGCAATCTCACGCCACTTTTTAATCCGCGCTAGGGTATTTTCAGCGTGAGCAGGGCGTTTCATTAATTTCAAAACCGCTGGGCTTGCGTGCTGAAACGGAATATCCAAATACGGCAGAATATGATTTTCGGCCATCATCGGGATAATGTCGTCAACGTGCGGATAAGGGTAAACGTAATGCAAACGTACCCAAACGCCCAGCTTGCCAAGCTCTTGGCATAACGACAGCAAATTAGTTTTAACCGGCATGCCATTCCAAAAACCGGTGCGGAATTTCATATCAACGCCATAGGCGCTGGTATCTTGAGAAATCACCAACAACTCTTTGGTGCCCGCATCGACTAAGCGCTTAGCTTCTTCTAACACATCGCCAATCGGGCGGCTAACGTGCTTGCCGCGCATGTCTGGGATGATGCAGAAAGTGCACTTGTGGTTACAACCTTCCGAAATTTTTAAGTACGAATAGTGACGTGGGGTTAGCTTAACGCCCTGAGCCGGAATTAAATCGGTAAAGGGGTCAAAGTCTGGATTCGGTGGCACCCACTCGTGTACCGCGGTCATCACTTCTTCGTAAGCATGAGCGCCAGAAATAGACAGTACGCCAGGATTTTCTTTTTTAATTAAATCAGCATCCGCGCCTTTGCCCATGCAGCCGGTGACGATGACTTTGCCGTTCGAGGTCATGGCTTCTTTGATGGCGTCTAACGATTCTTGTTTGGCCGCATCAATAAAACCACAGGTATTCACAACCACCACGTCGGCATCTTCGTAGGTGTTGGTAATGTCATAACCGTCCATTTTCAATTGCGTAAGAATGCGTTCACTGTCCACCGAATTTTTCGGGCAGCCCAGACTCACAAAGCCGATTTTGCCGCTGCTATCGTATTTGCTAGAAGCGATAACATCGCTCGGATTCTGTGGATCAATAGAAATGGGAGTTTCTGACATATCGGGCTCATCAAGGTTGAACTAAAAAATAAAGACAGCTAGGTCTAATAATGGCGCGATTTTATCGTAAACCCGAGTCAATCGCTATGTTTGTTTAGACTGGCTAACTGTACTTGCGCTCACGCGGTGATACCGATAGATTGATTGCATGAATATACATACCAGCGCACTGCAGCAGTCTTTAAAACACACCTTTGGTTTTGATGAATTTCGGAGTGGCCAACAACAAACCATTACTCAGCTATTAGCCGGGCAAAGTTCGTTAGCCATTTTCCCCACAGGGTCGGGTAAATCCTTGTGTTATCAGCTTACCGCGATGCATCTGCCGAACGTCACCTTGGTGGTTTCGCCGTTATTAGCATTGATGAAAGATCAACTCGAATTTTTAGCCAGCAAAGGCATTGCTGCAGCCAGTATTGACTCCTCATTAACAGGCCCAGAAAGCCAACAAGTTATGGCCGATGTGCGCTCGGGCAAAACTAAAATATTAATGGTGTCGGTAGAGCGTTTTAAAAATGAACGTTTTCGCCAGTTCATCAGTGCTGTGCCCATTTCCATGCTAGTCGTTGACGAAGCCCACTGTATCTCTGAGTGGGGGCATAACTTTCGCCCCGACTATTTAAAACTGCCGGTGTATTGCCAAGAGCTGAATATTCCCTTGGTATTATTATTAACCGCCACGGCAACCAAAGCCGTTAAGCGCGACATGGCGGCTAAGTTTTCTATTAAGCCAGAGCACATTATTCAAACCGGCTTTTATCGACAAAATCTAGACTTGTCTGTGGTCGCCGTGGCCGAGCGCGATAAACCGCAACAGCTGGCGCAGATTATTCATCAGCAGCGCAGTATTTTTCAGCAAAACTGCTCTGGCATTGTCTATGTTACCTTGCAACATACTGCTGAATTGGTTGCCGCAAAACTGCAAGCCCAAGGCATTGATTCGAGCGCCTATCATGCGGGTTTTGATTCAGATAAACGCCAGCACATTCAAAACAGTTTTATGTGCGGTGATGTGCAAATCGTGGTCGCAACCATTGCTTTTGGCATGGGCATTGATAAATCGGATATTCGTTTTGTGGTGCATTACGATTTACCCAAATCGATTGAAAACTACAGCCAAGAAATCGGCCGAGCAGGGCGCGACGGCTTACCGTCTAATTGCATCACCTTAGCCAATTTAGACGGCTTAAATACGGTAGAAAATTTTGTTTATGGCGATACCCCAGAATATTCTGCCATTGACTATTTATTGGAAAACATTCGTAGCGAGCAAAATCAAAACAGCGGACAAAACAGCGAAAAAAGTAAAGGCGAATGGGAGTTGCAAGTGATCAGCTTATCCAATGCCAGTAATATTCGCCAATTACCGCTTAAAACGCTGTTAGTACAGCTCGAAATGTTAGGCGTTATAAAACCCATGTACGCCTATTTTGCTGAATTTAGATATAAATTCTTACAACCAAAAGATCAAATACTCGCGCACTTTAGCGGCGATAAAAACAGCGAGCGCAGGGCGTTTTTACAAGCCATTTTTGACACCAGCCAAATGAAAAAAGTGTGGGCAACTCCCGATTTTGAAGCCTTATTTAACCGCTTTCAATACGATCGAGGCCGCGCGGTTGTGGCACTGGATTATTTAGCCGAAAAGCAACTGATTGAACTTGAAAGTAAAAAAATGACCGAAGTGTTTCAAGTGAATCAGCACGAGTTAAATCAACCTGATTTAACCCAAAAACTGTATGAGTATTTTGTCGACAAAGAAGAAAAAGAAATTAAACGTATTGCGGCGTTAGTGCGCTTTTTTGAACTTACTAGTTGTTTTAGTTACAACCTCGCGCGTTACTTCGACGATCAAAACGCGCCGCAGCAATGTGGGCATTGTTCAGTGTGCCGAGGGCAGGCGGTAAAGCTCAATTACAGTGAACAACCCCAGTGGCCAAGTAACGACTATTTAAGCCAGTGTTTAGCAGGATTAAATCGGCAACTCGCTGGCAAAATAAGCGTATCGGTGGATCTGCAATGCCGCTTTTTGGCGGGCATCAGCGTGCCGGTATTTGCACGCAACAAGGTTAGGCAACTGGAAGGATTTGGGTGTTGTGAAAAGTTAAGATACAGCGACATTAAAAACAAAATTCAAAACGAACTTGCGTTTAATGCCGTTTAGATAGGGCTGTAAATAAGGCGGTTTAAAAACAAGTTAATCTTTTATTTCGTCGTAAGTGTAATCGTCGTCGGCGTTCGCTTCACGCTCTTTACGCTTACGTTCTTCGGCGAGTACCGCACGAATTTCATCCATTACCGAATCCACATCCGCGCTCTCGGTGGATTCTTCATACAAGCCCGTTAAAATTGTATCGGCGGTTAAATTACCGTCTTCGTATAAGGCCCACATTTCTTTGGCGTAATTGGTTTTTAATAATTGTGGCGCATATTGGCCATAATACTCGGTCATATTACGCACATCGCGCTCAAGCATAGAAAAGGCATGGTTGTTGGCGGCGGCATCAACCGCTTGGGGTAAATCAATAATTACCGGACCATAGTCGTCTACCAACACATTAAATTCCGACAAATCCCCATGCACCAATCCGGCAACCAACATACGCTTAACGTCGTTAATTACCGTGGCGTGATCTTCCAGTGCTTGTTCTTCCGACATAGACACATCGTTCAAACGGGGTGCCACATCACCATCGTCGTAAGTTACCAATTCCATCAGCAGCACACCGTCGAAACACCCATAAGGGGTCGGCACACGAATACCCGCATCAGCGCAGCGATACAAGGCATCGACCTCGGCATTGTGCCAAGACTCTTCTTGCTGCTTGCGACCATATTTAGAGCCTTTTTCCATCGCCCGTTGGCGACGACTATTTTTGCTCTTACGGCCTTCTTGATACTGAACAGCCTGCTTAAAGCTTCTTTTGGCAGCTTCTTTGTAGACTTTAGCGCAGCGAATTTCATCGCCGCAGCGCACGACATAAACCGTGGCTTCTTTACCACTCATTAACTGGCTTAAGACTTCGTCTACGACACCGTCATCCACCAAGGGCTGTATACGTTTTGGAGTTTTCATAATGGGTTTATACATGAGATAAGCAGGATAGGGAAGCAATCGACTAGCCTATAAGCGCCAACCGCGTATAATGCCCATTTTTCATACTAAATAACCACTTTTAGGAAAACAACTATGTTTATCGTACGCGCAATATTAGGTGCACTTATCTTGTTTTTTAACTGGGTATTTACCCCTAAAAGCATCAAACGCGAAGCCAGTGAGCAAGCGGTAATCGATACACAAACAACCAAATTGGCCTTGTATCAATACCCAGCATGCCCGTTTTGTGTAAAAGTACGCCGTGCTATTAAACGTAACGGCCTGAACATACAAACGTGCAACGTAAAAAAAAGCGAACAATACAAACAAGAACTCACCCAAGGTGGTGGGTTGTTAAAAGTGCCGTGCCTACGCATAGAAGAAGACAACGGTGACGTGAGCTGGATGTATGAATCAGGCGACATCATTAGCTATTTAGAACAACGCTTTAGCCCAGCCGAAGCTGAAAGCAAAACGGCCTAGCAGACAATTCTTATGTAGGTCGGGCTTCAGCCCGACAAACGCCCTGCAAATATCTCTATCTTTTTGTCGCCCTAAAGGGCGACCTAAATTAAGCTCTAAATGTAGGTCGGGGTTCAGCCCGACAATCGCCCTCTCATCATTATCCTTGTCAAAAACTACCAGACTCGTTATCTTACGCCTTGTTGATTAAAAACTTTTTAACATGGACGTAAATCGTGAGCCTTAATCTAAGCAGAGAACAACGCCAATGCTACGCCTACATTGAAATCATCATCCAATGGGAAGGGCGCTTAACACTGCAACACCTGCAACAAGAATTTGGTTTTGGTCGCAGCAAAGCCAAAAAGCTACTGAATGAATACCTAGAACGGCAACCCAGCAACCTAACCTACGACGCATCGCTAAAAGGCTACAAACCCAGCGATCTATTTACCCCGGCTTTTACCCAAGGGCACATCGACGAATACTGCCGCAGTGAATTATCCGACGTGATCGGCATTCAGCTATTAGAAGCACCACTGCGTAACATCGACCCTAATTTAATACGCCCAATACTGCGCGCCATTCGTAACCAACAACGCATCGATATTGGCTATCAGTCATTATCCAGCCCCGATTATGAGTCGCGCATCATCAGCCCACACAGCTTGGTATTCGACGGCCTGCGCTACCACGTTCGCGCGCATTGTGAAAAAAACAACGCCTACCGCGACTTTGTACTCTCTCGATTCTGCTTTGAAAATGAAGCCCTCAAACCCGAATTTGAAGGCCCAAGCACCCATGGCAAAGAACAAGACCAAGAATGGAATAGCCAGCTGGTACTCAAAATAGAACCCGACAGCCGCCTCAACGAACAACAACAACGCATCATCGCTCTAGATTACCAAATGCAGCAGAACGAACAGGGCAGTTGGGTGCGAGAAATACCCGTACGCGCTGCACTAGCAAGGTATTTACTGCAACGCCTGCGCCTAGACCACTACCAACCAAAACCCGAAGCCCAGCAAATAGTCATTAGCCCAAGCTGCTTTAAAGAATTTGAACCGTATTTGTACTAATAAACAAATATTAAAGTAGGTCGAGGTACGGCTCGACAAAAAACGTAAACCGAAATAAAAATTAAAGTAGGTCGAGGTTCAGCTCGACAAAAAACGTAAACCGAACAAAAAATTAAAGTAGGTCGAGGTTCAGCTCGACAAAAAACGTAAACCGAAATAAAAATTAAAGTAGGTCGAGGTTCAGCTC
>CAJXUK010000013.1 GCA_913061435.1 uncultured Thalassolituus sp. | reverse complement strand
CGGATGAGGTGGCAATGAGACTGTGCCTAGTAAGTTCAATTTTAGCTTTAATTGTTGTTATACAAGCTGAGTCTCGATCTGAATGGCTATTGCTGTTGTTAGTTCTTTCTCTGTTGCTTGCTGCTTACCTTAATGTATTCATTTCCCCTCAAATGACTGCTTACTCTCCATTTAAACCCCCTTTACGGCACGGGGCTGCGGTTAACCTTCGCTTGATAATACTGGTGGTTGCAAGTATAGGCTTATCCGCTGTGTATGCTTATTCGTGGCTTAATCAGCGTGTTGATAGCCGTTTACCTTTTAACGATTCTGGCCAAGTAATTTCTGCATTGGGTGACGTTGTTAAGTGTGATTATTCCAATCCTAATATCGAAAAGTACGTGGTAAATTTGTTGCATGTCGAGCCTAGGCTGGATTCTGTTGATCAAATACAAAAATTACGCAAAGTATCATTGTCACGTTATTTAAATAAATCGAATGAGCAAGAAAGTGTTCAATCAAACAAATATTCTAAGCATTGCGGTTTCCGTATCCGTTTTAGTGCGAAATTAAGAGCACCCTACAGTTTTATAAATCCTGTTGGTTTTGATTACGAAGCTTGGTTGTTAAGTAAGGCTATTGATGCCACTGGCTATATCACTGACTTTTCGGTTGTTGACGGTGTTAACAAGCCGTTAATTGATTTTAGGCAACAGGGTATTCATCGAGCCGCGTCTTTGAATGGGTTATCAGGGCAGGTTGTGCCTGCTTTATTATTTGGTGAGTCTGGGTATTTAGAAAAAGAGCGCTGGTCTGATTTGCAAATGACTGGAGCCATTCATTTGTTGGTGGTTAGTGGCCTTCATGTTGGGTTTTTAGTGTTGCTTGTGGTTATTTTGTGGCGCTTACTCATCCACTGTGAAATGTTGCTATTTTCTCCCGCGTATTCTTATTTGCTGCGGTTAACACCGTTAATTTTAATGTTGTGCTGTTTACTTTACGCCTACATGGCGGGTATGGGCTTGGCAGTGCAGCGTTCTAGCTTAATGCTATTGATAACACTTTTGGTTAGTTACTATAAATCACACTGGTCTTTATTAGACACTTGGCTTTGGGTTGTCTGGTTGGTATTAATGATTAACCCGCTGGCCAGTTTGTCTATTGGATTTTGGTTTTCTTTTGCTGCTGTTGGCTGTTTATTGATGACCCATGTCGGTTTAGTGAGAGTCGCTAATAAACTGACAGTTAAAGATCCTCTATTTTGGGGAAAGGCTGGTATGCAGTTAATCCGACCCCAGTGGGTTATTTTCATCGCTTTAATGCCTTTTTTATGGTTTTTTCAGCAATCACAATCGTTACTTTCTTTGTTAGTTAATACCTTAGCGATACCTTTGTTGGCGTTATGCGTGTTGCCGCTTTCTTTGTTGGCACTGGTTTTCCCGACCGGTGTGGTACCTAGTGTGTTGAACTGGTTACTGGCATTGAGCTTTGAGTATTTAGAAACCCTAGCAATGGCATCAAGCTGGTTGGTGTTTAAGCCTTTTGGAACATGGTTGCTGTGTTTAATCGTGCTGGTAATAACATTGTTGATGTTTAAAGGCTTTCCGTTTCGGCGCTTAAGTGCTGTTTTGTTAGCTTTGATTTATTTTTTACCCACTCAAGCAGTGAGTGATCGTGTTTTTGTATTTGATGTTGGCCAAGGCTTGTCGGTGGCTGGGGTGTTTCAGCCCCGATCCGCAGCTGAGTTTGCGCCACTTAATGTGTCTGAACTTAATAGTAAACAAGTTCCTGCGTCTTGGGTTTACGATACTGGGGCAAAGTTTCGCTCTGGTTTTAGTCTTGGCGAAGCTGTTGTGGCTAAAAATCTTCGTGCACTGCCGGTGTCGCAGGTGGATATTTTGTTTATTAGTCATTCTGATAATGATCATGCTGGAGGTGAAGCAGGCTTAAGACGAACATTCAATGTAGGAGTGGCGTATGCAGGGCAGCCGACGTTAGATGACCACATTAATTGCCACAATTTAGACCCTCGTTGGCGCTTAGGACATGGTTTTCAATGGCGCGCTTTAAATTTGCCTGCAACTGAAACTGAAACTGAATCAGTAGTTAGTGACAATAATCAATCCTGTGTGGTGCAGTTTAATATTAATGGGCATCGTTTATTGTTACCGGGTGATATCGAAAATAAACAAGAGCAGCGTTATGTTAATCACTTTGGTGAGCAGCTCAAATCAGATGTTTTGGTCGTGCCTCACCATGGGAGCCAAACCAGTTCAAGCGAAGCTTTTTTAAGCGCAGTTTCTCCCTCTATAGCCATTATTTCTAGTGGATTTAACAATCCATTTAAGCACCCGCATCAAGATGTATTAAATCGATACCTTAATCAGGGTATTTCTGTTTACAATACGGCCATCTCTGGGGCGCTAGAAATTGATTTTTTTAACCCTAACGGCATAAAGTTGGTTGAATGGCGAACAGTTAATCCCCCCAGTTGGCGACAATTGTGATTTGATTAACGCAATTGCATCAGAGTGTAGAGCTGGCAATCAAGCTTGTGCTAAAGTAGCGCGCATAAATCATAATAAATTGAGTGTTAGGAGATTGTTCTGTGTTTGAGATCATCCAGAGCGGCGGTTGGATGATGATTCCGATCATCATTTGTTCAGTATTAGCGGCAGCCATTGCCGGTGAGCGTTTTTGGACGCTACGCACCAACCAAATTGCGCCATCAGATTTACTAAGTCAAGTTTGGAGTTGGATGAAAAATAATCAACTCGACAGTGCTCGTATTAAAGAGTTGCGTGATAACTCTCCTTTAGGTCGTGTATTAGCTTCAGGTTTAATGAACTCTAAGCATGGGCGCGAGATTATGAAAGAGAGTATTCAAGAAGTCGCCAGTCATGAAATTCATGAAATGGAACGCTACTTAAATGCTTTGGGAACCATTGCGGCGGTAACACCGTTAATGGGGCTGTTGGGTACGGTTGTTGGTATGATTAAAGTGTTTTCAGAGATTATGTTGGCGGGTACCGGTCAGGCCGGTGTGTTAGCCGGTGGTATTTCAGAAGCTTTAGTGACTACTGCAGCGGGCTTGGCCATTGCGATTCCAGCGCTTATTTGCCATCGCATGTTGCAGCGTCGTGTTGATGAAGTTGTGGTATTTATGGAGCAAGAGTCACTGAAATTAGTTGACGTTTTACACGGTGAGCGTGAAGTTGCTGACAGCCCAGCAAATAAGTCTGAGCATAAGCAAGCGACTGGAGCTTAATTGTGAATTTTAAACGTCAAAATAAAGAAATGGTGGAAGTGAATCTAACGCCCTTAATTGACGTCGTTTTCTTGTTGCTGATTTTTTTTATGGTATCGACTACTTTTACCAAAGAAAATCATTTGAGCATTGATTTACCAGAGTCCAGTGCAGAGCAGCAACCGGTTGCGACTAATCGATTAGAGATCATGATCACGGCTTCTGGAAGTTATTCGATCAATGACAAATCACTGATCAATAATACATTAGATACCTTAAAAAGCGCCTTAATTAAGGCGGCCAATGGTGAAACGGGTTTGCCTGTTACCATTACAGCGGATGCGAACACCCCACATCAGGCGGTAGTAAGAGCCATGGACGCTGCTGGACAAACAGGTTTCGTTAATCTTAGTATCACTACTCGTCAAGCCAGCGCGGAATAATTCATGTCAGAGCAAGTATCGGTAGGGCGTCTTTACGGACGCCTACTGACCTACGTAAAGCCTTTTATTGGCTCATTTTTAATTGCCATTTTGGGGTTTGTTTTATTTGCCTCGGCGGCTCCGGCACTGTCTTGGATGATGGGCCAAATTACCGAAGTATTAGCAAATCCAAAGCCAGAAGACGCGCGCTTTGTGATTATTACCCTGATTGCTATTTTTGCTTATCGTGGTTTGGGTACGTTTTTGGGGAAATACTTTATCGCCCGGGTTGGCCGAGGTGTGGTACACAGTTTACGTACGGTTTTGTTTAATCACATGCTGCTGCTGCCGAGTAATTATTACGATGGCGAATCCACGGGGCGTTTGATTTCAAGGGTTATTTTTGATGTTGACCAAGTAACAGGGGCTGCGACAAAGGCGCTAACTACCCTCGTTCAAGACGGCCTAACCGTGATCTTTTTAATGGGCTATTTAATCTATTTGGATTGGACTCTTACTCTTATCTTTTTAGCTTTGGCCCCCATTATTGGCGGCTTAGTGAGTTTTGCCAGTAAGTTTTTTCGTAAATACAGTAAGCGCATTCAAAAATCGGTGGGCAATGTTACTCAAGTTACTAACGAGACCATTTCTGCTTACCGAGAAGTTAGAACCTTTGGTGGGCAAGAATTTGAGGAAGCACGATTCCACAAAGCAAGCCAAGATAATCGTAAGCAAGCACTCAAGTTTGCGTTAACCAATGCCATAAACGTACCGTTAAATCAGCAAATAATTGCTCTGGGTTTAGGGGTGATGGTGTATATGATGTTTGAACGGGTATTAAATGGCACCATGAGTGCTGGCGAGTTTATGACATTTATTACAGCGGCTTCTCTGATTGCAAAACCTTTGCGATCGTTGACCGATATTAATTCTATTATTCAAAAAGGCTTGGTTGGTGCAGAATCTATTTTTTCTGTATTAGACACCAAGGCAGAACAAGACAACGGTCATGTTGAACTTGAACGCGTTCGTGGCGATTTAGAGATCAAAGACTTGAGCTTTAAATACCCCAGTTCTGATGATTGGGTATTGCGATCGATTAATGCCAAAGCAGAAGCAGGCAAATCGTATGCGTTGGTAGGCCGTTCTGGCAGTGGTAAAACGACCTTGATGACCTTGTTGCCGCGTTTTTATCAAGCCCAGCAGGGGAGCATTTTGCTGGATGGTCATAAGTTAGAGGATTTAACTTTGGCAAGCTTACGTAAAAATGTCTCCATCGTTAGCCAGCAAGTGACGTTGTTTAATAGCAGTGTTCTTAACAACATAGCTTATGGCGAGCTGCAAAATAAATCGCGAGAAGAAATTATCGCGGCGGCTAAAGCGGCTCATGCCGATGAGTTTATTGTACAAATGAGTGATGGCTATGACACCTTAGTGGGTGATAATGGTGTGTTGCTATCGGGTGGTCAGCGCCAACGTATTGCCATCGCCCGCGCCATCTTGAAAAATTCCCCTGTGCTTATTTTAGATGAGGCCACTTCTGCATTGGATACCGAATCTGAGCGCCATATCCAAGCGGCGATGGAAGAAGTTGTTAAGGGTCGAACGACCTTTGTGATTGCCCATCGTCTTAGTACCATCGAGAATGCAGACCAAATTTGGGTGATGGAAAAAGGCGAAATTATTGAGCGTGGCACGCACCATGAATTGTTAGCAGAAAAAGGCGCTTACGCTAATTTGCACGATTTACAGTTTCATGATGAAGATCGTTAACTGAGTTATGTTAAAGGCCTTAGCGGATCGTATTGAACAAAGCTGGTATCATCAAAAATGGTGGAATGTTTGGTTGCTGCCATTATCTTTGTTGTTCTTTTTTATTAGTCATGGGCGTCGCTTATGGTTAGCTCATATTAACAAAGCGGTAAAAAATAACGCTATTCCGGTCGTTGTCATTGGCAATATTAATGTCGGCGGAACAGGAAAAACCCCACTGACTTGTGAGTTAGTTAACCAGCTTAAACAGGCAGGTATTAACGTAGGTATTATTAGTCGTGGCTACGGCAGTGATGCACCTTATTATCCCTACTTGTTAAAAAAGAATGAACAAGCCAGCAGTGTAGGTGACGAGCCTAAGTTGTTGCGCGATCGTTTAGATTGTCCTGTGGTCATTGGCTCGGATCGTAATGCTGCAATTCGTTTGTTATCGCAGCAAAACGTTGACTTGATCTTATCTGACGATGGTTTGCAGCATTATAAAATGGCGCGGGATTATGAGATTGTCGTTTTAGATGGCAAGCGAAAATTAGGTAATGGGTGGTTATTGCCTGCTGGGCCTTTACGAGAAGGTGGTTGGCGTTTAAAAACCGTGGATACGGTTATTTTTAATGGCACAACTGATTTAATTGAACCGACTAATCACATGCACATTGTACCAGTGGCGTGGGTAAATGCTAAAACCGGTGCGAGAGAGAGTTTGGATTTCTTTCATGACAAAAAAACTCATGCGGTGGTGGGGATTGGTAATCCTCAGCGGTTTTTCTCAACACTCGATTCACTGTCAGTAGAATATAAAGAACACATATTTGACGATCATTATGCTTTTAAATCATCTGATTTAAATATTACTGATGAGTATTCTCAGCAAATAGTGATGACAGAAAAAGATTGGGTTAAGTGCTCTGCATTTGCCGAAGAAAATATGTGGTACTTAGAAATTAATGCTCAGCTGAGTAGTGAATTAAAAACAACATTAATGCAAAATTTAACGTCATTGGTTAATGTGCGATAGGTTTGCCTCAATATTTTAATAAACACATTCGAATTTTTGAAAGGATAAAACAATGGATAAGCAATTAGCCTCTATGTTGGTTTGCCCAAACTGCCAAGGTAAATTGAAGTTAGATCAAGAAGCACAAGAATTACAGTGTACGTTTGACGGTTTGGCTTTTCCTATTCGTGATGGTGTGCCAGTTATGCTTGAACAAGAAGCGCGCCAAATGAGTGAAGAAGAAAAACTTACAAAAGCTCAAGACTAGTATGAAAGTTTTATTTGTTTGTTTAGGTAATATCTGTCGTTCGCCAACGGCTCATGGCGTTTTAGAGCATAAGTTGGCAATGGCGGGATTATCTGATGTGGTTGAAGTCGACAGTGCAGGTACGGCAGCTTGGCACATCGGCAAGCAGCCTGATCTGCGTTCTCAAAAAGCGGCTCGTAAACGTAATTATGATTTGTCTCATTTGCGCGCTCGTCAGGCAGTAGCAGAAGATTTTTTTGAGTTTGATTATGTATTGGCAATGGATAAATCAAATTTACACAATCTGCAAAAAATTCTTCCTGATGATGGATTAGTTAGTGGATTAGTTGATGGATTAGTTGGTGAGTTAAAAGCCGAGGCGAAAACCCAACCACAATTATTTCTGCAAGCGTTTTCCACCCCGAATTTAAAATCGCAAGGATTAACCGAAGTGCCCGATCCCTATTACGGTGAAAAGGATGGCTTTGAAGAAGTTCTGGATATGGTTGAAGAAGCCTGCGATCAATTGATTTTGGATATTAAATCGAAACTCTAATGTCTACCGTCTCTAACTTCCAAACCCAAATTCATAGCCAAATTCAAGTTAAAGCTAACTTTGATTTGTCGTCATTTAATACCTTATCTCTGCCATGTATTGCCGAAAACTTTGCCCGTTTTAACTCGATGTCAGAATTATTGTTGTTACTAAAGTATGCAAAAACCAAGCAGCTTAAAGTAAAAGTTTTGGGCGGCGGCAGCAATATGATCATGCAGCCAAGCGTGAGTGGTTTAGTTGTGCAAAGCGCCATGCAAGGTATTGAAAAATTATCGGAAGATGACACAACAATAACCTATGCGGTGGGTGCTGGATTAAACTGGCATCAATGGGTTTTAAAATCCATCGAGCTAGGCGCGTATGGTTTAGAAAGTCTAGCACTAATTCCTGGTACAGTAGGCGCTTGCCCCATCCAAAATATTGGGGCTTATGGTGTTGAGGTAGGGCAGATCATTGAAGAAGTTCGTGGGCTGCAATTATCGAGCGGGCAGTGGATGACTTTTTCTGCAGCTCAGTGTGATTTTTCATACCGTGATTCTATTTTCAAAAAACAATTTAAAAATAATTTTTTAATCACACAGGTTATTTTTAAATTATCGAAGGTATTTAAACCGCAAGTCTCTTATGCGCCGTTAAATACCATGGCCGAACAGTTTTTAGCGGCGCATGATGATGAACCTTTAGACCAAAAGTTTTTAACGGCTAAGCAAATAGCAGGGTGGGTTATAGAAGTACGTAACAGTAAATTACCCGACCCCAGTAAAATCCCCAATGCAGGCTCGTTTTTCACCAACCCTATTATTCCAAAATCTCAAGCAGATGAGTTGTTAACTCAGTTTCCTAATCTACCCGCCTACTCGGTAGCCAATAAAGACTCCGTTTTAAAAATTGCAGCAGGTTGGTTGATTGATCAATGTGGCTGGAAAGGCAAATCGTTAGGTCTGGCAAAAATGCACGACCAGCAAGCGCTGGTTTTAACCTTAAAATCCGGCGCAAGCCAGCAAGATTTAATGAATATTCAACAAGCCGTGCAAGCGGACGTGAAGAGTAAGTTTGGTATTCAGCTGCAGCCAGAGCCGCAGCCATTTAATTAAATAACACGACTATTTCGCAAAGCTGTGAGAAAGTATGACAGTTAACTTTTACCTATTTAAACCTGACTCATTAACCGCTTTCTTTAGCGCTTTGCGCGGTACTGAATTATGTAGATGGTAACCAGAGTTTGTGGGTAATAGGGTAGGGTGCTTACAAATCGTGATTGAAGGGAAAATAAATATCCAAGCAGGATGTCGATAAGCGCAGGGGAACTTCTTGAGTGGTTGAAACAATGGGTAGTCGGTGCTGTCGCTTGGCATAAGTGAAACCTAAATCACCAAGGGTTGATTTAAAAATTGATTATATAAAGAAGCGAGAGCTAGAGCATAATGATACAAGCTCTTAACAAGACATTGGTGAACGTCCCTGCGGGACTGGTAGGCTTTCAGCGCCCCATAATATTGGCGTTATGCTTTTTGACAATACCTCTTAACAGGTGCTATAAATAGGTCTTTAAAAGGAGGGAAGTCCATGCAAACAAAATTCTCTGAAGACATCGTTCCACTCTCTGATCTAAAAATAAATCCTGGTAAGGTTGTAAACCATGCTAAAGAAACTCATCGGCCTATCTTATTAACTAGTAGAGGGCGAGGCATCGCTGTAGTGCAAGGTCTCGATGACTACGAAAGTATTAATGAAGAGTTAGCTTTCGTAAAGGCCATAACGCAAGGATTAATGGAAATCAAAGAAGGCGATACCGTTGATATAAGTGATGTAAAGAAAAGGCTAGGCATTTAATAAGTGAATATTTCCTTTTCAAAATCTGCCATTAAAGATCTAGAGAAGATCAAAGAATATTATCTAGAGCAAGGTGTTCCTCATATAGGTATCGATTTTGTTACTGCTATAATTGAGCACGTTGAAACTCTTGCAAAACATCCTGGTATTGGTCGCATGGTTCCAGAATTTAACGATGAATTAATTCGTGAACTAGTACATGTGCCATTCCGTGTTGTATATTTGCGAGAGAGCAAAGCAATAAAAGTAATAAGAGTCTGGCGTAATGAAAGACTCCTTAAATTACCAAAAATATAAGCATAATCGGGTAGCCGGAGGTATCTAACCGTGTAGTGGTACGGTGAATTTGGTCACGTAATAAGAGGTGCTAGAATGCACACAAATCATTACGGTGACAACATGACTAAAACAACAAGGTCACGATTCAACCCCGAGTTTAAAGTCGAATTTCAGGTGCATCGCAGTAGTTATCATTATTGGAGCAGTAGAAAAAAACATTAAGCCTGAGAAAATTAAGCAGTTAGCACAAGTAAGCCGCATTCATGGCCTCAGTAATGGTTTAGCAGGTGCAAAAAACATAGCACTATATCTTCAACTGAAGACCGGCCTATGAGCCGCTATGTTGCTTGGAGCATGTCTCATTACATAATCGATTATTACAGTCACTATAGACCACATACTTTTAATAGTGGGTTAACACCTGCTGAAGCTGAGGCAAGATATGAACTTGCCTCTTAACTTGTGACCAGATTTAGTTGACCACTACAGCGTCAACCCGCTTTCTTCTTGCGAATATTAATCAGCCCAGCAGCAATAATAAAGGCACTGCCTAACCAGGTGCTCCATAGTGGGACTTCACCCCAAAATACCCAGCCCATAGCTGCGCCATAAATGACCGATGAGTACACATAAATACCTATTTTTCCGGTTGGCGCTATGCGATACGCTTGGGTTAGTGCCAGTTGGCCAAGAGTGGCAATGGCGCCCATCGCCACAATCCATCCCCATGCTGTATCTGGTACTTCTTGCCAAGCGTAAAATGCCGGAGGTGCGGAGATTACCGCCGAAATTAAGCCAAAATAAAACACAATGGCAACACTGCTTTCGGTATCACCCATTTTACGAATGGTAACCTTTGCCAAAGCAGCTAAGGCAGCACCGATTAACCCAATAATGGCAAAATACGAAAAGCTATCGGTGCCGGGTCTTAAAATAAATGCCACGCCGATAAAGCCAATAATTATCGCCCAGCGGGTATTGGGGCCGATACTTTCTTTAAGCCACACATAGGCAATGATAGGCATAAAAAATGGGCTGGTGAGTTTGACCAAAAACGCTTCGGCTAAGGGCATACGAGCCAATACAAAGAAAAAACAATACATGGCGCTTAAACCCACTAATGCCCGCATAAGGTGCCAGTGAAAGCGTTGTGTTTTAAGCTCAGAGAATCCGGTTTTTAATAAAATAGGAATGAGCATGATAAGCCCAGCAACATTGCGAAAGAATACAACTTGCTGGGTAGAGAGGTCACTAGACAGGTGTTTAATGATCCCGCCCATAATACCCAACATGGCTTCGCCTAATAAAATAAAAAGCGCACCTAAAATAATCGGGTTGCTGGATAGGGCGGGTAAGCGAGGCATTATCGACTCATGCCGTTTTGATTGTTCATGCTAAAGATCAAAGGATTCAAGTTTAAGGGGTTCGCCAGCTTGCCATTTAATAAACCAGCCTTTATCTCCCCAATCGCCCAGAACAAAACGCATGCGTTGCTCACCTCCAAACTGCCATTGATGAATATTAGGTCGGTGGGTGTGGCCATGAATCATGGTTGCGCAATTCGCCTCTGATAATGCTTTATCAACGGCTTCTTGGTTAACATCCATAATCTCGTAGCTTTTGCCTTTTTGGCTTTCTTTGCTTTCGCTGCGAATTTGTTTGGCAAACTCAATGCGTTCTGGAATTGATTTGGCGAGCAGTTGATCTTGCCATTGTGGGTTGCGCAGCATTACTCGCGCTTTCATATACTCTATGTCATCAGTACACAGGCTGTCGCCGTGCATCAATAAAATAGATTCATTGCCTAAGGTGATTAATTTGGATTCATCCAACAATTCACACTGGGCACTTTCACACCAAGCTTGCCCGACTAAAAAGTCGCGGTTGCCATGCATGAAATAAATTTTGGTGCCTTTTGCGGCGCACTTTCTTAGAGCTTGGTTGATTAATTCAATGTATTCATTGCTGTAATCATCGCCGATCCAGACTTCAAAAAAGTCACCCAAAATATACAGTTCTTCTGCGTCGTTTAACGAGTCTAGAAACGACAAAAAGCCATCGGTGATGGCTTTTTGTGCGGGTTCCAGATGCAGGTCAGAAATAAAATAAATCGCCATACCTGGACTCTTATTAAGCTTCTACAACTGTTGCAGATTCGATGATTACATCGTCAGCTGGAACGTCTTGGTGTCCACGACGGCTTGTAGTAGCAACGCCTTTAATTTTATTTACAACATCCATGCCTTCAACAACTTCACCAAATACACAGTAACCCCAACCTTCGGTAGACTTCGATGTGTGGTTTAAGAATGCATTGTCAGAAACGTTGATGAAAAACTGAGCGCTGGCAGAATGAGGATCCATAGTACGCGCCATGGCTAAAGTACCGGTCTTGTTAGATAGGCCATTGTCTGCTTCGTTTTCGATTGTTGCGTTAGTACGCTTTTCTTCCATGCCCGGCAGCATGCCACCACCCTGAACCATAAAACCGTCAATTACGCGATGGAAAATAACACCATCGTAAAAGCCTTCTTCAACATACTTTTGGAAGTTAGCAGCAGTTTTAGGTGCTTCTTCGTTGAAAAGATTGATTTTGATCTCACCGAAGTTGGTTTTTAAAAGAATCATAAGATTTCCTGGCTGTTTACTATTAATTAAAACTACGTATGGCTCTAGGCCGTATGACGCGTATAATAACGGTTTTTTAGATGAATATCAGCCGATAACTAGCATTATCTATCTTAATTGCAGAGACATTAAAGAGACACACAGAGCATGTCAGAAACAAATAACGTCAATAACTTTGTTGCCAAAATTGTTGAAGAAGATTTAGCCAATGGCAAATTCGATAAAATCATTACTCGCTTTCCGCCCGAGCCAAATGGCTATTTGCATGTTGGTCATGCTAAATCGATTTGTTTAAATTTTGGTTTGGCAAAGCAATTTAATGGCGAGTGCCATTTGCGTTTTGACGATACCAATCCAGAAAAAGAAAGCCAAGAGTACATCGATGCAATTAAAGAAGACGTGAATTGGTTAGGCTTTCAGTGGACTGGGGATGTGCGCTTTTCTTCGGATTATTTTGATACCTTGTATGAATACGCTATTTATATGATCAAGGCTGGTACCGCTTATGTGTGCAGCTTGAAGCCAGAGCAAGCAGAAGAATACAAGGGCGACTTTAATAAACCGGGTAAAAACAGCCCGTACCGGGATCGCAGCGTTGCAGAAAATCTAGAATTGTTTGAGCGGATGCGTGCGGGTGAATTCAAAGATGGCGAGCATGCATTGCGCGCTAAAATCGATATGGCGTCGGGTAATATGAACATGCGCGACCCTATCATGTATCGTATTCGTCATGTTGAGCATCATCAAACCGGTGATAAGTGGTGTATTTACCCAATATACGACTTTACTCATGGCCAGTCGGATGCGATTGAAAAAATCACACACTCGGTTTGCACGTTAGAGTTTGAAGATCATCGCCCTCTTTATGATTGGTATTTAGAAAACCTGCCGGTACCAGCAAAGCCGCGTCAGTACGAGTTTGGTCGTTTAAGTCTCAACTATACCGTGACGTCTAAGCGTAAACTGAAAAAATTAGTCGACGAAAATGTGGTTTCCGGTTGGGATGACCCGCGTATGCCAACGATTTCGGGTATGCGTCGTCGTGGTTATACGCCTGCGTCGATTCGTAATTTTTGCGAAATGATTGGTGTGTCTCGTAGCGATGGAGTGGTTGATATTGCCATGCTTGAGCACGCTTTGCGTAGTGATTTAAACAATAACGCACCGCGCGCTATGGCTGTGATCAATCCGTTGAAAGTGGTGATCACTAATATGGCAGATGATCATTATGAAGACATCACGGTTGAATCATTGCCAGATTCTTTAATTGAAGCCACTGGCGATACACTTAAACGCACTGTGCCTTTTACCAAAGAAATCTTTATCGACCAAGATGATTTTAAAGAAGAATATAGCAAAAAGTTTAAAAAGAAATTTTGCCCGGGTAAGCGCATACGTTTGCGTAATGGCTATGTAATTGAAGCCACTGACTTTATTAAAAACGATGCGGGTGAGGTTACTCAGGTAAATGCCACGCAAATCACGACGGTATTGGGTGAAGACCCCGCTGATGATGTAAAGCCAAAAGGTGTTGTGCATTGGGTATCGGCTTCTCATGGTGTTGAGGCAGAATTACGTGTGTATGGCCGCTTATTGAATCATGAATCTCCAGATCGCGGTGGCGAAGATTTCATGACACACATTAACCCCGAATCGTTATCAGTGATTAGTGCGATTGTTGAGCCGAGTTTGGCAAATGCATCGCCAGAGTCTGTATTTCAATTTGAGCGAGAAGGTTATTACGTAGCAGACCGCTATGATCATACGGCCACTAAGCCTGTATTTAACTTAACCATTGGTTTGCGCGAAGATAAGTCTCTTTCTCAATAGATGGAGCTTAAGGATTTAAAATGAAAATTTACAATACGTTAACGCGTCAAAAAGAAGAATTTAAGCCTATTGTTGAAGGCAAGGTAGGAATGTACGTTTGTGGTATGACCGTTTACGATTTATGCCACTTGGGTCATGCGCGCGTTTTAACTGCGTTTGATGTGATTGCACGCTACCTTCGCCATAAAGGTTATGACGTGAATTATGTACGAAATATTACTGATATCGACGACAAAATAATTACTCGCGCTAATGAAAATGGCGAGGCCTTTGATGTACTGACAGAGCGCTTTATTACAGAAATGCACAAAGATGCAGACGCATTGGGCATCGAAAAGCCCAATTCAGAGCCTCGTGCTACTGCTCATATCGATGGCATTATCGAAATGGTGACGACTCTAATTGAAAAGGGTTTTGCCTATGCCGCTGAAAATGGCGACGTGTATTATTCTGTGCGAAAGTTTGAAGGCTATGGCAAATTGTCTGGCAAAGTATTGGATGATCTAGAAGCTGGGGCCCGCATTGAAATTGATGAAGTAAAGCAAGATCCTTTGGATTTCGTTTTATGGAAGCACGCTAAACCTGATGAACCTCACTGGGATTCGCCGTGGGGCATTGGTCGCCCAGGTTGGCATATTGAATGTTCTGTTATGTCGACTTGTTGCTTGGGTAATAACTTTGATATACATGGTGGTGGGCCCGATCTTAAATTCCCACACCATGAAAATGAAATTGCTCAAAGTGAAGCAGCAACTGGCAGTGATTATGCTAATAGTTGGATGCACGCTGGGGCCGTTCGCATTGACGGCGAGAAGATGTCTAAGTCATTGGGCAACTTTTTTACCATACGTGAGATCTTAGAAAAATATCATCCTGAAACTGTACGTTTCTTTTTACTGTCAAGCCAATATCGCAGTTCTATCAACTACAGTGAAGACAGCTTAAAAGAAGCGCAAGTTAAGTTAGATCGTTTCTATAATGCGTTGGCGCAGGTAGAAGGTTTTGCCCCAGCGGCGACCAACAACGACTTCAGTCAGCGTTTTCATGCGGCGATGGACGATGATTTCAATACCCCCGAAGCTATCGGTGTACTGTTTGATCTTGTGCGCGAGGTCAACAAAGCCGAAGGTGATAAGAAAAATGCATTAGCTGCTCAGTTGCGTGAATTGGGCGCGGTTTTGGGTTGCTTGCAGCTGCCACCAGAAGAGTTTTTACAAGCCGGTGGTGATGTCGATGCAGAGTATATTGAAGCCATGATTCAAAAACGCATTGACGCTAAAAAAGCGAAGGATTTCGCTACCGCAGACAGTGTGCGAGATGAACTTCTGGCGCAGGGGATTGTGTTACGCGATGGCCCTGATGGCACAAGTTGGACTCAGGGTTAGGTGATTGTCGCACTAAAGTACGACCTACAATTAATCTATATCTTTTGTAGGTCGTGGCTTTAGCCCGACGTCTTAGATTTTAGTATGCAATTCTTCACAGGCTTGAAGAGTATTCTCTAACAGCTTAGCGCGTGTCATTGGGCCTACGCCTCCTGGTACAGGAGTTATATGGCTTGCGTTCTGCGACGCGGCTTCAAATTCAACATCACCCACAAGTTTGCCATTTTCTAGGCGGTTAATACCAACATCAATCACGATGGCACCTTTTTTAATCCATTCGCCTTTAACGATGTCAGGGCGACCAACAGCAACCACAACGATATCGCCTAAGCGAACATGACTCTCTAAATCTTCAGTAAAGCGGTGACAGGTCGTTACCGTGCAGCCTTTTAATAATAACTCTAGGCCCATTGGGCGACCCACAATATTAGAGGAACCAACAATCACTGCATGTTTGCCTTTAATAGGTTCTTTGGTGTTTTCTAATAACGTAACAATACCGGCCGGTGTGCAAGGGCGCAGTAACGGCATGCGCTGTGCTAAACGACCAATATTAAATGGGTGGAAGCCATCAACATCTTTGTCTGGTGCAATACGTTCGAGAATTTCATCAGATTTTAGTTGAGCGGGTAAGGGCAGTTGCACCAATATTCCATCAATAGTGTCGTCATTATTAAGAGTATCTATTAAAGATAACAACTCTCCTTGAGACGTTGAGGCAGGCAGATCAAACGCTTGGCTATGAATGCCGACTTCTTCGCAATCTTTGCGCTTATGCTTAACGTAGACTTCAGAAGCTGGATCTTTACCTACTAAGATAACCGCTAGCCCCGGTGCTCTTAGACCTTTCTCCACGCGTTGTTGTACGCGTTCAGCAACAGTTTTGCGGATAGATTCGGCAGTGGCTTTGCCATCAATAATTTGAGCGCTCATGTAAATTATTAACCTTGCAGTAGATTAGAAGAATTCTGGAGTGAAATATTTGCTATACATGTTTAGCCAATTTTCTCATGACTGCGCATCTAAAGCAAAGCAGTAGCGCGTTCAAAATTACCAAGGTCTTTGTTTTTATTAAATAAAATACAAAAAGGTGTTGACGCATTATGAAGCCATGGGTATTATGCGCACCACTTCAGCAAGACAGCGAATTGATTCGTAGCTTGCAGTTGTTTCGGGATATAGCGCAGCCTGGTAGCGCGCCTGCTTTGGGAGCAGGATGTCGGGAGTTCGAATCTCTCTATCCCGACCACTTAATCTAACGGGAGTTGGATGGCCAAGCGCCTATAGCTCAACTGGATAGAGCATCGCCCTTCTAAGGCGAGGGTTGCAGGTTCGAGTCCTGCTGGGCGTACCAACGTCTTCGGGTAGTAAAGTGGTTTATTAGTAAATATGTGGTGGCTGTAGCTCAGTTGGTAGAGCGCAGGATTGTGATTCCTGTGGTCGAGGGTTCGATCCCCTTCAGCCACCCCACTTATCAGTATGATTTCTAGCTTGCATCTTCATTGTTCTAAATCTAAACAAGTCTTTTAAAAACAAGCAATTAACTCTCTTATGTTCAATTTATATTGCTTTACCTCTTGTAATTCATTAGTTTAATCCCATTAATTAAGTATTCCACTTCTTGTGCAATTATAGTGTTATTGATTGCTATGGTTCTGTAACAGAGCATGGGATATAATGCGCAACTTTTATCATGTCAGGTGCATTGACAGTAAACTATTTAAGCCTATCTACTGTGATTGGGCGTTAGTTATTTAGACACCGGCATAACCAGACTAAACGTTAATATTAACAGAGAGACAAACATGCAAATTTCTATCGAAACTACTCAAGGCCTAGAGCGCAAGATGACAATTGGCGTTCCTGCCGCTGACGTTGACGGTCAGGTTGTTGTAGCTCTAAAAAGTATGGTTAAAGGCCGCAAAATTGATGGTTTCCGTCAGGGCAAAATTCCACCTAATGTTGCTCAAAAAATGTTCGGCAAGCCTGCTCGTCAGGAAGCAGTTCAACAAGTAATGCAACGTTCTTTTTTTGAAGCAGTGTCAAAAGAAGGCGTTAAAATGGCCGGAATGCCAACTAATTTTGAAGCTACCGTTAATGAAGCAGGTAAAGACTTAGAATTCGTTGCTACATTTGAAGTTTATCCAGAAATCAACTTAGCTGATTTCTCAAGCATTGAAGTTAACAAGAAAAAATCTGCCGTGACCGATGCCGATGTTGAAACAATGGTTGAAACTTTGCAAAAGCAGCAGGCTAAATGGGAAGCTTCTGAAGAAGCCGCTGTTGATGGCGACCAAGCGGTTGTAGATTTTGAAGGTTTTATCGATGGCGAAGCATTTGAAGGTGGTAAAGCAGAAGCTTACAACCTAACCTTGGGTTCTAATTCAATGATTCCTGGTTTCGAAGAAGGTGTTGTTGGTTTGAAAGCAGGCGATGAAAAAACATTAGAGCTTTCTTTCCCAGCGGATTACCACAAAGAAGACCTTCAAGGTAAAGCAGTAGAATTTAAAGTGGCTGTTAAAGAAGTCAAAAAGCCAGAGCTTGCAGAATTAAATGAAGATTTCTTCAAAGGTTTTGGGGTTGAGTCTAAAGACCTAGCAAGCTTTAAGGTTGATATTCGCGCCAATATGGATCGTGAATTAGAGCGTGCAGTTCGTAACGATGTTAAAAACCAAGTTATTGAAGGCTTAGTGGCAGCTAACGAGATTGATGTTCCAGCCGCCCTAGCGGATCAAGAAATTGATCGTTTGCGTCAGCAAGCGGTTCAACAGTTTGGTGGTGGTCAGGGCATAGATGCTAGCATGCTTCCGGCTGAATTATTTAAAGAGCAAGCAGATCGTCGTGTTCGCGTTGGTTTGTTGATGAATGCAGCAATCGATTCTTTTGAATTGACTGCTTCTGAAGAAAAAGTAGATGCTCTTATCGAAGAAGTTGCTGCTACATACCAAGAGCCAGAGCAAGTTCGAGAGTACTACAAAAATACTCCAGAGCAGAAAGCTCAGGTAGAAGCACTGGCTTTAGAAGAGCAAGTTGTTGAAAAGATCTTAGAAAGCGCTAATGTTACTGAAACAGAAGCCGGTTACGAAGATGTTATCAAGGCTGCAAACGCACAACAGCAGTAATTTCATCGCGTAACGGATACTTGTTAGTAACCGACTAAACTAAAAGCAGTTATATTGCGTATAACTGTTTTTATTGATAATAACGAGTCAGGGAGTGCTTGAGTCGATGTTTGATTCGAATAATGGTCAAGATATTATGGGCGCACTAGTGCCTATGGTCGTAGAACAAACCGCTCGCGGTGAACGTTCATACGATATTTATTCACGCCTTTTAAAAGAGCGTGTTATTTTTTTGGTCGGCCCTGTAGAAGATCACATGGCCAACTTAGTGGTTGCTCAGATGTTGTTTTTAGAATCTGAAAACCCAGATAAAGATATTCACTTGTACATCAACTCTCCTGGTGGCTCAGTCACTGCGGGCATGTCGATTTACGATACGATGCAGTTTATCAAACCTAATGTAAGCACCATGTGTATTGGTCAGGCTTGCAGTATGGGTGCATTCTTATTGAATGCTGGAGCAGAAGGTAAGCGTTTTTGTTTGCCTAATTCTCGCGTGATGATTCACCAGCCAAGTGGCGGTGCTCAAGGTCAAGCGACTGATATCCAGATTCAGGCGAATAACATTCAAGAAACAAAAGATCGACTTAATCGAATTATGGCTAAACATTCTGGTCAAACATTTGAACAAGTTGCTCAAGATACCGAGCGTGATAACTTTATGAGTGCTGACGAAGCAATGAAATACGGTTTGATCGACAAAGTATTAGAGAACCGTAACGCTTAACAGCTTACGGCACCATACGTTAGTTAATGAGGCAGTCGAATGACCGACGACACTAAAGGCAAAAGCGAAGATAACGGCAAGCTGCTGTATTGCTCCTTTTGTGGCAAGAGTCAGCATGAAGTGCGTAAACTGATTGCAGGCCCTTCAGTATTCATTTGTGATGAATGTGTTGATTTATGCAATGACATCATTCGTGAAGAAGTTCAAGAAGCCGAAAATAAAGGCGATTCGGATGCTTTGCCGACGCCAAAAGAAATTAAAGCGACACTCGATGAGTATGTAATTGGCCAGGATCAGGCAAAAGTTGTTTTATCAGTTGCCGTTTATAACCATTACAAGCGCCTACAGTTTGGAGAGCGTAAGGGTGAGGTTGAGCTTTCTAAGAGTAATATTCTTTTAATCGGACCTACTGGTAGCGGTAAAACGTTATTGGCCGAAACGTTAGCGCGTTTATTAAACGTGCCATTCACCATTGCTGATGCAACCACTTTAACCGAAGCAGGTTATGTGGGTGAAGACGTAGAAAACATTATTCAAAAGTTGTTACAAAAATGTGATTACGATGTAGAAAAAGCTCAGCGTGGCATTGTTTACATTGATGAAATTGACAAGATTTCTCGTAAGTCTGACAACCCATCAATCACTCGTGATGTTTCTGGCGAGGGTGTTCAGCAAGCCTTGTTGAAATTAATCGAAGGCACGGTTGCTTCTGTTCCTCCTCAGGGTGGTCGTAAGCATCCTCAGCAAGAGTTTCTTCAAGTCGACACATCTAATATGTTGTTTATTTGTGGTGGTGCATTTGCTGGCTTAGATAAGTTAATCCGAGATCGTTCGGAAAAAACCAGTATTGGTTTCTCTGCTACTGTCAAAGGTAAAGAAGAAGAGAAGTCGGTCGGTGAACTATTAAGCACTATTGAGCCGGGTGATTTGGTTAAATATGGCCTAATTCCAGAATTCATTGGTCGTCTGCCTGTGATTGCTACACTCGACGAACTTGATGAAGCGGCATTGATACAGATTTTAACAGAGCCTAAAAACTCGCTTGTTAAGCAATATCAAAAGCTGTTTGAAATGGAAGATGCTGAGCTTGAGTTCCGCGAATCTGCATTAAAAGCCGTTGCTACTAAAGCAATGGAACGCAAGATTGGTGCCCGCGGTTTGCGTTCGATATTAGAAGGTATTCTACTTAACAGTATGTATAAAATACCGTCTGAAGAAAATGTAACCAAGGTTGTTATCGATGAAGGCGTAATTAATGGTGAGTCTGAGCCGTTGTTTATTTACGAATCCAGCGATGCAGAAAAAGTTGATAAAGTTGTACCTGATGATGCTTAACATTTAATCAATAGGTGCATTTTTACTCGAAAAAGGGCCTTTAGGCCCTTTTTTTTGGCTTTTTTTTGTCTTTTTAACCTCTTTTCTATATTTATCCTTGTTTTTTAAATCAATGGCCGCAACTCTATAACCAGAGTGAATTGAATGTAACAGTTCCAATAAGTTATTAAGGTTATTTATGAGTCAAGATTACTTGCCGTTATTACCATTGCGTGATGTTGTTGTATTTCCAAATATGGTTATTCCTTTGTTTGTGGGAAGAGCCAAATCCATCGCCGCCCTAGAAGAAGCAATGGAGCAAGAAAAACGCGTAATGCTGGTTGCGCAAAAAGATGCCAGTGACGACAACCCTGATGCCAGCGGTTTACACGAAGTGGGTACGGTTGCCAATATTTTACAATTATTAAAATTGCCAGACGGCACGGTTAAA
Source organism: uncultured Thalassolituus sp. (assembly GCA_913061435.1). GTDB lineage: Bacteria > Pseudomonadota > Gammaproteobacteria > Pseudomonadales > Oceanobacteraceae > Oleispira. The sequence goes on along the minus strand of CAJXUK010000013.1, from coordinate 48,103 downwards.
GTGTTGGTAGAAGGTGAGTATCGTGCTCGTTTAGGGGCGTTAACCGATGTTGATGATTTTTATAACTGCGAAGTTGAAAGTCTAGATGAACCTATGCCTTCTGAACGTGAGAATGAAGTTCTAGTACGTTCGCTAAATGGCCACTTTGAACAATATGTACAATTATCGAAAAAAGTACCCAGTGAAGTTCTGGCTACCATCTCTGATATTGATGACGCTTGTCGTTTAGCTGATACCATTGCTGCACATATTTCGTTAAAGCTTGATGAAAAGCAGTCTGTTCTTGAAATGATCAACGTCACTGATCGTATTGAACATTTAATGGGTGTTATGGAATCAGAAATCGATTTATTCAAAGTCGAAAAGCGCATTCGTGGCCGCGTTAAAAAGCAAATGGAAAAAAGCCAGCGCGAGTATTATTTGAATGAGCAAATGAAAGCCATTCAAAAAGAACTTGGGGATATGGAAGATACCCCAAATGAAATGGAAGAGCTGCAGCAAAAAATTACTGACTCGGGTATGACTAAAGAAGCCCAAGAGAAAACAGAAGCCGAACTGAAAAAATTAAAAATGATGTCGCCAATGTCAGCAGAAGCTTCTGTTGTTCGTGGATACATTGATTGGATGGTGGGGATTCCGTGGAAAAAACGCAGCCGCGTTAGTCACGATCTTAAAAAAGCCAAAGAAATTTTAGATGCTGAGCACTATGGCTTAGAAGAAGTTAAAGAACGCGTGCTTGAATATTTGGCCGTTCAGAACCGTGTTAAAAAGGTTCGTGGGGCGATTTTGTGCTTAGTAGGGCCTCCGGGTGTTGGTAAAACCTCGTTAGGTCAGTCAATTGCTCGTGCAACAAACCGTAAGTTTATTCGTATGGCTTTGGGCGGAGTTCGTGATGAAGCAGAAATACGCGGACACCGCCGTACCTATATTGGCTCTATGCCTGGCAAGTTGATTCAAAAAATATCGAAAGTAGGGGTTAAAAATCCCTTATTCTTGTTAGATGAAATCGATAAGATGGGTATGGATCAGCGAGGCGATCCTGCTTCTGCTTTACTAGAAGTTTTGGATCCTGAGCAGAATGACAGTTTTAACGACCATTATTTAGAAGTTGATTACGATTTATCCGATACCATGTTTATCTGTACCTCCAACAGTATGAATATACCTGGCCCGTTATTAGATCGTATGGAAGTTATTCGTATTCCGGGTTATACCGAAGATGAAAAACTTAATATTGCCATACGTTATTTACTGCCTAAGCAAATTAAAGTGAATGGTTTAAAACCAGAAGAAATTACCGTTGCAGACGATCGTATTCGCGATGTGATTCGCTATTACACCCGAGAAGCCGGTGTGCGTTCTTTAGAGCGTGAATTGGCTAAATTGTGTCGTCGCGTGGTAAAAGCTAACATGCTAGCGACTAAATCAAGCAACATTGAAATAACCGAAGACCTTTTGGAAGAGTATTTGGGTGTACACAAATACAGCTTTGGCCTTGCGGGTGTTGATAATCAAATTGGTCAAGTGACCGGTTTGGCTTGGACGTCGGTAGGGGGTGAGTTGCTCACTTTAGAAGCCGCTGTAACTTCAGGTAAGGGCCGTATTACTAAAACCGGCTCTCTGGGTGACGTGATGCAAGAATCTATTCAGGCAGCGTTAACCGTGGTTCGAAGTCGTGCGCAAGGTTTTGGTGTGGCTGACGATTTTATCGAAAAACACGATTTGCATATCCATGTTCCAGAAGGCGCAACTCCAAAAGATGGCCCAAGCGCTGGTGTGGGTATGGCAACGGCTCTTGTGTCAGTTATGACGGGTATTCCTGTGCGTGCTGATGTTGCCATGACCGGTGAAATTACATTGCGCGGTAAAGTATTGGCGATTGGTGGCTTAAAAGAGAAGTTATTAGCTGCTCATCGAGGTGGAATACGCACGGTTATCATTCCGAAAGAAAATGAAAAAGATTTACGTGAAATACCAGAAAACATAAAAGAAAACTTAGAAATTATTCCAGTTGAATGGATTGACGAAGTTTTAGATGTGGCCTTAGAAAGCAAGCCTGAACCCTTAGTTGGTGAAATAGTGAGCAAAGAAGAGCCTCAAATCAAGAAAGATGGCAAAAGTAGACCCAGCACCCACTAAGGTTGCTTGACGAGTGCGGGTTGGGTTGGTATAAATCTTTGCTGATTAAATATTACGTTGCGAGCTAACTCGCAAAATGCAGAAAATTTTAAGCGCATATAAATAAAAAAAGGGGATTTAGTGTGAACAAATCAGAATTAGTAGATTCTATCGCTGCACAAGCGGACATTCCAAAAGCAGTAGCAGGTCGTGCATTGGATGCAATGATCGAAAGCATTGGTGGCGCTTTGAAAGAAGGTGATCAAGTTGCATTGGTAGGTTTTGGTACATTCTTAGTTAAAGAACGTGCTGCTCGTACTGGCCGTAACCCTCAAACGGGTGAGCCGATTCAAATTAAAGCGGCTAAAGTACCAAGCTTTAAGCCAGGTAAAGCTTTAAAAGATGCGGTTAACTAAATCAGTTAAGTCCGTAAATAAACGCATCCAACGGATGCGTTTTTTTTTGCCGCTGCTGAAAAGAAAGATTTGGAGATCTCATGTTGCAGAATATTCGCGATAATTCACAAGGAACTATCGCAAAAATCATTGTTGGTTTTATCATTGTTACCTTTGCATTATTTGGTATCGAATCGATTGTCGCTTTAGGAAACAGTGAGCCTGCTCCTGTTACCGTTAATGGTGTCGATATTGAAGAAATGGAAATTTTACGTTTGGTAGAAATGCAAAAAAATCGTTTCCGCCAGCAGTTCGGCGATAGCTATGACGAAAGCCTATTTAATGATGGTTTTTTACGTCAGTCGGCTGTTGAACAATTAATTGAACAAAAAGTTGCAGTGACTCAGGCTCGTGAATTAGGTGCCTATGTATCGACTCAGTCAATCGATCAAGCCATTTTAGCAGCACCTGAATTTCAACAAGACGGCCAATTTTCAAGTGATCGTTTTAAAATGATTCTTCGTCGCAGTGCATTAACGCCTTTGGCCTACCGTGCCGTGTTAGAAGAGCAATCATTGGTTACTCAATTGCAATTAGGTACAGGTTTAACTGATACCGCGTTACCTTTTGAAATTGAGCGTCAACTGGCGTTAAGCAGTGAGCAACGTGATTATGAATATGTTGTTTTTAATGCCACAGAGTTGAAAAGTGATATTGAAATAAGTGACGAGCAAATTAATAACTACTACGATGCTAATAAAGACCGCTTCCAAACACAGCAGCAAGTAGCGGTGGATTATGTGGTGTTAAATAAAGCGGATCTGCGTGCCGATATTGATGTTGATGAAGAAGAGATTGATTTTTTCTATCAAGAATACTTAGATCAAATTAATGAAACTGAAGAGCGTAAATCAAGCCACATCTTAATTGAAATTACAGACGAACGTAATGAAGATGCCGCTGAAGCATTAGCGCAACAACTGTCTGAAAAAGCTAGAGCGGGTGAAGATTTTGCAGCCTTGGCTAAAGAATATTCAGATGACATTGGTTCAAAAAACTTGGGTGGTGATTTAGGTTTTAATACTCGTGGCGGTTTTATCGCGGAATTTGACGATGCCCTATTTGTGATGAAAGAAGGCGAAATTTCTTCAGCCGTTCAAACTGAGTTTGGTTATCACGTCATTAAGCTAGACGCGATTCGTAAGCCTGCTGTGTTATCGCGAGCTGAAAAAGAAGCGGATATCATTACCGAAATTAAGGCCTCTCAACTAACAGAATTATTTGCTGAGCAAACAGAAGCATTAGCGGCTGCTGCATTTGAGAATGACACCATTGAAAACCTTGTTGCTAACAACAGTCGTTTGGGTTTAAAGGCTCAAAACACCGGTTTATTCAGTCGCAGCGAGGGTAAAGGCATTGCTATTAACCCTGCTGTTCGTACCGCTGCGTTTGATGAAAAAGTATCAGCTGATCGCGAGCTTAGTGATATTATTGAGATATCTGCTGACCAGGTAGTTGTGATTGGGTTAAGCAAGCTAGTAGAGCCTGAGGTTAAACCTTTGGCCCAAGTTAAAGCTCAAATAGAAAGCTTGTTACTCACTGAAAAGGCAAATCAACTTGCTACTGAAAAGGCTGAGTCTTTAATTGCGAATATTGCAACAGATGCAGCCAACGTTAATTGGGTTGAAGTGAATGCTGCGACTTTTTCTGATGCAGCAGGTGCTCCCGCTGAATTAAACACAGCTGTATTTACCTTACCAAAGAAAGCGGGTGAGTTAACTATGGCGACAGTCGCTTCTGGTCGTGCAGTTGCTCGCTTGAAAGCGGTTAGTCAGGTTGAAGTCGAAGCTTCTGCTCAAGATATGTTGGCGATTAGCCAAGCTAAAGCTAATGAAAGCTTTTACGTGTATCGTGAGTGGGCCAAATCGAGCTCTGATATTGAGCGTAACTAATTTTATCTCGATAGATAACAATTAGTTCTGCTCGTAAAAGAGAACACCAATAAAAAAGGGGCTTTATTATTAAGCCCCTTTTTTTATGTATTTTATGTATCGTTTAATATGTCTTTGTTGCCATATATTTAATTGTTACTCTTTATCTTCCATCTCTTCAAGACTCATAGCGCAGCTGTTGAAACCAGCATCTACATAAATTGTTTGCGCGGTTATACCCGAAGCTAAATCAGAGCATAAAAACATTGCGCTGTTGCCAACTTCATCAATGGTGACATTACGCTTGAGTGGCGAACGATCTGCATTACGCTTCAACATCTTACGAAAACTTTTTATACCAGACGCTGCCAAGGTGCGTATCGGTCCAGCAGAGATCGCATTAACACGAATGCCCTCAGGTCCTAGGCTCCCTGCTAAATAACGAACAGAGGCCTCTAGGCTTGCTTTGGCAAGGCCCATAACATTGTAATTAGGCAGTGTTTGTTGCGAACCGTGATAGGTAAGCGTTAAGAGGCTACCATTTCTACCTTGCAGCATTGGGCGCGCGGCTTTAGCCAAGGCGACAAAACTGTAGGCGCTAATGTCGTGAGCAATGGTAAATCCTTCGCGCGTAGTCGACTCTAGATAATCACCGTCCAGTTCATGGCTTGGAGCAAAGCCCACTGAATGAACTAAAATATCCAACCCATCCCATTGCTTGCCTAGTTCTGAAAATACATGGGCAATTTCTTCATCACTGGCAACATCACAGGGCAGTACAATGTCAGATCCCCATTTAGCGGCCATTTTTTCAACACGTTCTTTAAGCTTTTCGCCTTGGTAAGTAAAAGCAAGCTCAGCGCCTTGCTGGTAAAAAGCCTCCGCAATGCCAGAGGCAATAGAGAGTTTGCTGGCTACACCAACAATTAATACTTTTTTTCCACTTAATAAACCCATTTTCAATTCCTTAGATATTAGCAACGCATGGTTACTGAAACATTGCTTAATAATGTCATTTATAAAAATTAATATTCTCTAGGCTAACCCGTTCTGAGTCATTGGCCAAGTAGGTGTTGAGGCAATTAACTGTTGCGTATATTTCTTTTGTGGAAAGTCACAAACTTGCAAGGCATCGCCAAACTCAACAATTTTTCCTTTATGCATCACTGCAATATCATCGGCAATGTGTCTAACGACCGCTAAATCGTGAGTAATAAAAATAATAGATAGCTGCAAAGTATTTTGCAGCTCAACCAGTAAGTTCAAAATCTGTGCTTGCACAGAAACATCAAGTGCCGAAACAGGTTCATCACAGATGAGTAATTTAGGTTCTAGCATGAGTGCTCTAGCAATGCCAATACGTTGTTTTTGGCCGCCAGAGAATTCATGCGGGTAGCGCTGCAAAGCTGTTTCGGGTAAACCCACCAGTTTTAATACTGCTAAAGCTCTTGCTACTTGTTGTTGCTTGGAGCCTTGTTTATGAATAATAAGCGGTTCAATTAATAAAGATTCAACGGTATGGCGACTATTGAGTGATTCTTGCGGGTCTTGAAAAATATATTGAATATCACGGGATAACCGTAAGCGATTTTTATTCAGTGGCTGTTGTTTGAATAAAATCTCGCCTTCGTCAATGGGTAACAAACCGGCAAGCATTTTTGCTAGCGTTGTTTTACCACTACCAGAGGTACCAACAATGCCTAATGTTTTTCCCGATTCAAGACGTAAACTTATTTGGTCAACGGCTTTAAAATCTTTTTTTCGAAACGAAAAAATTGAGGACGTTAATTCAAAATACTTACTCACTTGATTCACCAAGAGTAAATATTTTGAGTGCTCAATTTCATCATTCGGATTGTTTTGCTGGGGTGATTGTTGACTCTCGCTTGCTTCACTTTTTGGGCTGCGTTGATTCTTAAAATCAACCAGAACTTTTGAGAAACGCTGCATCTGTTGCTCATCCGTTTCTGCATGTTGCCTTAACTCTAAGGTATCTGCTTGCGGAATGCTGGGTAATAGAGAACGTCTTTGATGGTTCTTAGAAGGGCTGCATAAAATCAACGCCTGAGTATAAGGATGCTTTGGCTGGCGAAATAAATCATTAACGTTAGCGTGCTCAACAATTTTGCCATCGTACATGACCAGTGCACGTTTACATACTTGCGCAATTACCGCTAGATCATGACTAATAAATAATAAACTGGTGTTATATTTTTTTTGCAAAGTGCCAAGTAAGGTTAAAATTTGAGCCTGAATCGTTACATCTAATGCTGTAGTAGGCTCATCGGCGATAATTAATTCTGGGTTACACGATAAAGCCATGGCAATCATAGCTCGCTGACGCATTCCGCCAGATAACTGATGTGGGTAGTTATCAATTCTCTGTTCAGCTAACTCAATGCCAACATCGTTTAACAACTCTAAACAACGTAAACGCAATTCGGTCTGCGTTAACTGAGGTTGGTGCAACAATATTTGTTCGGCTATTTGTTTGCCAATGCTGTACACAGGGTTGAGCGCTGTCATAGGCTCTTGAAAAATCATAGCAATTTTAGCGCCACGAATTGCATTAAGATCTTGCTTATTTAACAGCAATATATCTCGGCCATTAAACAGAATTTGTCCATTAATAACTTTAATATCCGGCTGAGGTAATAAACGCATAATGGCTTGAACAGTTAGGCTTTTACCACAACCCGATTCACCGACAATCCCTAATGCTTCTCCATGGCGAACATCAAAATTAATCCCCTTAACTAAGGTCAGCCAATCATTACCTCGTTTTAATGCAATCGTGAGATCAATAACCTGTAATAACAACTCTGAGCGATGCTGCATAAACGTTATTTATAATCCGTATTAATCATTGTGTTGGGTGGAAAACCGTCACCACTACGTTTGGCTGATAAGGTGTCGAGTTTAATTTTGCCATCAATCCAAAATAAACCGCCGGTTACAGCATTAAATGGGTCAAATAAACTTTTGCTGGCGCGTGTGCCCACATGGGTGGGTAATTTTAACCAGCGCCAAAAACCTGCGCGGGTAAAAGGCACCATAGTAGAAGGAATAAATACAACCTCATCCGCGATGAGTTGTTCTATCTCATGAGCTAAGCGAATGCGCTGTGATTCGTTGGTGGATTCTCTATAAGCAACAATTTTTGCATCAATTTCTGCATTTGCTAAATTTGTAATGTTATTAGTTTGCGCTTTAAAAGCATTGTCAGAATGAAAGTGTTGCCAGTAGACGGGGCGAAAACCCGTGCTCCAACTCAACCAAGCAATATCATGCTTTTTTTCAATGACATTTTTATAAAATGAGGTTGATTCTAGATACATGGGTTTTAATTCTATACCGGCTTTTTTAGCTTCTTCTGCTAAAACAATGACTTGCGATTCATGTAATTTATTGCCGTAAGAAATCGAAAACGATAAGCGTGAATTGTCTTTAATGCGAATGCCCAGGCTATCTTTATTTTGCCAGCCAGCATCTTCGAGTAAACGACTAACCTTATCTAGATCAAATGATGGTGGGGTGATGTTGTTATTGGTGTAGTCACCATAACCACTATGGAAAGTAGGTAAACGTTGATAATCATTGCGTAATAACTGTGAAATAATTTTGTTAAAATTCAATCCGTGAGCAATGGCTTGGCGCACGCGTAAATCTTGCAATAATGGATTTTCTAAATTTAAAAATAAACCAGAGCTGCTTTGTTCGGTTTGATTATAAAACGCTAATTTATGAATAAATCCTTTATTAAATATAGGGCTGTTTGACTTTTCATGCCATAACTTGGGTAGCGTTAAATTTTGTACATCTAATTCACCCCGTTCAAAGTATTTAAAAGCCGTATTAGGGTCGCGAACTACCTTTACCAATACTTGGTCAACGTTAAAACGGTTGCGTAAATAGCGATCATTGGCCGCCCACCAATTTGCTTTACGCACAAATGCAATGCTTTTTCCTTTACGAATTTTATCGATTTGATAAGGGCCCGTATTCGGTTCAACTTTCCAGTTATAGCGGCGTACCCAATCGGGATTTAATTGATGAAAGTGTTTAGCGCGTGGCTGAATCGAATAATAATAATGCAAATCTTTTTGTGGTTTTTTACGCGCCCCTTTGATCGAAAAAGTGTGGTCATTATGCTTTACAATATCAGTGATTTCTTCTTGGTAGTGTTTGTTATACCAAGGAGCGACAATATGTTGCGAACGATTAAACTCTAAAGCAAATAAAAAATCATCGGCAGTAACGGCTTTACCGTCAGACCAGCGGGCATTTTTTTTCAAGCGGTAATGAACAGTTTTGCCATCGGCATCATAGGCCCAATGACTGGCTAGCATCGGAATAACCTCGCCCGTATTGGGGTGCATGGCAACCAATGGCATTTGGTTGTCGAGTAAGAAACTGCGAAACGCATTGTTAGCGTCGGGGCCAACCGTTCTTAATGTAGGTGGAAAGCTAGGAATGCTTAACCGAATCATTCCTCCCTTAGCAGCTTCTTCGGCAGACCATTCTGGCGCTGTAGTATTGGTTTGCCAATCTAGGTTTGCGGGCAACTCAGCAAGGCTAAAAGCTGATAAAGCCAGTAAACAAAACAGGGTTGTTAAATGAGTTTTTTTAATAGCAAACAGAATATTCAACATCATACTTACTCGTAGTATATTTTGTGTTTAGGGTCGAAAATTTCACGAATGGCTTCACCAATAAAAGTGACCAGCATCAGAACAAACGATAACGCAATCACCACAGAACTGATAATCCAAGGATACTCTAAATTATCAACGCCTTGTTTTAATAATTCACCCCAGCTTGGAGCCGGTGCGGGTAAACCAAAACTCAAAAAATCCAATGCAGTGAGCGCTGTAATACCCCCTGCAACAGAAAAAGGCACAAAAGTAATGATAGTAGAAACCGTATTAGGAATAATATGCTTATAAATAATCCGAAAATTACTCGCGCCCATCATTTGGGCGGCGACAACATAGTCTCGATTAGCTTCTTTATAGCTGGCGCTGCGCATGTACCACGTCATACTCATCCAACCAAAAAGCGCCATAATCATTACTAACGACCAAAAACCCGGGGTGATTAAAGAGCTCATGATCATCACAATGTACAAAAATGGAATATTCGACCAGATTTCAATAATTCGCTGAAAAAACAGATCGAATAAACCACCACGAAACCCCATAAAACACCCAATAAAAACGCCTATTACATACTCGACAACTAATAAAGTTAAAGCAAAAAATATAGCAATTCTAAAGCCATACACTAAGCGGACTAATACGTCACGGCCAATAGTATCTGTGCCCAAATAATGTTGAGTTGCAACGCTAGGTGGATGGGGTGGATAAACACCATTGTTTAAATCGACTTCAGTGGCGTTATACGGAACGAGAGGCAAGATGACAAAGTTATTGCTATCTGTGGATTGTCCTTGCTGGGCAAAATACTTTTTTAGTTGACGATAATTTGTCTCATATTCATAGTCTAAACCAAATTGTTTGCCTTCTATAGCCGGGCTAAAAACTGGCCAATACCATTCATCTTGATAACTAACAAAAAGTGCTTTCGAATTAAATATCAACTCTGCAAAGCACGACAATACAATTAAAATTATCAGTATATTAAAAGAGTAATAACCGCGTTTTAAACGTTTAAATTTTTGCCAAGTTGTTAGGGGTAGTGGGCGAGGAGTAGAGGCTGTCATGTCTTCGTCCCAAATCGAATTCTAGGGTCAACTAAAGCCACGCAAATGTCAGAAAGAATATTACCCAGCAAGGTGAGTACTGCAGAAATAACTAAAATACCCATCACTACAGGGTAATCCCGTTCAATTAATGATTCATAACCGAGCAAACCAAAACCATCGATGTTAAAAATGGTTTCGATTAAAAAAGAACCCATTAATATGACAGAGATATTATTGCCAAAGTGGGTGGCTAATGGAATTAAACTGTTGCGAAGTGCATGGCGAAAGGTAGCTTGCTTAAAACTCATTCCCTTCGCTATGGCTGTTTGCACATATTGCGCTGATAAATTATCCAGCAGAGCATTCTTAACCATAAATGTCATTACCGCAAAACTACCGCTTATGTAGGCAATAAGGGGGAGTGTCGCGTGTTTGATAATATCCCAAACTTGATCTTGCCATGGGAGATAATCGAATTCATCGCTACTAAATCCCCCCATAGGAAACCATTCAAAATGAAACGAAAAGGTATAAAGAAGCGCTATAGCAACAATGTAATTAGGAATGGCATAACCTAAAAAGACCACCAAAGAAGTGGCAAAATCCGCTGTTTCACCGTGTTTTAAAGCCTTGTAAATACCAAGAGGAATTGCAATTAAGTAAGTAATAATGAGAGTGCAAACGCCATAAAATATTGAAATCGGCAGGCGTTCTTTTATCGTATCCCAGACCGGCTCGTAATAGCGGGTAGACTCGCCAAGATCTAAGCGCACTAATTTTCCTAGCCACTCAAAATAACTTTCGATAATGGGCTTATCAAAGCCGTAGTATTCTTTTAATTGATCAAGCTGGCTTTCAGACAAGGTATTGCCTGCAATACTGTGCTGCGAAGACTGCTGCTGGTTGGCCATTTGATAGGCGGTCATCATGCGCTCAATCGGTCCACCCGGTACCATGCGGGTCAGGGTAAACACGATTAATGTAATGCCAATCAGAGTTGGAATTACCAATAATAAACGCCGTAAAATATAGCCTAGCATCAACTATCCTTGTTAATTTAATCGGTTAGTTGGTGACATCCACATACAGGGTCAAGCGTTGACCTGGCTGTAAATATTTGCTTTTGGATTTTTGCCGATTCCAGCGAATTAAATCCTGTACACGGACACGAAACTTATCAGCAATGCGTGCCAAAGAATCACCGTTACGAACGGTATAGGTCAATTTACGAATCACTTCGCGGGCTTGGCGCTGTTTCTTTTGCCCCCAAATCACTAACTTTTGACCTGGTTTAAGTAGGTCGCCAGGTGCCATGCCGTTCCATTTTGCCAGTTCACGAATGCCCACTTTATGCTCTTGAGCAATCTCCCAAAAGCTATCGCCACTTTGAACATGATATTCAATTTTATCGCGGTTACGACTGCGGTTTTTAGAGTTTTGGATTTTTGCTAATCGGCTTCCTGCACTGTACGAATAGGTATTTAAAGATTTATGTGCCGAAGGGATCAGTAGTTGATCACCAATACGAATCATACTTCTGCGCAAATTATTGGCATCTTTGAGCGCATCAGGGGTGGTGTGGAATTTTTTTGCAATGGTAATTAGAGAATCACCACTTTTAACCTGATAGCGTTGCCATTTCATTCGAGCTTCTTTTGGAAGAGCCGTGATGTTTTCTAAGAACACTTCTTTTTTATCGACAGGAATTAAAACCTTATGTGGGCCATTTGGCTTAGTTGCCCAGCGGTTAAATCCGGGATTGAGTTTATAAATTTCATCCAAAGGCGTTTCAGAAATTTCTGCTAATTGCGATAAATCAATCTGGCCACCGGTATCAACACTGGCAAAATAAGGTTCATTGGCCAATGGCTTCAAGGTGATGCCATATTTTTCTGGATATTTAACCAACTGTGCTAATGCAATTAACTTAGGCACGTACTCACGGGTTTCTCTGGGTAGTTTTAGCGACCAAAAATCCGTGGCTTTGCCTTCACGTTTATTTTTACGTATTGCCTTGCGAACATTACCCGCCCCGGTGTTGTATGACGCCAAAGCCAACAGCCAATCCCCTTTGAATTCTCGCTGTAATGCCTCTAAATAGGAAAGGGCAGCAATAGTCGACGCACTAATATCACGGCGACCGTCGTACCACCAATCTTGATCTAGGCCAAAATCACGCCCCGTTGAAGGGATGAATTGCCACACCCCAGAGGCACGACCGTGGGAGTATGCAAATGGGTCAAAAGCACTTTCTACGATGGGTAATAATGCTAATTCACCAGGAATACCACGCACATCTATTTGTTCAGCGATAAAATACATGTAACGTTGGGCGCGAGTTGCTACACGATCCATGTAACCTTGATGCTTTTTATACCAATTTAATTGCGAACGGATGCGCGGATTATCAATATTTTGATTAAAACCATAAGCAGCAATGATTCGTTGCCACAGATCCTGATCATGTTGTAACGGGTTGTTTTGCTCGCTAGCATAAGAACTTTCTTGGTAACCTGTTTGCCAATGATCTAAAACCGGAACGATAGGCGGCGGTATAACTGGCCCTTGAACGACCTCTGGTTGTTTAATAATGACCTTTTGCGTACAGGCTGTGCATGCAGCAACAAGGGTTACAGATAAAAATAGCTGAAAAAGCTTCATCCAATTACAATATTTATGGCTAACGAAATTGCGCTCAGTCTAATTAGCCAAGCTATCAAGGGTCAAGGATAATTATGAAGTCAGTACCACATAAATTAGATAAATCTGACTATCAGCGCTGGCTAGCCAGAGCGGATGCTAAAAGAATGCTGACCTTACAGTCGACCTGGATACAAAACCAGATTGCTCATTTGCACGGTAAGCACCTGCTGTATCATGGCCTAGACGACAATACTGACTGTTTGCTTAGTAGTCCTGTAAAACATAAATTCAGAATGGGCTTACCTTGGCAGCAAGGCATAATAAAGGCAGATGCCTGGATGAATAGTCGTTCATGGCCATTGTCAGATCAAAGTTTAGATGTTGTTGTTTTACAACACAGTCTGGATTTTACCAGTCGTCCCCACCAATTTATTCGCGAAGCATCTAGAGTACTTTCAGAAGATGGTCATCTTGTTATTATAGGTTTTAATCCGCTAAGTTGGTGGGGCGGTCTTCGATCATTGGTCCCTTTTGCTACCGATATTCCGTGGGTGGCCAATATGGTTGGTATTAAACGTTTAAATGACTGGTTATTATTACTGGGGTATTCTGTAAGAGATAGCGCTAGCTTAGGCCATGTTTGGCCTTTGACTTTTTTGCCAGCAAGATTTGCGCTACGCGCCGACAGTGTGCTTGCTGGAGGTCCTTTAGTTATGGGGAGCTTTTATATGGTCGTTGCACAAAAAACCACAATTAGTATGACCCATCGCCAGGCAAGAAGTTGGAGCATGGTAGAGTCCCAGCTGGGTTGGGCAACTTCTGTGAGCCACAAGCACAATAATTAATTAGGACAATCATGAGACAAGTTGTATTAGACACAGAGACCACCGGTATTGGTGCCGACAAAGGTCACCGTATTATTGAAATAGGGTGTGTTGAGTTAATCGATCGTAAACTAACCGGTCGTCATTATCATCAGTACGTTAATCCACGTCGCTCCAGTGATGAAGAAGCCGTTGCAGTTCATGGCATTACCGACGAATTTCTTGCGGATAAACCCGTGTATGAGCAAGTAGCTCAAGAATTTTATGACTTTATTAAAGGCGCAGAGTTAGTCATCCATAACGCACCGTTTGATATTGGTTTTATGGATATGGAATTCCAGCGTTTAAATATGCCTAAAACCCATACTTTTTGTACAGTATTGGATACTTTAGTCATGGCACGTGACATGCGCCCTGGTCAGCGCAATAGTCTAGACGCGTTGTGCAAAAGCTATGGGATTGATAACAGTCATCGAGAATTACACGGAGCCTTGCTCGATGCTGAGATTCTGGCCGATGTGTATCTAATGATGACAGGCGGTCAAACCGACTTGATGTTCAGTGGCGGAAATGATGACGAAGACAGAAAGGTCAGTATTAACCTAGCAGAATTTGAAGGCATTGATGGCAGCACTTTACCCATCATTAAAGCCACAGAAGCAGAATTGGCTGAACACAACACGTTACTCGATTTATTAGACAACAAAAGTGATGGCGCTATTTGGCGACGTTAAAACACTAAAAATAGAACTGGATCAAAGAAGTATTGTTGGCTTAAGCCCATAATTCTGCATTGGATTATGCCTGTATTTTGCCTTTAAAGTCAGGCAAATTACTTGCAACTGAGAAAGAGTTAAGGTATCCATAACACTATTTATGACAACACCTCTATAAAAGTGCTTCTTTTCAGCTGTCATAGTGAACAGAATGTTTGATGCATAACAATAAATAATAGAAGACAAAATGGCTGTAACCAAACCCACAGGAAGTACCATGTCCAACTTAGCGTCTACGTTAAATCTAGTTCGTAAAGAAGTTGATGGCGCGCTTGACCAAGCTGCTGTTCGTTTAGAACATTATGCAGAAAGTGGCAACGCGGATGATTTAAAAGGATTTTTAGGTGAAGTTCAGCAAGTGCGCGGTACTTTCAAAATGCTCGATTTTCGTGCAGGTGAACGCCTTTGCGAAGAATTAGCCGAAACCGGAAGAGCTCTGACCCAAAATCAAAACTCAGCTCTGCGTGAGCATGACAGAACTAACGCGCTAAACGCATTCAGCAAATCCGTCATGGTGCTTAAACGCTATGTCGAAATGGTCGTCAGCGGCCAACTGGTTACCCCTGGCTTATTATTAGAAGTGATTAACGACGTCAGAAAGTGCCGCCGTGACCAAGCATTGCCAGGTGCCTATTTTTTTATGGTCAACCTAAGACCCAAGCTAGATGTACCACCACCGGCTAGGGCAATGCCTATTCCATATCGCCGCGTTCGTCAGCTTTTTCAAATAGGCCTATTAGGTGTTATGAGAAATCAAGGACGCAAAGGGGCTATTAATGTGATGGGGCGGGCGGTTTCTCGTATTGAAAAAACTTCTCGCGGTCAGCAGTCTTGGGGGTTTTGGTACGCAGTAAAAGCGGCTCTAGAAGCACTTAACCAAGAAGCCTTTGAAATTGATCTATCCAGAGTGATGTTGATGCGTTCTCTTGATCGTCAAATTCATAAGCTTGAAGAAAGTGACGGCAAAATACTCAACGACAAACAGCCCGATTGGCTACTAAAAGAATTTCTTTATTTAATTTCGTTAGCCGAGCCAGAAACTGCGTTAATTAACAAAGCTCAGCAAGATTTTAAATTACCCTCCGATTTTAAAGAAGTGCACCTTTGTGAGTCTCGCCGTAAACTCAATGGCCCAGATCAATCAGCCATGGATTCGTTAACCGAAGCGTTACAAGACGAATTGCACGGTATTAAAGACCTGCTTGACTTGGCAGAACGAACCGATGGTATTGACGACAGTTTTAGTGACCTATCACAAAGCCTGCGTCGCATAGCCGACACCCTTATTATGGTCAACCTACCAGAAACAGCTGATCGCACATTGGCTATTGCTGACAGCTTACGCGCCGACGATAAAGCTTTTAATGTCAAAATGCAGCAAGTGGCCGATCAGGTCTTGAGAGTTGAACAAGATGTACGCGGTCTTTCTGTAACAACCAATTTAGTGAGTACGTCAAAAGTTGATCCATTAAGTTTGCTTGAGGCCAGAATAGCAGCGATTTCTGAATCGCAAACAGCGCTAATGGTTACTAAGCGCGCAATTGGTTCTTATGTTGATTCAAATGGCGACAAGCTCCATATAAAGAATGTAGGTAAAACCCTGCTGGATGTTAGCGGTGCTTTGTTGTTTTTAGAGCAAGAAGAAGTTGCCTCTTTAATTAGACAGCTCCAGCGCTATGTAGAAAAAAATATCGTCGCCAGCGATTTTGCTCCGTCAGATGAAAAAATAGAAGCACTAGCCGACGCTATTTCTGCAGTCGAGTACTTTATAGATTCACTAATGAATCAAGGGGCTGGAGCAGGTGAGGCAGTTGCTTTAGCCAAAGAAAGCATTCAGCAATTATTACAATAACAATTAAGGGGCATTAAATGCTGCAGGGAAGCATCATTTTTATCTTAGTCGTGGTGGCCTTGATCACCCTAGTGATAGCAGGTTATCTATTATTTCGCCGCGGATGGTTTATGATCTGGTTGAAAGCGACCCTAGCCTTCAGCTTAGTGGGCATAACCCTTGTTTCTTTTATGGCATTGTTCGACATTTTAAGCTACCGCAATCTAACCGCAGAAGTCCCTATTGCAACTGTGAGTGTTTTTGAACGCTCTCCCCAACACTTTGATCTCACGTTAGCGACAACAGATGGCATTGAGCAGCGTTTTGATATATTTGGTGACCAATGGCAGCTAGATACGCGTTTGTTGACCTGGATTGGCCCATTGGCGGCCTTGGGCAATAAACCACTCTATCGATTAGATAGAATCAGTGGTCGTTATGTGTCGTTAGAACAAGCTCGTAATGCTAAGCAAAGCATATATCAGTTAGATGCATCAGCGTTTGTCGATCTTTGGCAAGTATTTAATCAAGTGCCGTTTTGGGTAGATGCTAACTATGGCAGTGCCGTGTATATGCCAATGGAAAATGGAGCAGTGTTTGCTGTGCACTTAACCGCAAAGGGAATCAACGTTAGGCCAATCAATAATATTGCAAAGCGGATTTTAAAGCAGGATTGGTAGTAGGAAGATATTGAGAAAAATCAAACAAATAAAAAGCTGAGAAGATAAAACTTCTCAGCTTTTTTTTGCAATTAAGCTGGGAAAAGCTCGCCCAACTTAGTTGCCAACATCATGTCGCCTTCAACACGTAGTTGACCCGCCATGAACGCTTGCATGCCATCAGTTTCGCCAGAAACGATGCCTTCAAGAGTTTCAGTATTCATGATCAAAGTAACGTTAGCATCGTCATTCTCGCCCGTTGCTAGGTCACAAGCACCATCTTTAACGATTAGGTGATAAGTTTCACCATCTTCGATGTTGAATTGGAAAATCAAATCCAAGCCTTCAGCTGCGCTTGGATCGAATTTGCTTTGCATAGTTTCAATAATGTTAGCCATGAGATGCCACCTATTTAATTGTTATATAACTCGCTTCTTACAATGTGTAAATGAACACACATTGAATGTAGAGACGTCACTTTATGAGGCGACAGGGGAGCTGTCAAATAAATTCATACGATTGTTTGAATTTTTGTTGGCTTACAGCAGAGAAATTATGCGGTATTCTTGCTACAAATTAAGCAAAACCCATTCAAAAAGATCAAAACAAAAGGTAATCACTTGGAATTTTTAGCAGAATACGGCGCGTTTTTATTAAAAACCCTGACCATTGTCGTGTCGATCATCATACTAGTGGCAGGTATTGCTGCAGTTGGCGGCAAGCAAAAACAAAATAACGATGGCCAAATTACCATCAATAAAGTTAACGATGATTTAGACGAATACAAAGAGACCTTAGAATCCAGCCTATTTGAAAAAGAAGAATTAAAAGCCTTAGAAAAAGCCCGAGCAAAAGAAGACAAAGAAAAATCCAAGGCAGAAAAGGCAAAAGCCAAAGCGCTATCTAAGACGAATAAAAAGTCGGGCAACAAAAAAGATGCCAATTTAGCAAGTGCAGATGAAACCGCAGCAGAAGAACCTAAAAAACGTGTTTTTGTATTGGATTTTGATGGCGACATTAAAGCCAGTGCAGCCGATTTGATGCGCGAAGAAATTACAGCAGTTCTCACCATGGCTCGTAAGCAAGACGAAATCGTGGTGCGTTTAGAAAGTGGTGGCGGTATGGTTCATAGCTATGGTTTAGCCTCAAGCCAGCTACAGCGAATTAAAGACAAAGGGATACCACTTACAATCTGCATTGACATGGTCGCTGCTAGTGGTGGTTATATGATGGCCTGTATCGCAAATAAAATTGTCGCTGCACCTTTTGCCATCGTTGGTTCGATAGGTGTTGTTGCACAATTACCCAATTTTCACCGTTTACTCAAAAAGAACGATGTCGATTTTGAAATGTTTACCGCTGGTGAATATAAACGCACTGTCACCATGTTTGGCGAAAATACAGACAAGGCAAAAGACAAATTCCGTGAAGACCTTGAAGAAACCCACGTGTTGTTCAAAAACCACGTGTCTCGCTTTCGCCCAAGCGTAAATATTGATGAGGTGGCTACTGGTGATACTTGGTATGGACAAGAAGCGTTAAATAATAATCTGATCGATCAGCTAGGCACCAGTGACGACTACCTAGTTAGTGCGTGTGCTGAAGCTGATGTATTTGAAGTCAGCTACGAATTTAAAAAGAGCCTACAAGAAAAACTGGGCTTAGCCGTACAAATGGGTATCGAAAAAGCAGCAACACGCTTTTTGACTGTACTCAATGTGCAAAATCACATTAAAGGTTAGTTGCAACAACGAACTATGATTTTTTAAGGATGTTTACATGACTCAGTGGAATGCATACCGCGCAATTGAAACTCAATCAGAGCCTTCTGTGGTGACTGCTTCTTGGCAGCAAGTTGATAATACCTGCTTACCAGAAATAGGCACAGATAAAGGCCAAGGCGAGGTATTAATTAAGGTTCAATACTCATCGGTTAATTACAAAGACGCTCTGAGCGCCTCTGGCAACCGTGGAGTAACACGCAGCTTTCCGCACACGCCTGGCATTGATGCCGCAGGAACTGTCATTAGCGACGCTTCTGGGATGTTTTCAGAAGGCCAAGAAGTCATTGTTTTTGGTTATGACTTGGGAATGAATACCTGCGGCGGCTATGCTGATTTTATTCGTGTTCCTGCAGCTTGGGTGCTAACCAAGCCAGAGCAATTATCTCTAGCCGATTCAATGCGCTGGGGTACAGCTGGTTTTACAGCCGCTTTATCAGTACAAAAGCTGCTAAAGGCTGAGATAAAACCTGACGGCGGCAAAGTGATCGTAACGGGTGCAACGGGCGGTGTGGGTTCGGTCGCAGTCGCTCTATTGGCTAAATTGGGCTTTTCAGTGGTCGCTGTTACCGGTAAAGCCGCGGCTCACGACTGGTTGATAAACTTAGGGGCTAGTGAAGTTATTAGTCGCGATGAATTATTACCAATGGCAAAAAAACCGATGACACGGCCTTTATATCAAGCGGGTATTGATACCTGTGGCGGCGACATGATTGCTGCGGTATTGCCGCAATTGCAATACGGTGGCGCATTAACAACCTGTGGAATGGTTGCCGGAGCCGATTTTAGTGCCAGTGTATTCCCATTCATTTTACGCGGTGTTGACTTATTAGGAGTGGATTCGGTAGAAATAGCACAAACAGATAAGCAGCTGTTGGTAAAAAAAATCGCTGATCATTGGCAATTGCCCAACTTGGTAGATTTTACTGAAACCATTGGCCGCAGTGAGCTCTCGGCGGTATTGGCAGATGTACTTGCTGGTAAAGGGCAGGGGCGTTATTTGTTGGTTCTAGACCAAGAATAATCGCTTTATTGTGCTTAAATAAAAAAGCCACTTCACGATGATGAAGTGGCTTTTTTTATCTTTAATGCAGTTTGCTATTGCTTATCCACGTCGGCGGAATAGAGGGCGAGCATCATTAACGTCACCTTGATACGGCGCAGAAAAAGTTTCAAATCCCTTAACCGCAAGCTCAAGGTCTTGATCTTCACGCATTGCCATGGCGTTAAAGCCACAGCGCATCATAAAGAACAATTGATCAAATAAAACATCACCAACAGCGCGTAATTGGCCACTAAAGCCATAGCGTTCGCGTAATAAACGCGCCGCTGAGTAACCACGACCATCGGCAAACTTAGGAAAATCCACATTGATCAGTGCAAATCCTTGGCTGTCTTGTGCTAATAAATCAGCGGTATCTCCGGCGTTTAACTGAATACCCAATGTTCCAGCGTCACGCTTAGCAATAAGATCAGCTTTATCAGTATCGACAGCGCTGTTCCAGCGGCTAAAGTTAATAACTTCTTTATTGCCAGAAAGGGTGGCATCGTCTGCTACTAAAACCCAATCATCTTGAGCGATTTGTTTGTCTAAAATAATCTGTGTCATCAGTGATTCCTAATCTCTAACTTATGCAGTAGCGGGTGCTGGGTAAGCAGCCGTTTTAAAAGGAGCCATGCCAACGCGACGGAATGTTTCAATAAAACTCTCGCCTTCAATACGTTCAGCCACATACACATCTAAAATAATGCGCACGATATCAACCATGCGATCACGAGCAAATGAAGGTCCTAAGATTTTACCAACAGAAGCGTCTTCACCAGAGGCGCCGCCTAACGACACCTGATAAAATTCTTCGCCTTTTTTATCAACACCCAAAATGCCGATGTTACCAATATGGTGGTGGCCACAAGCATTCATGCAGCCCGAGATGTTAAGATCAATCTCACCCAAATCGTGTAAATAATCCAGATCATCAAAAGCATTTTGAAGTGCTTCAGCAACGGGCAATGATTTTGCGTTAGCCAGTGCGCAGAAGTCACCGCCTGGGCAGCAAATCATATCGGTTAATAAGCCCAAGGTGGGTGTGGCAAGTCCAAGAGCTTTCGCTTCTTTCCAAAGATCGTATAATTTTTCTTGCTCAATGTCGGCTAAAACAATGTTTTGCTGGTGTGTTGTGCGGGCTTCGCCAAAACTGTACTTATCGGCTAAGTCGGCAATAGCAAATAGCTGGCGATCGGTAATATCCCCCGGTGCAGTGCCTTTTTGTTTCAAGGCAAAGGTAGCAATTGCATAACCTGCTTTTTTATGGGTGCGAACGTTACGTTCTACCCAGCGTGCAAAAGCAGTGTCGTTAGCTAAAGCGTCGCTATAGCTAGTTGGGTTTGCGGCCAGTGTTTTATATTCAGGCTCTGTAAAAAAAGATTTAAGGCGATCAAGCTCTGCTTGCGTTAATTTGCCTTCGCCATCTTTAAGGTGGGCCCATTCGGCTTCAACCATTTCACTAAAGCGCTCTACGCCTAAAGCTTTCACTAAAATCTTGATACGCGCTTTGTATTTATTGTCACGACGACCAAATTGGTTGTAAACACGGATAATAGCGTCGAGATAGGTTAATAAATCTTTCTCTGGCAAAAACTCCCGTACAACAGATGACAAAATAGGTGTACGACCTAGGCCGCCACCAGCAAACACACGATAGCCTAACTCACCAGCCTCGTTGCGCACAATTTGCACACTCACATCGTGCATGCGCGTTGCTGCACGGTCTGCATCAGGTACTGCATTGACTGCAATTTTGAATTTACGCGGTAAAAAAGCAAACTCGGGGTGAAACGTTGACCACTGGCGAATAACTTCGCAATAAGGGCGTGGGTCAACCAACTCTTCAGCAACTACGCCAGCGTATTCGTCGGTAGTGGTATTACGGATACAGTTACCGCTGGTCTGAACCGCGTGCATCTGAACTTGGGCTAATTTGGCTAAAATTTCTGGGCACTCTTCCAGCTTTGGCCAATTAAATTGAAAGTTTTGGCGCGTACTTACATGCGCATAACCACGGTCATAGTCACGTGCTACTTCAGCCAGTGCACGAAGTTGTTGACTATTAAGCATGCCATAAGGCACGGCAACACGCAGCATAGGTGCATAGCGTTGAATGTAAATGCCGTTTTGTAAACGCAAAGGAAGAAACTCCTCTTCAGGAATTTTACCGTCCAAGTAGCGATTCATTTGGTCTTGAAACTGTGTCACACGCTCATTAATGATGCGTTGATCGTAATCGTCGTATACGTACATAGCTTTCCGAATTATTAAGCCATAGAATTTAATGGTCGCAATGTACCAAAGATTTGTTATGCAAAAAACTACTATTTATCTATATGGTAATAACTATTTTGAATACACACGGGTAGTTAATCAGGATTCGATTAATTAATACTGTAACAACTTAATCCATCAATAGAGTCGGATAATCGGTAAAAATCGCATCGACTCCTTGTGATAACAGATTTTGTGCAATTTCTTTATCGTTAACAGTAAAGGCAAGCACCTTATAGCCGGCTGCTTTAACTGCGGAGACTTGTTCGATATTAAAAAACGATTGATTAATATGCAAACCACCGCAGTCAAGCTGTGCCATGCGCTCTTGCCAAGTACCAGGAATAGCCGATACGTTATAACCCCGAGAAATCTCTGGCCACAGTTTTTTAGCGCTTATTAAAGCGTAGTAACTAAAGCTGCTCAGTAATAAAGGCAGATGAGGTGGCCAGTGTTTTTTTAACACAGCAATGCTCGCCGCAACGGTTTCTTCTTCTAAACCTTCACAGGGTTTTAACTCAAGATTAAGCCCCATGCCATATTCTGCGATGACTACTATGGCTTCTAATAACGTGGGTATTCTTTCTTGCTGAAAATTAGCGGCTTTCCAGGAACCAGCATCCAGTTTTTTTAAATCACGTAGAAAGGTTTTATGAATTAAACCATTACCGTTGGTGGTACGCGATAAATAGTCATCGTGAAAGATAACCGGAATGCCTTCGGCGCTTAAAAGAACATCAATCTCAACCCATTTGGCACCTTGCTGGCCGGCAAGGTGTAAGCTGGATAACGTGTTCTCGGGTGCTATACCACTACTGCCACGATGCGCAATAACCGAGGGTAAAGAAGAATAAGCCGATTTCATACTGTTCCTGACTTTATGCTGTTTTCGATTTAAAATTTTTCGTCAGTCCAACTGCGGCGACGCCAAAGCGCTGCGTACAAAGCAGAAGAACTGATACGTTGAGCACTTTGAATACACCAAATACCCAATAAACCAAAGCCTAATATCGGGCCAACTAAATACGCCAAAGGCAGCAAAAAGCACCATTGCATAACCAAGTTGATCGCCAATACTTTGCGACTGGCACCAGCGCCTAATAGAGCTTGCGTTAGCACCATGGCGGTGACTTCAAACATAATGCTGATCCCCGTAATTTGAAGAGGTAGGGTGCCTAATGCAATTAAATGCTCGTCGTTAGTAAATAAACGCAAAATCGAATCGGCAAACAAGGATATAGGCAAGCCACACAAAACCATTAAAAATATCGCTAAACGCACCACATCCCAACCCCAGCGGTAAGCATCTTCTGGGTTGTTGGCACCTAATGAATGGCTAACTAAGCTGGTAGCAGCTATGCCTAAACCCACCGAAGGCAAAATCAATAAGAGAGCGATATTAATTAATATATGACCAATGGCTTGTTCATCACTGCCTATTAGGCCAATGATCATAAACAAAACACTGATACCTAAAGAGAAAAAACCTTGTTGCAGCGAATTAGGAATGGCTAAGCGCGCTAAGCTAGCAAAGGTTGTTTTACTCGGAATATGTAAGCTAAAACCATGATCATTGGCTTTTCTTAATGTCATTATTAGATACAGCAAGGTACCAAAAAATAACGCTAAGCAAGTTCCTATGCCAGAACCTACTGCGCCGTAGGCTGGGATAAATAGCAGCGGCATACCAAAGATGAACATGTAGCTTAAAACCACATTAGCAATATGCATCCACAGCAGTACTTTTAAATAGGCTTTGGTTTCGCCTATACCAGCCCAGTAGCCGCGAAAACAAAAATTAAAGGCCACTGCAATAATGGCATAAGTACGCCAGTCAAAGTAAGGTTCTGCAATGTCTAATACTGCTTGGTCAGAGCTGAACAGCGCCATGATGTCGTGGCTAAACAACAAAAACAAAGCCGTAATGGGTACAGAGGCTAAAGCGCCCATTAATAATCCTGCCATTAATGGTTTACCGGCTTGGTCGTATTGCTTAGCCCCCATTTTTCTAGCCACCAGCGTCTGTACCGCAGCAGATAGCCCCATCACTAAAGACACGGTTAAAAATGCCGCATAACTACCAATGCCTACTCCCGCTAAAGCTTGTGAACCTAGGTGACCTACCATAGCAGCGTCGACTAAGTTCATAATACTTTGCGATAGCATGCCCAATATAATAGGAATACTGATGGTTAAAATACGCGAAAGGCGAGCGCTTGGTATGTTAAGCGCTCGCCCTAATGCAAGAGAAAAAGTATTAATGGTAGCAACCGATTAAAACAGATTAATAGTTAAGATTAGGAGCCAACCAGCGTTCCATGACATGCACTTCTTCACCTTTACGAGCCGAGATGTCTTCAACCTGGTCTTTATCAATCTTACCTAAGCCAAAATATTTCGACTCTGGGTGTGAGAAATACCAGCCGCTAACCGCAGCGGAAGGGTACATGGCAAAGTTCTCGGTTAATACTAAACCGGCGTTTTCTTCAGGATTAAGCAAACGGAACAGTGCTGCTTTTTCGGTATGGTCTGGGCAAGCAGGGTAGCCAGGAGCGGGGCGAATACCTTGATAACGTTCTTTGATCAGGTCTTCGTTGGTTAAATCTTTATCGTTAACGTAGCCCCAAGTTTCATTTCGAACAATGACGTGCATGCACTCGGCAAAGGCTTCTGCCAAACGGTCGGCTAAAGCCTTCATCAAAATGTTGTTGTAGTCATCGTTGTCTTTTTTATACTCTTCGGCCAAATGTTCAGCTTCAATACCCGAGGTAACCGCAAAAGCGCCCATGTAATCGTCTTTGCCATCAGACGAGTCGCCCGCTTTTGGGGCAATAAAATCAGCCAAAGAAAAATTAGGTTGACCCGCTGGTTTATCGGTTTGCTGGCGCAGTTGATGCAGGGTTTCTAACACTTCAGTACGGCTTTCGTCGGCATAAATTTCAATGTCGTCGGCACCTTTACGGTTTGCAGGCCAGATACCCACAACGCCTTTCGCGGTAAACAACTTATCTTTAATGATTCGTTGTAGCATTTCTTGAGCATCTTTAAATAGTGCCGTAGCTGCTTCACCAACCACTTCGTCGGTTAAAATGCGTGGGTATTTACCGGCCAATTCCCAAGACATAAAGAAAGGTGTCCAGTCGATATATTCCACCAAAGATTCAAGTGGAAAGTCATCATAAACGGTAACGCCTAGTTTATTAGGTTTTGGTGGCGTGTAATCGCCAAAGGTAATTTGAGGAGCGCGTTTGCACGCTTCTGCGTAGGGTAATAGTGGTTTACTTTTGCGATTAGCGTTACGTAAACGCACTTTTTCATATTCGGCGAGTGTTTCTTCGCGGAATGTTTTTTTCAATTCTGGATTAACCAGTTTTTGCACCACACCCACAGCGCGAGATGCATCAGCGACATACGTCACCACATCGTTGTGATATTGAGGGTCAATCTTAACGGCTGTGTGTGCTTTAGATGTGGTTGCGCCGCCAATTAGCAAGGGCAAATGGAAATCCAAGCGCTGCATTTCTTTGGCGACGTGCACCATTTCATCTAACGATGGCGTAATTAACCCCGACAAACCAATCACATCGCAATTTTCTTCGATGGCGGTTTTCAAAATCTTATCCGCAGGCACCATAACCCCAAGGTCAACAACTTCAAAGTTATTACACTGCAGCACTACGCCAACAATGTTTTTGCCAATATCGTGAACATCGCCTTTCACTGTGGCCATTAGAACCTTGCCTTGGGTTTCTGATTTGCCATCTTTTTCTGCTTCAATAAAAGGCAGTAAGTACGCCACTGCTTGCTTCATCACGCGGGCGCTTTTTACTACTTGCGGCAAAAACATCTTACCGGCACCAAACAAGTCGCCGACTACGTTCATGCCATCCATCAAGGGGCCTTCAATCACCTCAATAGGGCGAGCAAATAAATGACGAGCTTCTTCGGTATCTTCGTCAACAAAGGTGTTAACACCTTTAACCAGTGCATGGCTTAAACGTTCTGTAACTGGCAAGTTGCGCCATTCTTGAGTTTCTACTTCTTGAACACTGCCATCGCCACGGTATTTTTCAGCGATTTCCAATAAACGATCGGTACCGTCTTCACGACGGTTCAGAATAACGTCTTCAACGCGTTCTTTAAGTTCAGCCGGTAAGTCATCATAAACGGCTAGCTGACCCGCATTAACAATCCCCATGGTCATGCCGTTTTTAATGGCGTGATACAAGAAAACCGAGTGGATTGCTTCACGTACCGGTTCGTTACCACGGAACGAGAAGGATACGTTACTTACCCCGCCAGAAATCATAGCGTGGGGTAGGTTTTCTTTAATAAATTTACACGATTCAATAAAATCAACCGCATAATTATTGTGTTCTTCAATACCCGTGGCTACCGCAAAAACGTTAGGGTCGAATATAATGTCTTGAGGTAAAAAACCCACTTCGTCGACGAGAATGCGATAAGATTCAGCACAAATTTCGTTTTTACGCGCTTCAGTATCCGCTTGGCCTTTTTCATCAAACGCCATCACCACAACGGCCGCGCCATAGCGCATACACAACTTGGCACGCTCAACAAACTCTTCTTTGCCTTCTTTTAAACTGATCGAGTTAACAATCGCTTTGCCTTGAATGCACTTTAAGCCCGATTCAATGATCTCCCATTTAGAGGAATCCACCATGATCGGCACCCGTGAAATATCAGGTTCACCGGCAATTAAATTCAGATAACGCACCATAGCTTCTTCTGATTCCAACATGCCTTCGTCCATGTTGATATCAATAACCTGAGCGCCGTTTTCAACCTGTTCGCGAGCAACGTCGAGGGCTTCTTCAAACTTGTCTTCTTTAATTAAACGTTTAAAGCGCGCCGAACCGGTAACGTTACTGCGTTCGCCTACGTTGACAAATAACGAATCTTTGGCAATGGTAAACGGCTCTAAGCCCGATAACCGACACGCCACTTCAACATCTGGAATCTGACGAGTAGGGTGCTTGTGCACTTGTTCGGCAATCGCAGCAATGTGCTCTGGGGTGGTACCACAACAACCACCAATAATGTTCAAAAAGCCACTTTCAGCAAATTCGCCAACAATCGCAGCGGTTTGCTCTGGGGTTTCATCGTATTCGCCAAATTCGTTTGGCAAACCGGCATTCGGGTGAGCAGAGACATAGCAGCTGGTTTTAGCGGCTAACTCTTGAATGTGAGGACGTAGCTCTTCTGCACCTAAAGCACAGTTAAAACCGATCGACAAGGGTTTAGCATGCACAACCGAGTTCAAAAAGGCCTCGGCGGTTTGGCCAGAAAGCGTACGACCACTGGCATCGGTAATGGTACCGGAGATCATGATGGGCAATTCAAAACCCAGTTCTTCGAATACTTCTTGAACCGCATAAATCGCTGCTTTAGCGTTTAATGTATCAAACACAGTTTCGATCAAAATAATATCAGCACCGCCTTTAATTAAGGCGTGAGTTGCTTCTGTATATTCAGACACCAATGCGTCAAAAGTGATATTTCGAAAACTTGGATCGTTAACATCCGGAGAAATAGACGCCGTTTTACTGGTAGGGCCTAATACTCCGGCAACAAAACGCACAACCCCGGTAGCCGCTTCGACTTCGTCGCATACTTCTCGAGCAATTTTAGCCGCGGTTTCGTTCATTTCTGGAACTAAGAATTCCAAATCATAATCGCCTTGAGACACACGGGTAGAGTTAAACGTGTTGGTCTCAATAATATCGGCACCAGCCTGTAAGTATGCGCGGTGAATACCTTTAATGATTTCCGGTTGAGTTAACACCAGTAAATCGTTATTCCCTTTAATGTCTTGTTCTAAATCAGAGAAGCGGTCACCGCGATAATCTGCTTCATCCAGCTGATGCGCTTGGATCAAGGTGCCCATGCCGCCATCTAAGATAAGCGTGCGAGTCTTCAAAGTACTGTGCAATATTTCTAAACGTTGTTGACGATCCATTTGCTCTCTACCACTGATATTTCAAACAAAATTTTGTCGCGATTCTAACAGATGAGCTTACGCTTGTCTTAGTTTGTCGCCTTAACTATGGCTGAAATATTAGTCAAAACCCTAAACCCGAGTAAAAAAGTCAACTATTGCGTTTGAAATACCGTGCGTTGTAAAATAAAAAGGATACAATGCGCAAATAAAGCTTTATTAAGGTAACCAAAATGACGCAGTACATAGAGATCACTCCCTCCGCTGAAGAATATTTAGCTGAACTATTAGAGAAGCAAAATGTAGAAGGTATGGCGGTTCGTATCTTTATTACTCAGCCAGGCACCAAATACGCCGAGACGTGCTTGGCTTATTGTCGCCCAGATGAAATTAACCCAACCGACGAATTACAAGCAATGGAAAAACTGCGTGTATACGTAGACGTCACCAGTATTGCTTACTTAGAAGAAGCGATTATCGACTTTGCCAAAGATCGCATGGGTGGTCAGCTGACCATAAAAGCACCAAACGCAAAAATGCCTAAAGTGAATGCCGACAGTCCAATAGATGAACGCGTTAACTATTTGTTATATACCGAAATTAATCCTGGGCTTGCTTCTCACGGTGGCGAAGTCAGCTTGGTAGAAATTACTGATGAATTGGTCGCTATTTTGCGTTTTGGTGGTGGTTGCCAGGGTTGCAGTGCCGTAGAAATGACATTAAAAGACGGCGTGGAATCGACCTTATTAGCTAAAATACCAGAATTAAAAGGTGTGCTGGATGAAACCGATCACTCGGTAACAGACAACGCCTACTTTAAATAATATTTACAGCTAGAATGTTGTTGTTACGAGAACAAAAAAGCCGAAGCGTCTACTTCGGCTTTTTTATGCTCGGCTTTTTTATGCTCGGCTTTTTTATGCGGCTAACGCTTAGGTAGCACGTCTTTCAATTTGGCGTGCATGTCACGAATAGAGTCTTCGGTTGTTTTCCAGCTAATGCAAGCATCGGTCACTGATTGACCGTATTTCATATCAGCAAGGTTTTCACAAATGTCTTGGCGACCAAATTCGATATTTGATTCAATCATTAAACCAATAATAGACTTATTACCTTCTAGAATCTGGTTGGTTACATTTTCCATTACTAAAGGTTGGATGGCCGCATCTTTGTTCGAGTTTTCATGAGAGCAATCAACCATGATATTTTTAACCAAGCCCGATTTCTCAAGTGCTTGCTCACACTGCGCAATGTTAACCGAATCATAGTTCGGCTTACCGCCGCCGCCACGCAATACAATGTGGCCGTACTGGTTACCTTTAGTTTCAACAATCGCAACTTGGCCGGTCTGGTTAATGCCCAAAAAGCGATGAGGGTTGGCAACGGATTTTAACGCATTGGTAGCCACGGTTAAATTACCGTCGGTGCCGTTTTTAAAACCGACCGCAGAGGATAAGCCAGAGGCCATCTCACGGTGTGTTTGCGATTCGGTAGTACGCGCACCAATTGCCGACCAAGAAATAAGGTCTTGCATATATTGAGGCGAAATCGGGTCTAGAGCTTCGGTTGAAAGCGGTAAGCCCGATGCTGCAAGGTCAATTAGTAGTTGACGCGAGATTTTCAAACCGTCTTCAATTTTAAACGAATCGTTTAAGTAAGGGTCGTTAATTAAACCTTTCCAGCCGACAGTGGTGCGGGGCTTTTCAAAATACACGCGCATCACGATGCACAAGGTATCTTGAACTTCTTCGGCTAGTTTTTTCAAACGCTCAGCATAGTCTTTAGCGGCATCAACGTCGTGAATAGAGCAGGGACCAACGACCAAAAAAATACGATGATCTTTACGATCTAAAATATCACGCACAGCTTGGCGACCATTGCGAATGCTCTCCACTACGTCTGTGGTTAATGGCAATTGTGCTTTTAGTTGGTCTGGAGTTATGAGCGTTTCTATCGAGTTGATGTTGAGGTCCTCAACACGGTTATCAGTCATTTCAATTCCTTTAATGGGTGCTTTTTTATTTATAGTATTGGTTAATTCAAATAACGGTTAATAAAGTAACAGTTTAAAGAGTAACCTAAGTCAATTCGTAACTGCTTGTTATAAATCAGTAAATTATAATTCGATTATGACAAAACATTGCAGGTATGGACACGTTTTCTATGGTTTTTTGTTCAATTCAGCCGAACGCATCCAAATTCAGCTGCTATGCTCAGATTGTAAGCTGTAAAAGATACTGATAACGCAACAGTGCCGCAGCAGAAAGCAGTAGTAAAAATCGTTGTGATGGAAAGTAGGCTAGTAAATGATTAAAAAAATAGTATTCGCAACCGATCTCGGTGTTCTTGGGCCTTTTGTTTTGTGTCATGCCCTAGAATTAGCCCGTCAATTTAATGCCCAAGTCGATATAGTACATGTAATAGAACCTATGGGCGTGTTTGCAGAATCGGTATTGGATATCTTTTTACCCGCAGAAGACCTAGAGCACCTGCGTAAGCAAGGTGTGCAAGAAGTTGTAAAAACCATACAAACACGTATCTCAGAAACCATGATTTCCGAATTCAGTTCAGGGGATGACGAATTGTTTTTGGGCGAAGTAAGTGTTGTAAGAGGGCTGGCCGCCGAATCCATACTGCAATATGTAGACGACCAAGACATTGATTTAATTGTAATGGGTTCGCACAGCGAGCATGGACAAATGCTAACAGGCTTAGGATCGGTGGTAACAAGAGTCCTGCATCGTAGTCCGGTGCCGGTTCATGTTGTGCCTCTAACCCGAGTCAAGAGCCAACTAGACAGTAATCGCAACGAACATTTAAGACGTATGCTCTAATTAAGTGCTAACTGAGCGTTATTGGGCTAACTAAAAAATGCGTACTTGGCGCCTAAGAAAAACAAAATACCTGCCAATAAGGGTTTTAATACAGACTCTGGCAGGTGATGCGATACCTTGCTTCCTAGTTGAATTGCAGGAATAGAGCCAACAAGTAGGGCAAACAGCAAACCAAAATCAACATTTCCTAAAAATAAATGGATAATGCCTGCACACAAAGTCAGCGGTACCGCGTGAGCGATATCTGTGCCGACCACATTAGCAGAGCGCAAAGCAGGGTAAAGGAGCATTAATATCGCCGTGCCAATAGCTCCAGCACCGACAGAGGTAAGTGTAACTAAAACCCCCAGCACAGAACCCATAATCACCGTGACAATATCGCGAGTACCTTGGCTAGCCGGGCTTTTGCTTCTTAGGGTAATGCGTTGTAGTTGTTTTCTAAAAATCACTACAAAAGCAGTTAACAGCAACATAATGCCTAAGCTATTTTTAATTAAAGCGGCATAGCTGTCGGAGTCTTCAAAGATATTTTGTAAAAAGTAACCGGTAAATAAGGCCGCTGGCAAACTACCCATAGCCAATAGTTTTACCAACTTCCATTCAACGTGTTTTTGCTTGTGATGACTGATAACGCCACTGGCTTTGGTAATTGCCGCATATAATAAATCTGTACCAACGGCAATGTGGGGAGGAAAGCCAAATAACAACAGCAGCGGGGTCATTAAAGCACCGCCACCAATACCGGTGATGCCTACAATAAAGCCGACACCGGCACCTGCTAATATATATAATAAAATATCCATGAATATGGTCTAAAGTACTAATAGTACGTCTTTAAGATAAGAAGGTTGGTAAACTATAGGTTTCCAGCTATTCTGGAAAGGAATATTTATTTATATTTTTATAACCATTTTGTAGGTTGAGTAACGGAGAAAATATGAAATTGCAGCAATTGCGCTACATTTGGGAAGTCGCCCACAACGATTTAAACGTTTCCGCGACCGCTCAGGTGCTCTACACATCTCAACCTGGTATCAGTAAGCAAATCAGACTGTTAGAGGATGAGCTAGGAGTAGAAATATTTGCGCGCAGTGGCAAACATCTCACCCGCATCACCCCAGCGGGTGAGGCGATTTTAAGTGTTGCTGGTGAAATTTTACGTAAAGTAGAAAATATCAAACAAGTCGCGCAAGAATTTAGCGACGAAACCAAAGGCAGTTTGTCGCTGGCCACGACTCACACACAGGCTCGCTATGCATTGCCTAACGTGATTGAAAGCTTTATGAGTAAGTTTCCCGATGTATCCTTGCACATGAATCAGGGTACGCCGATGCAAATTGCAGAAATGGCCGCCAATGGCAGTGTTGATTTTGCCATAGCGACAGAGGCCATGCAGTCGTTTGGTGACCTCATTATGATGCCTTGTTATAAATGGAATCGCAGCATATTGGTTCCTAAGGATCATCCGCTGGCAAATAATCCTAAACCTACTCTAGAAGACGTTGCTGCTTATCCTTTAGTAACATACGTGTTTGGTTTTACTGGCCGTTCTAAGTTAGATGATGCGTTTCAAAGTAAAAACTTAACCCCAAAGGTTGTGTTCACCGCAGCTGACGCCGATGTGATTAAAACCTATGTGCGCTTAGGTGTTGGTATTGGCATTGTCGCAACAATGGCAATTGACAAACACCTAGACAGTGATTTGGTAGCAATCGATGCCAGCCATTTGTTTGGCTCCAGTGTTACCCAGATTGGTTTCCGTAAAGGCACATTTTTACGCGGTTACATGTACGACTTTATTGAGCGTTTTGCACCGCATTTGAGCAAAACCATGGTAGATAAAGCAACAAAATGCCAAAGCAAGCAAGAGATGGATGAATTGTTTGCTGATATGGAATTACCCGTTCATTAGAGCCGGCAATGTTGAAGATTGCGTTAAAAAAGTAGGCCGGGGTTTAGCCCGACAGATTGTTGCCCTAAAGGGCAACCTACTTTGTGCATTTAGCCCTTGCCTATGATATTACTGGCATGCAAGCCACACTCTTTGTGTTCACCACCTTCCCACCACCAACGACCTTCGCGCTCATGCTGATTCGGCAAAACAGGGCGCGTACAAGGCTCACAACCAATACTGACATATCCTTGGTTATGTAATTCATTAAACGGTACATCGAATATTTTGATGTATTCCCAAACTTGCGCCGACGTCCAGTTAGCCAAAGGATTGTACTTATACAATACCTCACCCGCACCAGGAAAATTATCCACTTCACACAAGTCAATCTCAGTGCGGGTGCCTGGGCTTTGATCTTTACGTTGGCCAGTAATCCAAGCATCTAGGGTGGTTAGTTTGCGTTTAAGAGGTGCAATTTTACGCACACCACAGCATTCTTTATGGCCGTCTTGGTAAAAACTGTATAAGCCCTTCTCTTTAGTAAAGGCTTCTAATGCGGCCTGTTCTGGCGACATTAACTCTATTTGAATGTTGTAATGCGAGCGGACTTTCTCTATAAATTGATAGGTCTGAGCATGCAAGCGCCCAGTATCTAAGCAAAATACTTGCACGTTAGGGTCTATCTTAGTAGCCATGTCGACCAAGATAACGTCTTCGGCACCACTAAAACTCACTGCAATCTTTCCGTGGGTTTCAATGGCATGTTTAATTAATTCTTTAGGGCGCTTATCGGCAAAATCTTGGTTGATTTTTGCTACATCAATAAGGTTTGCAGGGGAGTCTGACATTTAACAATCTCTTTCACGGTGCGGTTATAACGAATTACAACAAGCAAGTTAACGGTTTATCGTTCAAAAATTATAAAAACCAGATTAGCATGAATCGTTATATGCTTTAAAATAATTAAAGCTGATATTTATATAATAAAAAATACAGCTCGAACAGCGCAGCACGAGTAAAAAGTGAAGACTAAGCGGTTGTTTTTCGGTTGTTTTTCGGTTGTTTGCTGTTAGAGTACAATCTTTTGTTAAAACAGTTTTATTAAATTAATAACAACCATTAAAAGTGGAGAATCCTGTGGAAGTAGCTTGCTTAGATCTAGAAGGCGTATTGATTCCAGAAATTTGGATCGAATTTGCCAATAAAACAGGCATAGAAGAATTAAAAGCCACCACCCGTGACATTCCCGATTACGACGTATTAATGAAACAGCGCTTACGCATTTTGGATGAGCACGGATTCAAGCTACAAGACATTCAAGAAGTTATCGCAACGCTTAAACCTTTAGACGGCGCGGTTGAGTTTGTTAATTGGTTGCGTGAACGTTTTCAGGTAATCATCCTGTCAGACACTTTTTATGAGTTCTCTCAGCCGCTAATGCGTCAGTTAGGATTCCCAACCTTGTTCTGTCACCGTTTAGAAACAGACGAAGAAGGCCGAGTGGTTAACTATCACCTGCGCCAAGCTGATCCTAAACGCCAATCTATTCGTGCTTTGCAAACGATTTACTACCGCACAATCGCAGCAGGGGATTCGTACAACGATACAACTATGTTGGCTGAAGCTGATGCGGGTATTTTATTTAAAGCTCCTAAGAACGTGATTGAAGAATTTCCACAGTTCCCAGCAGTTCACGAATATGAAGATCTTAAAAAAGAATTCCTGAAAGCATCAAACCGTGAGTTAACGCTTTAGAACGCTTTATGATTGTAGGTCGGGGTTTAGCCCGACGCTCTTGTCGCACTGAAGTACGACCTACATCAAATCGCTTCAACAACATCCATTATCTTGCGAACTTTCGTCAAACTCTCTTCATATTCTTCTTCGCAATCAGAATCTACTGTAATGCCACCGCCGCCCCAGCAGGTCATTTCGCCATTACGAAACTCCACGCTGCGAATTAATATATTAAAATCCACATTGCCTGTATCGGAATAATAGCCAAAGCTGCCGCAATAGAGCGATCTTGGTTGGGCTTCTAGCTCGTCAATAATTTCCATAGCGCGTTTTTTTGGTGCGCCAGTGATCGAGCCACCAGGGAAGGCATTGGCAATCGCCTCGGCTGGGGTTAAATCAGATTTCAGCTGCGCACTAATAGTACTCACTAAATGATGAACGTTAGGATGTGTTTCTAACTCAAACAGTTTTTCAACTTTTACGCTATTCGGCTGCGCCGACATGCTTAAATCGTTGCGTAATAAATCGACGATCATCAAATTTTCAGCCTGATTTTTGGCGCTGTTTTTTAGTTCGTCTATATAAAGCTGATCTTGTACTGGGTCGGTGCTTCTTTTAATAGTGCCTTTGATGGGTTTGGCTTCTAAGCGGCCATTGGCATCTATGCTGATAAAACGCTCTGGGCTGACGCTAACCAATTCACAATCACGGCCTTCAAAGTAACAACTGTAGCTTGGGTTTAAAGCAGAATAGAGTGGGGCGAGCGTTTCCAAAGCAGAACCCGTGTAAGAAGCCTTGTGAGGTTGGGTTAAATTGACTTGGTAACAGTCGCCGGCTTTTAAGTAGTCTTGAATCTTGTAGAAAGCTTGGCTGTATTGTTTTTGCGTCCAAGCTGGACTGAACTTGCTTGATTTAAATCTGTCTGTCTTGAGTCTATCTGTCTTGAGTCTGTCTGCTTTTAAGTCAGTGGCTTCTGTATCACCTTCTAAAGAAC
The DNA here is from genome assembly GCA_913061435.1 of uncultured Thalassolituus sp. Lineage (GTDB taxonomy): Bacteria > Pseudomonadota > Gammaproteobacteria > Pseudomonadales > Oceanobacteraceae > Oleispira. The sequence goes on along the minus strand of CAJXUK010000013.1, from coordinate 12,704 downwards.
CTATTAGATCTTGTTTCAATAGTTCGAAGACTTGTATTGCATCAGTATTGGGTTTGCCCAATAAATGAAAATCTCCAGTTATGTGATCCAGGCAAATAGCCCAAGGGTAGTAATAAAATTCAGAGACGATTGAGTCATTCGGATAAGCGTAATAGCCAAGCCAGCCAGAATGTAAAGGGATGTGTTGAACATGAATCGGCAGCTCGCCTACGACTAAAGATGCTTTATTAAGGGCTTTTTTAAAAGACGACTTATCTTTAAGAGAAGATTGCGTTGGGTTTGCCAGTAAGTAACTATACTGTCGCCCGACATCTGACTCACATTTACTTAATAACAGACAGGGCTTAAAAAACTCAAGTTTAGATTCAAACTCAGAGTGCAGGTTCTGTAAATTTGAAGCGTGCTTATCATTTAAACTAGCAGCCGCTAAATACTCAGTTAATTGAATTAATCTTTTAACTTTTTCAGATAAAGGCAGCTTTTTGGAAAAAATAAGTGTCGAATAATCGTTTTTAGAATTCATATAAGGCAAATTTCAACAGATAAGTAATAAAGATTAAAGTTAACCACGTTAGAAAAACTTACAAAAAACTGAACTTTAACTGTTATATCGGAGATATAGAGTTAGTTATAAGACACTTGTTGGTAAGTGTCTGTAGTTTACAAAATTTATTGGATTAATGTTGAAAAACCTATAGACAAACCAAGTTGCACATAATATCTTTTGTGCATCATCCGAACACATTAGTGATTTGGATGGGTTATAACAATAAAAATGAATAATTATGATTCGTTCTTTTTACAGACTCTCTGTAGAGAATAAGGTAGAGAAACTACCGTGAAATCATAAATAACGGAGTGTGCACTCATATGAAAACTTTTCAAAAAATCGCTTTAGTATCTGCAATCGCAGCAGCCCCTTTCGCAGCTCAAGCTGACCTTACGCCAATGGACGACTCTTTAATGGGTAATACGACTGGTCAGGCTGGTGTGACGATTGAGATCGACATGGGGGCTACTGGTATTAGTATCGGTGAAGTTGAATATATCGATCAAGGTTCTGTGCTTTTGCAAAATATCAAGATTTCTGAAACTGACATCACGCAAACAATTGATGTTGTTGAAGATGGCTCTTTGGTTTTAGGTATTTCACCAGTTACTAGTATGAATATTTCTCTTGGTAACGTAGCTGGCGCAAACTCTGGTACGAGTGCATTGGCGCTTAAGAGTGATGCCGCTAGCGGTGGTCATATCACTGAAGTTGTTAACGATATTAGCTTAGACTTAAGCTTGGGTCAGACTACGACTACTTTGGTTAACCTTGCGAACCCTGCTAATGCTGCTGCCTATGGCATCACTCAATCATTTGATAACGGTGTTGATACTGCTTCAAGTGCAGCTAATGGTTCTTTAGCAATTAAGGCTGCTGTGCAATTTGAAATCACTGATCTTAATGTAGGCGCATTTGGTTATACTCAAGCTCAGGCGGATGCAAAATTCGGCGCTGGCCCGGTGGCTAATGCTTATGCTAACGGCTCTGCAGTTAAGTTGAATAACATCAAGTTCTACGGTGATGATGGTAGTGGTACTGGTACGAATGCTGAAGGTAATAAAGTTTCTATGACTCAGACTATCTGGGCTCAGGGTGGAACTAAGGCTCAAGGTGGTGGTGTTTACATCTCTATGGGTAATTTAGCTGGTACTCTAGAAATTGGCGGTATTCAGCTTGGTGATACTCCTTCAATTGGTACTGTTAAAGTTAGCAATATCAACCTTGCTGGTATGACTCAGCGCATCTACGGTCACTAATCAATTTTTAATAATCACTTGTTGATTGTTAAATAAACGATTAAAGCTGTAAAAGAAACCCGCTTCGGCGGGTTTTTTTATGCCTGTTATTTGTGTTTGCATTACTCTGTATGGTTTTGATATTTGACCATTGTGGCAACTTAGTACGAGCGTTTTAAAAAATCGCAAAAAGTGCTGTTTTTTTGCTAATAAATTGTGGTCTTTTAAGTAAACTTCTGTAACATGGACTTACATATCTGGAACTACAAATAATAATAATCCAGGAGGGGCTTCAGCCAACTATTGTGCTAATCATTTTATTGGGTTCAATCATTGCATTCTCTATCGTTAACGAATTGGCTATTGTGCCAGATCGTAAAGACGGAGATTTAATTTATCGTGTCGCTAATACCGAGCCAGCGCAGCAAGATGTTGTTGTGAATGTGGAGCCATTAGCCGTGCAGCGTTTTACTAATGTTGTGCGCCAAGCATACGATTACAGCTGCGGTTCTGCAGCATTAACTACCGTACTCGATTTCTACTTAGGTCGTAACTTCCAAGAACGCCAAGTGATGGAAGGCTTATTACGCTTTGGTGAAACAGAACGTATTGTACAGCGTCGTGGTTTCTCGCTGTTAGATATGAAGCGCTTGGTAACTGCATTGGGTCACCCGTCGGGTGGGTTTAAGGCAGAAGCATCTGACTTAGAAGAGCTCGATCACCCAGCCATTGCACCAATTGAATACGCTGGTTTTAAACACTTTGTGGTTATTCGTGCAGTTTACGATGGCCGTGTATTTGTAGCTGACCCAGCATTGGGTAATATCAGCTTTACTATGCACCGTTTTTTAGAGATTTGGGATAATAACGTATTGTTTATTGTGTTCCCGAACGGCCACAAACCAGCCAATGGTTTGGAGTTGCGAGAACAAGATTTACGCTATGTGTCGGATTACATTATCGCTGAAAATACGTTTAAAGAATTTCCGCATTTCGCTATGCCAATAGATGGTAACTTTGAAAACAAAATTGCCGCTTTAAATAACAACGCTTTCTTTGAATTAGATTTTGCCCGTGGTGCTAACGGCGATGCTTTGTTGAATGATGAAGGCGAGCGTTATTATGAAACTGGCATCAAGCAGTATGATTTTGATGATAAGTCTAAATACAATTCGATTTATTGGGGTGGTGCCGATGGTTTGTATCAACAAGGTATTGACCGCATCGAGAAGAATTTACGTTACAAGCGTAACTAGATTAAAAAAAATTAAAATAAGAACTTAAAAAGATAGGGAATCCAATGGGGATTAAGCTGCATTCATCGTTATTATTGATCGCTCTTAGTGCAACAGGGACTTCTTTGGTTCACGCCGATGATGTTTCAGATGCGCGTGACGCTTTAACCAAGCAAGACTCTGATGCTGATACGCAAAAGGCACTTGAAGAAGTATTTGAAGCAGCTGAAAACAGCTACTCTTTGCTTAAGCGTGGCGGTATAGGTTTAAACTACAGTTTTGATTACAGTTACTATGGTGATCAGCGTTTAAGCTTGATTATTGCGCCTGTGATCGATGCTGAAGGCCAACCTACAGGTGATTCAAATATTTTGAGTGCCGATGTATCGCCAGCGGCGTCGCATACCTTTACTAACTCGTTTAGTTTAGATTACGGTTTATTCGACAACGTGACCATTGGTGGCCGTTTGCCGCTTGTTGCCAAGTTTGATACCGAAGCTGACATTACCAACTATTCGGTAGGTGATTTAAGCGGTACGGTGCGTTGGCAGCCATGGGGTATTGTGCCGGGTACGATTAGTAAAACCTTGTTTGGTTCGTTAAAGCTTAAAACCGGTGACAGTCCTTACGAAGTTGATCCTAATAAACATTTGGCCAGTGGTTCGGGTTATTACAGCCTAAGTGGTGGTGCCAGTGTTTCTAAAGTATTGGACCCAGTGGTGTTATTTGGTTCGGGTACTTATGCTTACAACATCCCAGAAACTGATTTAAACCAAGTACGTGATGGCACTATCTTAAAAGAAGTTCATCCGGGTAGTTCTATTTCGGGCTCTATGGGTTTTGCTTACTCTCTTTCTTATGATGTGTCGTTGAGTGTGTCATTTCAGGCATCTTACAACGATGAAACTAAATTCGTACTTCAGCGTGGCCGCGATACCATTAACAGCACAGTGGGTAGCCAAGTAACAGGCATTATGAACTTTGCCTTAGGTGTGCGCTTATCACCTAAAACAATTACCAACGTTAATATTGGTTTTGGTATGACAGAATCGGCTCCAGACTTTATTGTTGGCTTTTCTATGCCTATCGACATCGAAGGCGTAAAGCCTAGTTTATAAGTATCGCAATAAAGGCTATATAGGAGAGATTCATGAATATTGCGATGATGAGACGACTTGCGCTGCTGTCTTTAGGATTGGCGGCGGGAAGTACGCAGGCGCAGTTAGCGACAAACTTATTTTTAGATACCAAGGCGATGTCTATGGGTAATGCGGTAACCGCAGATCCGGTGGGCATTATGGATATCCATTTTAACCCTGCAGGCTTAACCAAGCTTGAGGGGCGTCAAGTTCAGTTTTCTGTGCAAAATATTTATTTGAGTGTAGAAACTGAGTTTGATTTACCCGAAGGCTACGAAGGCGACGGTCAGCTTTTAGACATTAGTAAAGACCCAGTAGCGGGTGAGAAAGGTTCTGCGGGTGCCGCTATTTTTGCCCCAGGCATTGGTATTATTCCACTTAATCATTTGCCTTTGATGCAAGCGCCAGGGGCTGGTTTATCGATTAAACCCGAAGGTTCGCGTTTCACTTTTGCTAATGCTGTTTATATTCCACTCGCCGGTGGTTTCGCTAAAGATGATGATGATCCAGGTCGTTATCAGGCTAAAAAAGTGGTGATGCAGCGTTTGAGTTATTTATCACCTTCGTTTGGCTATCAGGTCAACGATGAGTTTTCGGTCGGTGCGAGTTTTATTTTTAGTAGCCACGTATTGGCGCTAGAGCAAGATTTGCGTGCTCCGAACATTTTGATTGGTGTAGCCGAGCAGTTACAAGATGCGTTTGGTTGTTTTGACGATGATGGTAACCCAACCGGTAATGATCCATTGGTGCCTTTAGTTGCCTTGTGTGGTGGGGATATTGGTCCTTATGATGATGTAGGTACTTTGAGTTTAGAGACTCAAGAAACACTATCACCTTCGTTTAATATTGGTTTTTTATGGGAGCCAACGGAGTGGTTTGCTTGGGGGGCGACTTATCAAAGTGAAGCAACGGCTCATTTGAAAGGGACTTACGAGTTAGAATATACCGAAGAATTTGCCGGGTTTTTCCGTAAGTTGCAGTCAACTATTTTTGGTGCCATTGGTGGTGCGATTTTCCAGCTACCTAACGGTCAGCGTAAAGAAACGGGTTTGGTGTCTACCGAGCAGGTGTTTCCACAGCGTTTACAAACAGGTATTAAGTTAAGATTTTTTGAAGATTTTCAGTTTAACTTCGATCTAGGCTGGACCGATTTTGATAAGTGGGATGCGATCATGCTTGAATTTGATCGCCCAGTAAGCTTTTTGAGTTCGGCTAAAATTCTTGGTCCTGGTTTGGTAACTGACCGCTCGTTAAATCAACCGTTAGGTTTTAAGAGTGTTTGGAGCCCATCGTTTGGTTTTCAGTACGATTTGAACTCGCGCGTGCAGTTGCGTGCAGGTTATGAGCCACGTGCCTCTTCTATTCCAGAAGATGCACGCAGTGTGCAAGCGCCGTTGGGTTACATGCCGATGTATTCTATGGGTATGGGGTATCAATGGGATAAAGATACGGTAGTTGATTTCTCGTTGGCTTTTATGCAGTCTAAGGAAGAAATTTTAGCTGACCCACAAACTGAAACAGATAATGGTGGGCCTTACTCGAATTCTAGTAACTCACTCAACAGGAACTGCTTAACATGTACCGTAACCAACCCATATCCCGGTTTGGATGTGAAAACCAAATTGACTATAGGTGCTTTCGGTATTACTTATCGTACCAAGTTTTAGGGCAAACATTGATGGCCTTGCGGTCTGTGCTCTTGATCTTGGTTGTATTTGCTCTGCCCGTGGCGGCAGAGCAAAAGTATTACACCTGGGTTGATGCCCAGGGCAATATGCGCAATACCTTGATTACCTCCGACAGTGAAGCGCCTAATCAGCCTGATACTGAAGCCAGTAAAAATTTTAATCCCGAAAACTTCCCCAGCGAAGAAGACTATCAACAGTCTTTAAAAGACAAACCCAACAGTGAAAAACCCTTTTATACTTGGACCGATGCCGAGGGCATTATTCGTAGTGATGTAAAACCCGATGTCATGATTGAGTTTAGCGCTGCCGAAGTGGTATACGACGCAGCATTTGCACCGCCGTTTCGCTTGCCGAGTTTTATCACCGAAGGGGTGTGTTGTGAGTCTTATGCCGATCATTTTACCGCTCAAGCTTTAGCCTTGGGTTCGGCCAGTTTTAAAGTTGGCCCAGCAAATAAACCGTTTAAAACTCAAACTGGTGATGTGGATGCGGCGTATTTTTCGTTGCCTAAGCTAAACGAGCGCGAATTGTGGTTGTTAAAAGCGTATAAAATTGGCGAAGACAGTGAGTTTGAATTAATTGCCTTGTCGGCAGATTTTAAGCCCATTTATTTAGCTGATGGCATTAAAGGCGCTTATGTTGGCGAGACCTGGAAAGACCTTGCGTTTAAAAAAGTTATGCTAGAAGTGACCGATCCAGAGATTAAACATTTGATTGTGTTTGTGAAAAGCGCAGCGGGGCAAGCAAAAACCAATTATACAGTGTCGTTGATACGGGATACACTCTAGGCCTTTTTTAATAGCTTGGGTGTGAGTAATAATTTCGTGAATAAGCAGCGGTTAACATTGCAGTTAGGCGAGGTAACACTTGCCTACAGTATTTTTACTAAGCACAGATCATCTTCTGACAGTGATTCAAACGTCATTAAACCTAAACACCATAAGCGCCGCATTCTGTTATTGCACGGCGCTGGGGTTGCGGGTGAGCTTACTTGGACTTTTATTGCTAATTACCTAGAGCACTGGGATGAGATTTTAATTCCAGATTTACTGGGTATGGGCAATAGCTTTTTTGAGCCAACCGATACCTTCTCTTTTACCATTAACGACATGATGCAGTCGTTATTTTCTTTGTTGCGCCATCATAATTGGCAATCGTTTGATTTAGCGGGGTATTCTTTGGGCGGCTTAGTAGCGCTTGAATTGAATCGCGAGATTTGTGAGCGTGTTGCTTCTTGTCCTGCAAATATGTCAGTTGGCCGCTTGTGTTTGATTGAACCCGCATTATTCAGTGATCAGTCTTTGCGTTCTGCTTTGGCATTTCGTGAAACTTTTACGCCCATTGCTAATAACATTAAAGCGGATCCTGCGGATAGTCGGCATTTTATCGAATTTCTTGATCTGGTGTCGCCCCATCGTAAGGGTCACGAAAAAACTGATGCTTTGGCAGTGCAGCGCTTGCAGGTTAGGCCTCATGGTTTTGCAAACGCATTATTGGCGGTCTCTTATTATGCAAAATCTCTGAATGAGCGCAGTTTAGAGCAGTTGTTGGCGGTAGTGCCGCCGGGGGTAGGTATTATTGGTGGTCTGTCGAGAGAGGGTTTGATGTTGGCTCAACAAAATATTCAACACTATCAGCCAAATTGGCATATAGAATCTCTAGACAATGCCGATCACAGCTTGGTGTATGTGCGACCCAAAAAAGTCGCACACCTTATTAACACCTATCTTTGCTAACTAATTTAAACGTCGCTGCAATTTAGCTGCCGCCATGATGCGCGTTGAAATCTCTTCGACCGACGCGTCGGTGGTGGTGAGGTAGGGAATGTTGTTGCGTTCAAACAGCATTTCGACTTCATCCACTTCGTGATAGCACTGTTTTAGCGAGGCGTAGCGGCTATTGGCGCGACGTTCGTTACGAATGGCTGATAGGCGATCGGGATCAATAGTTAAGCCAAACAATTTTTCTTTACGGTCTTTTAAGCAATCGGGCAGGGTGAGTTCTTCCATATCGTCTTCGGTCAGCGGGTAGTTGGCTGCTTTAATGCCAAATTGCATGGCCATGTAAAGGCAGCTTGGGGTTTTACCACTGCGTGATACACCAACTAAAATAATATCGGCTTCATCGTAATAGCGCGTTCTCGCGCCATCGTCGTTATCGAGTGCATAGTTGATTGCATCCATTCGGGCTATGTAACTATCGCTGAGTGCGCTTTGATGAGATTTGCCAACGGTGTAGGAGGATTTTTCACCGAGTTCTCTTTCGAGTGGTTTTAAAAACGTAGCAAAGATGTCCACTTTAAAAGCGTTTGCTTGGTCGATGACTTTACGAATATTTTTGTCGACCACGGTATCAATCACAATCGCGGTTTGTCCGCTCTCTATTTGTGCTTTGTTAATTTCTTCGACTACGGCTTCGGCTTTTTCTTCACTGTCTATGTAGGGGAAGGTGACGCGTTCAAAATCAATGCTTTCAAACTGAGAGAGTAAACTGTTGCCTAAAGTTTCTGCTGTTATGCCAGTACCGTCGGAAATAAAGAATGCGTAACGTTTCATAAGCCCTTCTTGGTGGTAAAATGTTGTCTGCGCGATTATATTAGTTGCCAGCTAATATATGTCAGTATTTATCATAGGAGAAGGGCTTTGACACAGAATACGCTTTGGTTTGATCAGGTATCGATTAATGATGTGGATAAAGTAGGCGGTAAGAATGCATCGTTGGGAGAAATGATCAGTAATCTAACTGCTTTAGATGTGATGGTTCCCAACGGTTTTGCGACCACTGCAGATGCTTATGTTAAGTTTTTATCGTACCAAGGTCTTGCCGAAAAAATTGATCAGCGTTTGGCTGATTTGGATGTAGAAGATGTTAAAGCACTGGCGAGTGCGGGTAGTGATATTCGTCAGTGGATTATTGATGCGCCTTTTCCAGAAGATTTAGAAAACGATGTGCGCACTTGTTTTAAAGAATTACAACAAGGTAACGAGCAGTTGGCGGTTGCGGTACGTTCGTCGGCGACTGCTGAGGATTTACCCGATGCTTCGTTTGCGGGCCAGCAAGAAACATTTTTGAATATTATTGGCATTGATGCAGTGTTTGATGCAATGAAAGAGGTGTTTGCTTCTTTGTTTAACGATCGCGCTATTTCTTACCGTGTGCACCATGGTTTTGAGCACAATCAGGTGGCGTTGTCGGCGGGTATTCAGCGCATGGTGCGCAGTGAATCGGCTTCTTCTGGTGTGATGTTTACCATGGATACCGAATCGGGCTTTGAAGATGTGGTATTTATTACAGCCTCTTATGGTTTGGGTGAAACCATTGTGCAAGGTGCGGTTAACCCCGATGAATTTTATGTGCACAAGGCAACGTTAGCGGCAGGTCGCCCTGCTATTTTACGCCGTAACTTGGGTGCTAAAGCATTAAAGATGGTTTATGGCGACGAAGGCGTTGCGGGTAAATCGGTAATTACCCAGCGTGTTGACCGTGAACAGCGTCGTTTGTTTTCTGTTACTGATGTTGAGGTGACCGAGCTGGCTAAGCAAGCCATGATCATTGAACAGCATTATAAGCGTCCAATGGATATCGAGTGGGCGAAAGATGCCGATGACGGTAAAATGTACATTGTTCAGGCGCGCCCTGAAACCGTTAAAAGCCGTACCGATAAGAACGTAATGGAGCGTTATTTATTAAAAGAAACTGGCAATGTGCTGGTTGAAGGCCGCAGTATTGGTCATCGTATTGGTAAGGGTAAGGTTCGTGTTATCAATGATATCGACGATATGGATCAAGTGCAGCCGGGTGATGTGCTAGTAGCGGATATGACTGACCCCGATTGGGAGCCGGTTATGAAGCGCTCTGCAGCTATTATCACCAATCGCGGTGGACGTACCTGTCATGCTGCCATTATTGCTCGTGAGCTAGGTATTCCGGCCATTGTTGGCTGTGAAGATGCAACGTCTGTATTGAAGGATGGACAAGAAGTGACGGTATCTTGTGCAGAGGGCGATACCGGTTTTGTTTATGAGGGTGGTTTATCTTTCGATATTAAAACCAACAGTGTTGAGTCTATGCCAGATCTTGATTTTAATATCATGATGAACATTGGTAATCCAGACCGTGCGTTTGATTTTCAATCGTTACCGAATGCCGGTGTTGGCTTAGCGCGCTTAGAATTCATTATTAACCGCATGATCGGTGTGCATCCTAAAGCGTTGTTGAATTTTAATAGCTTGCCAGAAGAAGTGAAATTTACTGTTGAACGTCGTATTTCCGGTTATGCCAGCCCAGTAGACTTTTATGTTGATAAATTAGTAGAGGGTATTTCTACGCTGGCTGCTGCCTTTAGTGGTAAAAAAGTAATTGTGCGTTTGTCGGATTTTAAGTCGAACGAATACGCCAACTTAATTGGCGGGCGTTTGTACGAGCCAGAAGAAGAAAATCCAATGCTGGGTTTTCGTGGGGCATCACGTTATATTTCTGATCAATTCCGCGATTGTTTTGAGCTAGAGTGTCGTGCAATGAAAAAAGTGCGTGACGAGATGGGCTTTACTAACGTAGAAATCATGGTGCCGTTTGTGCGTACGGTTGATGAGGCACGTCAGGTTGTTGAGTTACTTGCCGAAAACGGCTTGGTACGCGGTGAGAACGGCTTACGCTTGATCATGATGTGCGAACTGCCCGCCAATGCGATTTTAGCCGAGCAGTTCTTAGAGCATTTTGATGGTTTTTCTGTGGGTTCTAACGATTTAACTCAGCTAACTTTGGGCTTGGACCGTGATTCGGGCATTATCGCGCATTTGTTTGATGAGCGTAATGAGGCGATTAAGATTTTGCTGCAGCAAACCATTGAGGCTTGTAAGAAAGCCAATAAATATATTGGTATTTGTGGTCAGGGGCCGTCTGATTATCCAGACTTTGCCAAGTGGTTGATGGTTCAGGGAATTGATAGTGTTTCTTTGAATCCTGACTCTGTATTGGATACTTGGTTCTTTTTGGCGGACAAAGCAAATTAATGAAAAGCAGCAGCAAGTATTTTCCGGTTACTTTAATGCGAGCAGACGTGGTGGGTGATTTAACCGACGACGTTTACTTGCTTAAGCATGGCCGCGATGCAGATCCCAGTGTGCAGGTTGCATTGAGTCACATTGGGTTTTATGGGCAGTCTAATCAAGACAAGCAGCCTGTTGTGTTGGTTCATGGCAGTTTTACAAATCGTCGATTTTGGTTGTCGGCCAAAGGTGTGGGTTTTGCTCGTCATCTTGTTGAATCAGGATTTGATGTCTGGTTAATGGAAATGAGAGGGCACGGCTTGTCGCCTCGTAATGAAAGTTACAGAGACAATTCGCTAGAACGCTATAGCTTGTCAGATGTGCCGGCGATTAACGATTTTGTAATCGAAAAGACTGGATTAAAGCCTTTGTGGGTTGGTCATTCTTTAGGTGGCGTGTTGATTTCTTCTGCGATTGCCGCGGGATCTTTACCCGAAGAAGATGTTGCTGGTATTGCTTTGTTAGGTTCGCAGGTGGTGCGTCGGTTATGGTTTCTTAATATTCCGCTCGTTTCGTCTTTGGGCAAACTCTGGTTTACATTGCGCCCTGAGATGGACGGTCGTAAATTAAAAATAGGGCCAGAGAATGAACCAGCAGGCTTGGCTAAAGAATATTTAAATTGGTTTGGTCTGTTTAAGGAGTGGCGTTTCAGTAACAGTAAAGTTTCGTTGTTGAGTCGTTGGCAGCAAGTTAAGTTGCCTGTTTTAACAATGGTAGGGAAGAACGATCAATCTGACCCTGCTAAATATTGTCGTATTTTTTATGATCATTGTGGGTCTCAGCAAAAAACCTTTAAGTTACTAGCTGCAGAAGAAGGTTATAGTCGTGATTATGGTCATGTGGATATGATTGTAAGCAAACACGCGGCGCGAGAAGTGTGGCCAAAGCTAACCGCTTGGTTGGCAGGTATTAAGCCTCAGCTTGCTAGCAGACAGCATTAGTGCATTTTTTTTAGTTTATATTTGAAAAGTAGATAGGAGTCAAAGATGACACAGTACATTACCCCCGATTTATGTGATGAATACCCAGATTTAGTGCAAGTGGTAGAGCCTATGTTTAATAACTTTGGTGGTAGAGACAATTTTGGTGGCCAAATTGTTACAGTTAAATGCCATGAAGATAATTCTAAAGTTAAAGAATTAGTGGATACCGATGGTAAAGGTAAAGTGATGGTGGTTGACGGTGGCGGTTCTATGCGCCATGCCTTGTTGGGTGATATGTTAGCAGACAAGGCAGTTGCTAACGGTTGGGAAGGTTTGATTATTTATGGCTGTATTCGCGATGTGGATGTAATAATGCAAACCGACTTGGGTGTACAGGCGCTAGGCACTAATCCATTGAAAACCGATAAGCGCGGCTTGGGTGATGTTGATGTGCCGGTTAAATTTGGCGGTGTGGTATTTAATCCTGGTGAATACGTTTATGCTGATAATAACGGTGTGATTGTATCGCCGAGTGAATTATCAATGCCTGCTTAGTCTGTTTTATTGACTCAGGTTACAAACAAAAAAAGGCCATCAATTAAATTGATGGCCTTTTTTTATGAGCTGGGAATAAAAGCCTACAATTCAGTAGGCTTGTTATTCTCGGCTTCTGCTTCGGCTTTTTTACGCGCTAAGCGAGGGTCGTTTAGGGCGCGAACAGGACGACGGCGACGGCGATTTTCAGGCTTGGCCGAATCTCCTTCTTCCTGCTTAGGAGCTTCCTGCTTAGGCGCTTCCTGCTTAGGAGCTTCCTGCTTAGGCGCTTCTTGCTTAGGCGCTTCTTGCTTAGGCGCTTCTTGCTTAGGCGCTTCTTGCTTAGGCG
>CAJXUK010000012.1 GCA_913061435.1 uncultured Thalassolituus sp. | reverse complement strand
GAAATAGTGATGGCGCTGGTTTAGGGCTTTCTATTGTTAAGTCGATTATTGAATCTCACAAGGGTTATACCGAAGCCGTTTCTAAAAACGGGGTTATTCAATTTATGGTCTACATTCCAAACAATGGCTAGAGTGCCTCGCAGGAAATACCCTAGAAATAAAAGAGGGATAGAAGGATAGAGAAAAGATAAGAAATAATCATTAATTTAAGAATTATTCTCATTTAGGTATTGCAATGCTAATGAGAATCGTTATTATTAACTCATTCCAACGGGATGACATCAAAACCCGCTCTTAAAGAGCAGCCAAAGTTAACAGCGAGGTAAGGTTTAGGTGGCAACTTGAAGGATGTTGATTCAGTCGCTATGGGAGTGGTGGGTGAATCAACGTCTCGGAGCAATTCTTCACGGCGTTGTGTACGAGATCTCTCTCATCAAGCTAATCACGGTTATTTCGGCCAGCTAGGTGTTTTACTTTTACAGTAAAACCCTAGATCTGGCCTCTTTTTTGTCTCTAAGCCTGAATTAATGCGTCACTTAATTAATACGTCACTTAATTAATGCGTCACTTAATTAATGCGTCACTTAATTAATGCGTCACTTAATTAATGCGTCACTTAATTAATGAGTGACTGTGGGAACTGTTTCGATTAGGAAATCAATTTTACGCTGCTTCATATCGATTTTATTCAATACAACAGAAACGGCATCACCTAACGCATACTCTTTGTCTGCTTCGGTAATATTAGAGTTATGAATTAACCCTTCTACACCGTTATCATCCAATTCTACGAACATGCCAAAACTGGTTACACCCGAAATCGTTGCGTTAAACGTTTGGCCGCTGAATTTTTGCATGTACTGACATTTCAACCAGCTTTCAACTTCACGGCTTACTTCATCCGCTTGGCGAGATTGGTTTGAACAATGCGTGCCCAGCTCGTCCATTTCTTTAGCATCGTATGGATAGACTTCATTCACGCTGCTATCGACAATGCGGCTTTTTAAGCGTTGAAACAGTGATTTTTTACTGCCGCCGATTTTTGCACGAATCGCGCGATGCGCTAATAAATCAGGGTAGCGACGAATCGGTGAGGTAAAGTGCGCATAAGCGTCGTAGGCTAAACCAAAGTGACCGTCGTTTTTCGGCGAATACTGAGCTTGGCTTTGTGAGCGCAATAACATGGTGCGAATAATACTGGCGTCACCACGCTCTTGAACTTTATCCAGCAACTGGTTGTAATGCTGCGACGTGGGTTTATCACCACCGCCTAACGTTAAACCCTTGTCGGATAAGAACGCACGTAACAAAGTTAGTTTCTTATCGGTTGGCCCTTCGTGCGAACGATACAAAGAGGGAACCTTTTTCGCTTGCAAAAAGTTAGCGGTCGCCACGTTGGCACACAACATAAATTCTTCAATCATTTTATGTGCATCGTTACGAATAACCGGTGACATGCTGGCTATTTTTTTGTCTTTGCTAAGATTGAATTTTAATTCTTGAGTTTCAAAATCAATCGCGCCACGCTTACTGCGTGCCGGTATTAATACGTTATACAGGGTGTGTAAGTTTTTAATGTGAGGAATAATAGCCGGATTCGTTTCCGCTAATTTCTTCGTCACTTTCGACTTACCATTTACGGCAACGGCATTGGCTTCGTCGTAGGTTAAGCGTGCGTGTGAGTGAATCACCGCTTCACTAAACTCTGAAGACGTCACAATGCCTTTGGCATTAATGGTCATATCACAAACCATCGCTAAGCGATCTACGTTTGGATTTAATGAACATAAGCCATTCGATAAGGTTTCAGGCAACATAGGAACGACATAACCGGGGAAATAAATCGAGGTCGCGCGGTTTTGCGCTTCTATGTCTAGGGCGTCATCTGGGCGCACGTAATGTGATACGTCGGCAATAGCGACCATTAAGCGCCACTCTTGTGAACCAGAAGCAGAGTTAATGCGTTCGCAATAAACGGCATCATCAAAATCTTTTGCGTCAGAACCATCAATGGTCATGAAGGATAGGTGACGATAATCAACACGGCCTAGTTTATCTTTTGCGGCAACGTCATCACCATAACTTTCAGCAAGGTCGAATTCTTCATCGGTCCAACCATCTAAAATACCGTGGCGATGTAAGGCCACTTTAATTTCCATGCCTGGGTCTTGAGGATTACCTAATACTTCGGTTACTTGTACTAAGGTTGTTTGCTGAAAGCCTTTCTTATAACCAGGGTACTCTAGAATTTCAGCACTCACATACTGACCCACTTTGGCATCCATTAGCTGGCGTGAATCAACATTGATTTTATGCGATATTTTGCTGCAATCTGGCACTAGGTAGTAGTCACTGCCTTTGCGCTTTAACTCACCTACTACGTGAGTAGTTTTGCGTTCTAATACTTTGATCAGTTTATTAAACGATCGCTGACCTGCTTCAGAGGGTGACATTAATACTTGTACAATATCGCCATCAAAAACGTGAGCGACTTGGTTCGCCGGAAGAAATAAATCTTTCTCGGTGGCGCTGTAAGATAAAAACGCAAAGCCATCTGGGTGCAAACTAATGCTGCCCGTTACCATGGATTCTTGGTCGATTAGGGCATAGCCCTTGTATTTGTTAAAACTTACCTGGCCATCACGTTCCATGGCTCTAAGACGTCGTCTTAAGGCTTCTTTATCTTCTGCACTGTTCAAATCCAGGGCATCAGCAATTTTTTCACGATTTAAAGTGCACTTACTTTTAGCCAAAAGATTCATAATGAATTCTCGGCTAGGAATAGGATTTGTATACTGGTTAGTATTGTTTTGCTGATTGTTTTTTGAATTGCTAATTTTTTTACTACTAGTTGCGTTTAAAATAAAAATTTACTCTTTTTAAAAATCGCATCACTTTATTATTTTTGTACTTACAAAAAATTTTATCTTTACAATAATGACCTTCAAAATCACGGCCTTCAAAAGAACGATCTGCAAAATTTCTGGAAGAGTGAATCTTTAAAAGCTATTTGTTTAATAGCTTTGGTTTTAAAAGATTGATTCTAATGAAACTAGCGTGAAGATCTCGATTATCAATAAGATAAATTCGAACTAAAAGTTAACGCTGGGGGAATATACTAATAACAACGAGAGGGGTTTTAAATTACGACTACGAATTGTGCTTAGATAACATTCTATAAATTGTAAGGCTTTGTTCCTAAGCCAACCTAGCTACATTATCAGCTTACCTTTAAGAAAGATAGCAATAAGAAAAATAACCAGAGTATTTTTAATATCGGCGGTTAACGGTTTTGTGCCATGATATAGGCATGACTTCAGATATTCGCCACTACGATGACGGCAAGCCGCTAAACCGCTCAGAAACGCTTAAACGACAGCTAGAGCGTGATGCGGCGAAACACTTTTTACGTTTGTACGAACAAATGTACGATACCCCCATGCGTAATATTTGGCACAACGAGCCTTCTCGACCCGATATATCCTGTCATTTAAATGGCAAACCGTTAGATTTAGAAATCGCCCATTTATATGCCAGTGCCAGTGAAGCAAAAATCTTAACCCATGAGATTATTGAGCAGTTTGAAAAGACCTCACAAGGACAAATATTGGACTCTGCCATTAGGGTGCAGCCTACGGCAAAAGAACAGTCTTTGTTAAACTACTTGCTTGAATTGATGAGTATGGACCGGGCTGAGCGTTTAGTTACAGCACTCACCAGAATTTTAGCCAGCAAGTGTGAGAAAACATATACCTCAACTCGTGTATGGCTAGTCATTAGAAACGCTAGTCCACTTTGGAAAGCCAATGATTTTGAGCGCTGTATTCCTTTTTTTCATGCCCAAAGCGCAGCTGCTCTAAACAATCCTTTTGAACAAATTTGGCTACTACCTGAATTTGACGGTAGCGAACCAGCTATTCGCTTATTTTAATCATTTTGCTGATTGTGCTGGCTTGTTTCAGTAAGAATTACCCTATAGAGTAATCAAACATTCTCCGTATATAGATCAATATAGGTCGATTATGAAATACCTTTTTACCCTAATTTTTACCACGCTATTTTCGTTTCAAGCCCTGGCAGCAGATTTAACTAATAGCGATGTCTCTTTATGGTTAAAAGCCATGCCAACCCTGCAACCGTGGTTAGATACTCACGAAGATGAATTATCGTCTCACATTAGCAATACCGAAGACCCAGAAGTCATTTTTAAAGAAACCATTGGTGCCCTTAAAAAATCAGGTTTGTACAAAGAATTAAACGCAAAGGTACAGTCTTTAGGTTTTACAAGTGCAGAGCAATGGGGTGAAGTTTCACAGCGCATCACGTTCTCTTGGTTAGCATTAGAGATAGATGCTAATAAAGCTCAGATCGACGCCGCTAAAGCACAATATGATGCCATGATGAATAACCCTGATATTCCAGACGCTCAAAAGCAGATGATGAAAGAAATGATGGGATCAGGATTTATTATGACGAAACTGGCTGAGAAAGCATCTGTTTCTGACAAAGCAATAATTAAAAAACGCCAAGCAGAACTGCGCGCCTTTTTTGAACGCGAAGAGTAGCGGCTTCAACAGCTTATTTAGCGAGATGCATTAAGAAGCAAGTTCCTCTGTTGAGCGTGCTTGCCTCTTAATTTGTGCTGCTATGTTTTAGTTATTCACCGTTTGTTTGCTTTGATCGGCGGCGATTTCTGACCCGGTTATGAACACCATTACTAAACGCTTTGGTGTGATTTTCTAACATATCCACACCGTATAAAATCATCACTACCAGCACAGATATTCGGATTGCATTGAGGTTGTTATCGGTTGAGATCATCACTCCCACTGCTGCCAATACCCAAATGGTCGCTGCTGAGGTTACCCCCACTACCGCACCATCTTTTGCCAGCATCACCCCTGCACCTAAAAAACCAATACCGGTAATCACTTGGCCAACAACACGAGAAGGATCAACAATATCGCCTTCTAGCATAAACGCAGTGGCTAAAAATAAGTAAGTACCCAAAACAATCAATGACGATGTACGAATACCTACCGGTTTGCCCCTTAACTGCCTTTCTAGACCAATGATAGCGCCACAAAAAATAGCGGTGAGAATAGAATCCCAATTGTAGGGATCTATGTTAAAAATTGCTTCTAATGTCATTAGTTAAATGTTTGCCTTCAGTATTTCTTCAATCTAATTTTTTTAATCTAATTTTTTTAATCTAGAGTCAGTTGGTTATCTAATTAATCGATATACGCTTCTTCTGAATACACTTCTTCCTGATATGTATCTTCCTGATAAGGCTCTTCCTGATAAGGCTCTTCAACGTATGTATCTTCAATATAAACATTTTCTTGATAGCCTTCTTCTTGATAGCTTTCTTCTTGATAGCTTTCTTCTTGATAGCTTTCTTCTGCTTGCGTGATTTCACAATCCAGCCAGTTACCACTAGGGTCCTGAAAAACACCGTATTGCGCACATTGTTGCTGGCGACTCATTGGCGAATCTTCTGCTAAAGAATGATTACTAACCACAAAACTAAGAATCACGCTCATATAAGACAGTACCGCAAAACTCAGTAAAACTCGGGTAAAAATCCTTTGGGGTAGCGCAAACATAATATGCCTCTAACGGTACAAATTGCTAAAAGCGGATTATCGGCACCCAACTAGCAAAAGTACAACGAAAAGAACTTATCCTAACGATAAGTTCTTTTGTTGCTAGGTTGTGCTCATTGACCGGCTTTTTCATCATTCCAGCTCTGCCCATTTCGCCCTCATTCCGCTATAATTCCCGCCATTTAGCATTATTCCAAATTATCTAAAGAGCATTCCGAAGAAAGACTATGGAAAAGACCTATCAGCCTCAGGCACTTGAACAAGAATGGTACAAAACGTGGGAAGAAAAAGGCTACTTTAAACCTTACCAAGACGGACTAGATGGCGAAGGTTACTCCATCATGATCCCACCACCGAATGTCACAGGTTCATTGCACATGGGCCATGCGTTTCAGCATACCATTCAGGATGCTCTTACCCGCTACAAACGCATGCAAGGAAAAAAAGCCTTATGGCAAGTGGGTACCGACCACGCCGGTATCGCCACGCAAATGGTTGTTGAGCGTAAGCTAGCCCAAGAAGGCCAGCCAGATCGTCACGAACTGGGCCGCGAAGAGTTCACCAAAAAGATTTGGGAATGGAAAGAAGAGTCTGGCGGCACGATTACTAGCCAGATGCGTCGCCTAGGCAACTCGGTTGATTGGGAAACTGAACGTTTCACCATGGACCCAGGTTTCTACAAAGCGGTTGAAGAAGTATTCGTTAAACTTTACGAAGACGACCTTATCTACCGTGGCAAGCGCCTAGTTAACTGGGACCCTAAGCTACACACTGCGATCTCAGATCTAGAAGTTGAAAACAAAGACGTGAAAGGCAAGATGTGGCACCTACGCTACCCGCTTGCTGATGGCCTTACCTACACCGATAGTGAAGGTAATGAAAAAGACTACATCGTTGTAGCAACGACTCGCCCAGAAACTATGTTGGGTGATACTTGTGTCGCCGTTAACCCAGAAGATGCTCGCTACCAGCACCTTGTGGGCAAAGACGTGATGCTGCCATTAGTTGGCCGTCGCATTCCGATTATCGCCGACGAATACGCCGATATGGAAAAAGGCACGGGTTGTGTGAAAATCACCCCGGCTCACGATTTTAACGATTACGAAGTTGGCAAGCGCAACGAACTGCCAATGATCAACGTATTAACGTTCAACGCCGACATTCGTGAAGAAGGCCAAACCTTCAACTTCGATGGCACGGTAAACGAAGAAATCTCTGGCTTCATTCCAGAAAAATACCGTGGCCTAGAACGTTTCGCTGCGCGTAAAGAAATCGTTGCCGATTTTGAAGCGGCGGGCTTATTAGTAGAAATCGTAGAAAACGACATGGTTATTCCTTACGGCGACCGTGGTGGTGTAGTCATCGAGCCGATGCTGACCGACCAATGGTACGTAGACGCAAAGACCATGGCGAAGCCTGCGATTGAAGCCGTTGAAAATGGCGACATTAATTTCGTGCCTAAGAGCTACGAAAACATGTACTTCGCGTGGATGAACAACATTCAAGACTGGTGTATTTCTCGACAGCTTTGGTGGGGCCACCGCATTCCAGCTTGGTACGACGAGCAAGGTAAGGTGTACGTTGCACAAAACGAAGCTATGGTTCGCGAAAAATACAATTTAGATGCTTCTGTTAACCTTTCTCAAGATAACGACGTACTAGATACTTGGTTCTCTTCCGCCCTTTGGACGTTCGCGACTTTAGGCTGGCCAAACCTAGACGACCCAGAAGTGGCTAAGCGTTTAGCCGACTTCCACCCGAGTGATGTATTGGTTACCGGTTTCGACATCATCTTCTTCTGGGTTGCCCGCATGATCATGATGACCATGCACTTCTGCAAAGAGGGCCCTGATTCTGAAAACCCGGGTAAACCACAAGTTCCATTTAAAACCGTTTACGTGACTGGCTTAATCCGTGACGAAACCGGCGCGAAAATGTCGAAGTCGAAAGGCAACGTACTTGACCCAATCGACATGATCGATGGCATCGGCCTTGATGAGTTATTAGAAAAACGTACTGGCAATATGATGCAGCCACAGTTGGCTGAGAAAATTGGCAAGCGAACTAAGAAAGAATTCCCAGAAGGCATTTCGGCTCACGGCACCGACGCATTACGCTTCACCCTGACGGCATTGGCTTCTACTGGCCGTGACATCAGCTGGGACATGAAGCGCCTAGAAGGTTACCGTAACTTCTGTAATAAAATCTGGAACGCTTCACGCTATGTGATGCTATCTGTTGCCGGCGAAGAAGCGGTAGAAGCGGCGGCTGAGAACGGCAGCAAGATTATTATTACCGACGCCATGAAAGCCGCTTGCGGAGTCTCTTCAGATGAGCGTGGCGAAGAAGTCGAATTGTCATTAGCCGATCGCTGGATTATTTCACGCCTACAGTTTGTAGAAGCCGAAGTAACTCGTCACCTAGACCAGTATCGTTTTGATTTAGCCGCACACGCCTTGTATGAGTTCATCTGGAACGAATACTGTGGCTGGTACTTAGAACTGTCTAAGCCCGTATTGTGGGACGAGAACTCAAGCATCGAGGCTAAGCGCGGTACGTTAGGCACCTTGGTTCGCGTACTAGAAGCGACCATGCGTTTAGCACACCCATTCATGCCGTTTATCACCGAAGAAATTTGGCAGCAAGTTAAAGTACTTGCTGGTAAAGAAGGTGAGACGATTATGCTAGCGCCTTACCCAGTTGCTCAAGAAGCGTTCCGTGATGCTGATGCAGAAGCCGACATTACATGGCTACAAGACGTTATTACCGCAGTACGTAATATTCGTGGTGAGAAGAACATTCCACCCAGCAAGCCACTTGATTTGTTATTCAAGAACGGCGGCGATGACGACTTCCGTCGCGCTGAAGAAAACCAAACTTTCTTGAAAAAACTAGCCCAGTTAGAAAACCTAACCTGGTTAAACGAAGGCGACGAAGAGCCAATGTCAGTAACGCAATTAGTTGGTGATATGGAAGTTCTTATCCCAATGGCTGGCTTTATCGATAAAGATCAAGAAGTGGCGCGTTTAATTAAGTCGGTAGAAAAACTGGATAAAGAAATCGAGCGTGTGAATAACAAACTCGGTAATCCAGGTTTCACTGATAAAGCGCCACCGGCTGTGATTGAGAAAGAAAAAGAGAAAGCCGCAGGGTTTGCTCGTGATATCACTAAGCTGAAAGATCAGATAGAGAAGATTAAGGCGCTTTAGTCATTTAAAAATGATTAAAGTGTTTTAGTTTGATTTATTGATTCAAATAAAAAACGCCCTACTGATATTCAGAGGGCGTTTTTTTATGCCTAATACATTCTGTATTAAATCAACGCATTCAAAATAGCGATCATTGAATAACCAAAACCGATGGTCGCCGGTAAAAAACCCGCACATACAATTATTCTCCCCATTACGGTGTCGCTATTCCCCGCTTTTGGATTAATCGCTTTTAATACAAAGCCAAAAGGGTTGTATAAAACCCCAATACACAAGATAACGATAATTGCTTTCGGCAGTTCTATCTGAAGATGATCTAACGCTAGGTAAATAAAACCCACCAGCGCAGTCATCATTGTATAGTCTACGTGTGAACGAATGAGGTTGTGCGTAGCGGGAAATATTTTTTTAAGAAAACCCACTTTGCCATAAATAATTAAAGTGGCTAACCAAGCTTCGAATAACGAAATTAGCAATGCGATCGCGGCCGTGATTAATAACCACTGAGAAGTGATTTCTATCATGTTTATCTCGTTATTCTTTATTTATGTCTAAGGTTTTTCTTTATTTAGCGAGTAATAAGCCGCGCTTTAAGAACTCTTCTAATCGCACGCCATGAGATCCGTTGAGTAATTCTCGTTTAATTTTAAGCACATTGCCCTGCTCGTTCTCTACGTTAAGATTCAAATTAACAATTTTCTGTTGTATTTTTTCTTTTTCACAACCCAACACTAATAAAACACGAGGCTTTAATTTATTTTTTTCATCAGTGGCTATTACAATGCCAACTTCACCTGTTTGTAATTCAACAATTGCCCCAGGCGGATAAATACCAATACATTTAATAAATTCTACTGCCAATTCTGCATCAAACTGCTGCCCTTTACTTTTATAAATAATATCTAATGCTTCCATTGATGCACGCCCTTTATCGTAACAGCGAGTGCTGGTTATGGCATCATAGGCATCTACAATAGAGATAACCTTGGCAAAATAAGGAATTTGGCTGCCGTTTAATTTTCGTGGATAACCATGGCCATCTATTCGCTCATGGTGACTATGAGCAATATCAATAACAAAATGATCTCTCTTCGGCATGGCCATTAAAAGGTTTCGACCATACACAGCATGGTGCTTTACTGTGTTAAATTCTTCTTCGCTTAAGCGGCCTTCTTTATTCAATAACTCAGTGGGAATTTTAGCTTTACCCACATCGTGTAACAAACCACCTAAAGCAATTTTTTTAATATCCGCTTCGTCATGCCCTAAATGCCTTGCAAAGGTTGCAGCTAAAATACTTACATTTAAAGAATGCTCGGCTGTATAAGCATCTTTATCTTTAATTTTAGTTATCCACGCTAACGCATCCTTGTTTTGTAAAATACCTTCTACAATATGATCAACTGTTTCTCGGGCCTCATTCATATCGATCATGCGGCCAATTCGAATACCCTCCATAATATTCGTGACAGTGCTTTTAGCTTCTATGTAGGCAACTCTAGCCCCGGGAAGTGCGTGCTCTGTCGATATTTTATTAATATAAGAAACACGTTTTTTACCCTGTGGCGGGCGATCCATTTCTGTGTAATAACGTTGATTAGAATTAGACGAATTGGTCTTATTTGCAGGCTTTTTTTCAAAGCTTTGTTGCTTAATAAAGGTTGATTTACCCTGAATATAAACATGTTTACACTGCAAGACCAAGGAATCAATGGTATCTCTGTCTTCTATCACAAACCCTTGTAATAAAAAATCTGTCTCCGTCCATGATCGATCTAAACGAACAACATGCATACCTAGCTGCAATTCGCTAACAGGGATCATGATTTCTGAGTATTCGACGGGCATCAATGGCTACCTTTATAGTGTATTTTACAGTCCTTGTAGCTATTAACTCTTTAAAACAAATTAAATATAGTAAAATATGATTGAAAATCCATAATTATCAAAATAATGGCACATTAAGATGAATAATCGTGACGACGATAGCCTTGCTTACGAGCAATCACTTAAACAATTTCAAAAAAATACGGTTCAAGATGACCCTCTAGCCGCTGTTAAAGACATGCGATTACAACAACTTGCCGCTTGCCGACTTAAAACAGCTACTGAATTAAAGGCTAAAAATAGCCAATCGCAAGAAACAAAGCCTAAAATTTAGTAACTTAATAAAAACTAATAATTGCAGCTAAGAATGTAATTTTGTTTTATTGCTTAGCATGTTTAGTTTTTTTGACCGGCTTCGTTGATTCGGTTGTTTTAGTTGTGTTGGTTGTTTCAGGTAGCTCCGAAGCAGATTTTGTCTCTGCTATCTTTAAAGCTTCAGTAATTCTGTAGACGAAAGGCGCAACAAATATCACAGACAAAAAAGCAATCGGAAACGCTAAACTAAAGCCTTTTCCCCAGTTCATAAAAAACTGTGGATGGAAGCCCTGATGTATAGCCGTTAATACAAATGACATAATAGCTGTCATAAACATTGCCATAAAAAATGGAAAGTAAAAACGCTCTAATTTTTTCATTCTTATCTCAACTGCTTCTATTCCTTAACGTTCACTGCTCCGGCTCTTTTTCCAAACTATACCGATTCAAAGATGAAGTTCAGACGACTTTAACCAATATTGTCAACTTTGGATGACAAAATAATAGTTGCTACAGCAGCGCTTGTCAACTAAAATTGACAAGATGAATATTCCTGACTTATCTCAAAATCTGAAATCTCTATTGCTCAATCGCTTTGAGTGGTACGAAAAAGAGCTACTAACATCTCTGGAAAAACAAGGTGATGTTAGTCTTACCACGGCTCAGTCTCGGGCGCTTGCGGTTTTAAATGGCCAAAGTAGCAGTATTTCTGCCCTTGCCCGCAGTTTAAATATTTCTCGTCAAGCTGCTCACAAAACCGTGGCGCGCTTAATTGAGCTTAACTGGGTTCAATTAGAAGACAGCGAAAAAGGCAATGAAAAAATAATCAGTTTTACCGAGCAAGGGCAAAGAATGCGGGTAAAAACCAAAGAGCACATGATGAAAGTTGAAAATGATATTGCTCAAGCCATTGGCATTGAACGCTATAAAATCCTGGTAGAGGTGTTAAAGTCCGACTGGAGCAATCCGCAGCATGAAAACCCGCAAACACCATCACAGCAATCACAGAATCTATGATCAACAGTAGCTTAAAGGTTACGCTTACAATGATTTTATGCATTCACCCAATAAACAGAAGCGGTTAATCATTTTATGAATCCTAACAAGTCATTGCCGATGTTGTCTGTGGTTGTGTTAACCCTGGTCACTGCTATTGCACCAACGTTATGGGGCACGACTTATTTTATTACAACAGAACTGCTGCCACCTGATCGCCCTTTTATTGCCGCCTGCTTACGCCTGCTTCCTGCGGGAATTATTTTAGTTCTGATAAGTCGCCACTTACCCCAGCGTTCAGAGTGGCTTCACATTATTATTCTGGCTATTTTAAATTTTGCTATCTTTCATGTTTTATTATTCACCTCAGCCTATCGACTACCAGGGGGATTAGCCGCAGTTGTGGGAGCTATTCAACCTTTACTAATGATGATGCTCATATGGCTGGTTGATGGTAAAAAACCCGCACAGATTGCTTTAATAGCCAGTATTATCGGTATTTTTGGTATGGCAGCTTTATTGCTCTCACCCAATACGGCATGGGATTTAATCGGTGTGTTAGCTGCGGCCCTAGGTGCGGTGCTCATGACGTGTGGAATATTTTTAGCCCGCCGCTGGCGTACCGACATGCCATTATTGGCTTTCACTGGTTGGCAATTATTAATCGCAGGTGTAATGCTTGTACCTTTGGCCTTGCTGATTGACCCAGCCCTGTCTGGGCTGTCTACCAATAATTGGATAGGTTATGGGTACCTGTCTTTATTTGGCACAACCTTGGCTTATGTATTGTGGTTTAACGGTATTGCTAAATTGTCACCGGTTGCCATATCTTCGCTGGGTTTATTAAGCCCTATTTCTGCGGTAATTTTAGGCTGGGTAGCGCTAGGTGAGAGCATCACTGGGATTGCTTTAATCGGACTGATAGCTGTATTGATGAGTGTCTTAACAGTGCAATGGGTTTTGGCACCGAGAGAATAAACGTTGAAAACTCAATAGCGTTAATCGTATTGAGTTTTCAACGTTGTTGGACTGTGCTTATAAAATACTAACTACTTGTCAGTGTCTTTAGCTGAGTCTTTTGTACTGGCTTTAGTTCCAGCTTGTGTATTCGTTTTTGGCGCTGCTTTTTTAGTCGATTTAGTCTTGGTAGTCTGAGCTTCTTTTTCTGCAGTGGCCTTGGCCTTTGCTTCTTTAGCTTCTGCTTCTTTTGCAGCTTTGGCTTTTGCTGCTTTAGCTTCTGCACTGCGTTTTTCTACTAGCTTAGCAACCGTAGCAGTCAGCTCGTCGACTGTGTTATTCAGCTGCTCTAACTTCTCTTTTTCTGGTGCATCTGAACATAAACCAAGCAGCTTTTTACCCTTTGCTTGCAAAGCACTTTTTTTGTCATTGATTTTGCTCTGAATTTCATCTTTTTTATCATTAATTTTATTTTGAATTGCTTCACCTCTGCTTTGCAATTCTTCATACAAATTATTAGATTTCTCATGTGCGTCATCAATTGATTTAATCAAAGTGTCTTTACTGCTGTCGATAGAGCCTAAACCTGCTAACCAGGTGTTGCGTGCAATATGTTCTAAATTATCTTTGGCTGACATAATAAATTCTCTTTTAATGTTAAATGTGGCTGACATACCAACACATATTGGCAACAGCAGTATTAAGTTTGGCTTAGCTAAAATTAACTTAAGAAAGTTTGTTAAGAGCTTGTGTTAGCTCATCGACTCTCTGAGACAGCTCTGCAATCTTAGCCTGGTTGCTTTTGGTATCAAGACCAAGTTGCTTACGCACCTCTGCAACACGTTTCTCTACAGCAGTTTCTTCACGAGTTTCATTACTAATGATAGTTGTAGAATCAGAACTGTATTCTTCTCCCTTAGCAACTAACTGATTGAACAAACGAATATTCCCATCATTTATCTTGGTAAATTGAGTTTGAATTTCTTCAAACGCAATAACACAAACACCAATTCCAAGTAACCAAGCTTTACGAACGACTCCATCCGTTTTTTCTGCTGAACTGGTTACACGCTTTAGATTGACCATGAAATGCCCGATAATGTTAGTTAAGTTTGTTGTAATCGCTAATTAAGCCTAAATATAACGAATACAATTAGAAAGATCATACTAAAAAAGGCAAATTTAACATGACTGGAACATGATGAGCTTTTATGGGTAATATAGGGGACTAGAATATGATGTATATAGCGTTAAAATTGTGGTTATGTAGCTAAAAAATAACTTTACTGGAACTAATCATATTGAAAACCTCAGAAAAGATACTGTTAATCAGCCTTGATTTGTTTAATAGACAAGGTGAACGTAATACAACCAGCGTCGATATTGCTCACGAGTTAGATATAAGCCCAGGTAACCTTTATTATCATTACAAGGGTAAGGATGACATTATCAACGCCTTAGTCGACAGCTACATCGCTAAGATTAACGCAATTTCTCAAGTGTCTGACGATCATGAAGATTTTTATAAGTATTTATTTTATTGCTTAGAAAGCATGCATTTATTTCGGTTTTTGTTCCAAAATATTGCTGAAATCTCTAGTCAATATCCTGGCATTCACAATAAATTACAGCGACTCGCTAAGTTTCAACGTCAGCACTTACGCAAGCTATTAACTGAGCTACAGAAAAATGGCACATTAATCGGTTCATCAGAAGACATTGACCTATTACTTGATATTATCAGCCTAACACTCTTTCAAAGTCTAAATTATTATCAAATGCAGGGGGATTCATTAACCGACCCTGATATTGTATATCGTACGTTAATGACTATTTACTTTAGCTTGCACCCTTATTATCGTGAAGATTCTGATAACGCTAAAATTAAGCAAGCAATTTTAAATAAGTCATTGGTTAGCAAAACCTAAAGGTTAAGCCTTCATTTTCTACTACGATATCTTTGCCATATTTGATAAACAAATTCTCATCGGGTATGACTTCTTCTAAGGTATATTCCAAATCGCCGTTAGAAAAACTCTCTAGTAACTTGCTTTCTATGTCCTTACGATGCAATTCGAGTACTTTATGGCTACTTTTGTTGATAAAATTAGCCATATAACTTTTCATATCGGTAATATTACCCACAAAAGAGAGTGCCGTTCCCATTGTCAGAGCGTACATCTGACCAAGAATATTATTGCTTAGTTTAGCAATCGCTTTGCGTACATTTTGTGCAACCACTAGATTGTCATCCGATAAGATTATTTCTCCTATCTCTACTTCGGTTGCACGTATGACAGATTTTTCTTTAAGGTAAATTGGCTTGCCAAATAGTTCGATTTGAATATTAGAACTATACAAATGCTCTCCCAAGCAACGAATATCTAAGGTTCCCTTGAGTGTTGCATGGACTAAACCCTGTTTAAATTCTGCAAGTTCGACGCTAGAAATAATGACGAACCCATCACCGTTTGGCACCGAAAACTTAATATCAAAAGGAAGATAGTCTTGCATATCGTGGGTCAATTCGGCCAGCGTAAAGGAAACTTGTTTTATGATCTTTAGCTGAATTAACTTGGGAATAAACCATTGTTGTATTTTTTCTACAATGGACATACGCGTAGTAACCTAATTTTAATAGTAATCCCAAGTGTATAGCGGTTTTTTTTCAATTGTTAACTAATTTTAAATTCTAGGCAAAAAAAAGAGAGCGTAAAAGCTCTCTTTTTAGTCGGCTAGAATTAAGACAGCTTAGCGATAGCTGCTGTTAATTCATCAATTTTAGCACTTAGCTCTTCAAGCTTAACTTCTTCGTCAGACTTACCAAAGCCTAGTTTAGTACGAACAGTTTCAATTCGAGCTTCAACTTCAGTTTTGGCGAGTACGTCATCTTTAACTTGCTTAACTTTGTCTTTACCTTCAGTTTCAAGCTCTTCGCCTTTAACTACTAGGTCGTCAAACAACTTGTTAGACTCTGAAGAAAGAGTCTCGATGCGACCTTTAATTTCTTCATAGCCTTTGCCGTATGCACCTAAACCTGCCAACCAGATTTTACGTGCCATTTCTTCTGCAGAATTAGCTGTTTCTTTGATTTTGTCTAAGTTGCTTGTTACAACTTCTTTAACTTCATCAGTTTTAGCTACTTCGTTAGTTTTATTAACTTTGCTCATGGTGTTTACTCCGTAAATTACTAAATCATTTTTGCCATTAACTTATGGCTTGGTTCTTCTTTGATAGGACGTATCTTACGAAAAGAAATTAGAATCCACATACTAATTACAAATATTTTTTATGATTTTCGTATTTTATTTAGTCAGAGCACTTATTTAAATACTGCCTATATCTGGCAGTGGATTTTTCGCTGCATCGGTGACCGAGAACAAAGCATCCATCATTATTTTTTCTCGGCTAATCACAGGGTTGATGAACTCATTAACATCTCCTACCTTTTTAAAAGAATTAAATCCATCTTCTAAAAATGTATGAAGCATACCGACACCAGCTAACTTAGCCGGTTTTCTGGATAACTTTAAAATAAGCGATATGCCTGGCGTGTTGACTACAGTAGGTAGGTCAAAACTCAGCATTTCAAGCAATTGAATTTGCTCTGTTCGCTGGGCCTGACTACCTGCTTGACGATAACAATGAAAATAGCTATCTCGGTTTATAATGTCATTACCAAGCTGCTGAATGAGAGCAAGATCAAGTTCTAACGAAAGGCTATTAAGTCGAATAGCGGTTTGTAATGACTGCAAACCCTTTTCGGGTATGACCTTAGCCATTTTAGGAACCGCTCGAGCTAGCTCGATATCCCGTGCGCTAAAATCTTTTGGCCCGTATATTTCTTCTGCAAAAAACTGCATTGGAGGCCTGAATCGCTTGGAATTCCACAAGTCATCATGTGTCGCTATTAATCGATTGGTTTGCCAAGTTTGTAGCTTGCGTATCGCGGCTGTTAAACCTTGCTGTGTAATCAGCTGGTTCATTTGCTCTACTTCTTGCAAGTTTTGTAAAATTTGATCCAACGAATTAGACATAGATAATTTAACAACTCTTTTATTTTTATGTGTCGTTTAGGGCACTGCTAATGTTAGGAATAATTAATCCCACAGCTTTTTCAAATTACTTAAATAGGTTTCTACCATTTCTGTAAATTCACTTTTAATAATCGGACTAGCAACCATTTTTAGCAAACGCGGAAAAGGAAGTGTTAGCTCGGCTTTGGTGGTAAATACAATTTCGGTGCCCGAGTCTACTTCTGTTAACTGCCACTTACCTGAAACAACGCCATTGCCTTCACCCTTGATTGGAGTCCAAACAATGGTTTTTTCTTCATCGTCAGCGTTATATTGACACGCGTAGAGAGTCTTAACAGAATACCCTCCTGAACTTACTTCTTCCATTTCCCAGCGATAAGTATTGTCGCCTAGGTCAACTAATTCTTGCACATTAGGAAAGTGCGCAACAGATGCGGGTATATCAGATAAAAGTGAAAATACGGTATTGATATCTGCGCTTGCAGTAAACTTACGAGTTACATCCACAGCTACTTTAATGGTCATGCTGGTTCCTTAAATATTTGCCAATAACAAAGATATATTGAGAAGATTGGACATCAATATTTGAATAAAAATACACAGAATTGGCTTAACGTGTCTAATACAATATAAACAGAGGTAATCTCACTGGCAAGTAAATTATCACACAAAAAGTGTGCCTAAAGACCAGCACGAGATTCAAGTAACAGCTGTCTATTAACAACTGAAAAGGTGTGTAAGGCCAAGTGATAAAAGATCAGATATGAAATTAGTCTGGGGGATTTTACAGGCATAAAAAAAGAGAGCCGATTGGCTCTCTTTTAGGGATTAAGACTAAATACTGATTAAGACAGTTTAGCAATTGCCGCTGTCAATTGATCAATTTTAGCGCTTAATTCTTCGATTTTGGCTTCTTCGTCAGATTTACCAAAACCAAGCTTAGAACGTACTGCTTCGATGCGAGCTTCAACTTCAGTTTTTTCTAGCACGTCGTCTTTAACTTGCTTAACTTTGTCTTTGCCTTCAGTTTCAAGCTTTTCGCCCTTAACTACTAATTCATCAAATAACTTATTTGTGTCAGTTGATAATGTTTCGATACGGCCTTTTACTTCTTCGTATCCTTTACCGTATGCACCTAAACCAGCTAACCAAATTTTACGAGCCATTTCTTCTGCAGAATTAGCTGTTTCTTTAATTTTGTCTAGGTTACTAGAAACCACTTCTTTAACTTCGTCAGTTTTAGTTGCGGCTACTTCTTTGCTTTTATCAGTCTTGCTCATGGTATTTACTCCGTAGTTCATTAAATTGTTTGATACTGCTTTGATAAAATGAATGTTACGGTAAGAAATTAGAATTCACATACTAAATTGCATAATTTAATTATTTATAATTTCTAAATCTTAGCTAAGCAAGCTATTGATTGCTAGCTTGCTCACATAAAACCGATGGCACAACGATGGATTTATCATCCGCTAGTACTATTTCGCCGATGTCTTCAACGGTTAACGCTGGGTTATCAACACAGGCTTCTAGCATATCAAAGGCTTCTAATGCATATTGCGCTAGAGGTTCAAGGTCTTTCATTTTATGGTTGCAACATACAAGGCCAATTTGAGCAATATTATTGTAGGTCACCATAGTTATATTTACCCCGCCACCAGGCGTCATGGTTGAAATAGGGTAAGTAGCCAACAGTTTGGCATCTTTAAAGTACAGGGTGTTTTTGGGTCCCGGTACGTTAGAGATCAATATATTACCAATGGGTCTGACCCAATCGGAAATTCTTAATACTTCAAATAACGTCGAAAATGACTGAATCAACATGGTGTAATAAGTAAAAGAGAGTGGCTCAGAGACTCGGGTTGTGCGCTTGATAATACGGTGATTTTCAATAATCTGACGCAGACGCAAATAAGGGTCTTTTTCTCCGTGAGCTAGCTCAACAGGAACAATAGCAATCTTGTTACCAGAGCTCGCTTCGCCTGGCTTACGTAAGTTGATTGGCATATTGGTATACAAAGCTTTATCGAACGAATGGCCATGGTCTTTTAAGAAACGATGCACAGCAATATCAAACACACACAGCATGATTTCATTTGCTGAAGCTCGCAGCCGCTTACTGAGTGCCGTTACACGAGCAAAATCAATTTCTAATGTCGCTACTGCACGGCCTTTTTTGACCTGCCCTGTTAATACAGTTTTTGTGCCTGAAAAAGGCACCGGCATATATGCTTGATTGATACGTACCATTTTTAGCAAGATGCGGAACAATATCCATACTAGATCTTTTAGACTGGAGATTTGCTCCCAAATACCAGCCAATCTTTTTTTAACCAAACTGCCTTTTTTACGCACTTTTGGCTTTTGTATAACAGCCCAAACAGGCACAAAGTTCTTGGTGTTTTTCTTTTCTGAATAGCCTTGCTGAAACCAACGCATCAGTGTCGCGCCGTCGCCGTACATATGATGTACTTTGACATAAATTGCAAAACCGTTATTTTGCTTGTCTTTAATTAAATGATACTGCCATAAGGGTTTATCGCGATCGAGCCAAACAGCATGAAGAGTAGCAATGAAGTTATGCATTTCGGGCTTATTGCTAATATCGTCAAGCTCGTGCATCTGCACATGATAATCCATATCTAACTTATCGATAGGTGACAACTTATGCGGATAGCCGAGTATACGATCTACTTTACAGTTAAACGGTGCTACACCTTTGTCAAAACCTTTTAACTCGACTAATAGTTGCTGTACATAGTCTTCTGGTGCATTTTTAGGCATTTCTAAAAGCTGCAAGCCACCCACATGCTTTGGGTTTGCTTCAGATTCAGTAATCCAAAACGATCGATCGAGAAGTGTTATTTTTTCACTCACCTGCTGATTCCCTTCCTGTATATTTTAACTAAAACTCGAGCATACCAAGCACATTTTGGCTGTCTAGCCATAAACTCTATAATGGTTGAAAGTCACGTAACCATTATTGATCAGGTATTAAAGAATGAACTACCGCATTGGCTTTTGTTCATTATTGAAAGTTATGGTTTTGATGTAAAAGCTGAATGCTTGTGTATATGTATACTTATAATTAATTGTTAAATCAATCATGCCTAACTATAGCATGAGATACTGCTAAGTTTAACAATTTCTATCCATACAAAATTTATTAGCTATTTTTTTTAGCTACTTATTTTTAGGTTCCTTTAATAAGTAATTTTGTTACTCTTTTTGAATTAACAGTACCAAAATACAGAATACTATTACAAAATGGTATCATCACACTCACCACATACATTGCATTATGAAAGCAACCTAACGGGGACGTAAGACGTGATTAGAGTTTTATTTAATAAAAAAGGGGGAGTCGGCAAGTCCAGCTTGACCGTTAACCTAGCCGCCATTTCAGCTAGCCAAGGTTATCGCACTCTAATTTTAGATTTAGATACTCAATGCAACAGTACCTCTTACTTAAATGCATTAGATGCTCCCACAGACAATACAATAGCTGATTTGTTTGAACAAAGCATCACGTTTCACCTACGCCGTCGCCCTGCTCTTGAGTTCTGCCAACCTACCCAAATGGAGAATTTATTCATTATTCCTGGGTCGGAACGCTTATCCGACCTTGAAAGCGAATTACATAGCCGTCATAAAATTTACAAGTTGCGTGAAGCACTTAAATCTCTCAGTAATGACTTTGATCACATCTATATTGATACGGCTCCGGCATTAAATTTTTATAGTTTATCTGCGTTAATTGCAGCCGACCGCTGCTTAATCCCAATTGACTGTGACGATTTTTCCCGCCAAGGTCTATACAGTCTCCAACAAAAGATTGCTGAAATTAAAGAAGATCATAACTCTGAGCTTGAAATAGAGGGGATTATAGCCAATCAGTTTATGGCGAACGCCAATTTACCCAAGCAGATTATTGATGAGCTGATTGCCGAAGGCTACCCAGTATTATCGGAATATATTGGCCAATCGGTAAAAATGCGGGAGTCACACCAAGCTAAAAAACCTTTAATTACTTTAGCCCCCAAGCACAAATTGACCGGTTCACTGGTTTCCATTTTTAATTTGTTAGACCACGACAAAGCCGCAAGTTAATTGCTAGGGAAACACAGGGTGAAAGCTTGACCTTTCATCCTGCTGTTTGCAGTGATTAATTGACAGCACGTACAATTAATTACATAAAGACATAATATAACTGCATAAAACCCGCCCCCATACCGAGCAAAGAGCCGGTTAGAATCAGTTTCCACTCATCAGCCTCATACGCTGGACGTAATACACCTTCAAACTCTTCAGGCGACAGCTTTTTCATGCGAGCACTGAGTTCTTCAGCGATACCTAAGGTCTTTTTGATGTATTCAAATGCATAAGGCATGTATCTTTCTGAGTTTTCAAAGATATGCCTAGAAGCCATCTCTTGAACCTTATAATAAGCATCTGAACCCACACCTAAAGTAATATAAGGCTGAGCAAAAGCAATATAACGATCTATGGCATCATTAACATGCAACTCGATTAACTCCAGTAACTGCTTTGAACCTGAACCGTAAAGTGCTGTTTTCAGAATGTTTTCAGAGGTTACTAATTTCTCTTCAATGATTTCGGAATAAACTTGCGAGACTTCATTCTGACGCTTCAAAAACATGCCCTGCAGCGTTAAGCCCATAAACTTAGTGGGATGCTTTGGCTCAAAAATAACCTTTAAAGCTAGCCAATTAGTTAGGTAGCCAACGATTAATCCGCCCAATGGTAATACCCACCATTCTGGCAAATACATCCAAACAAACATGGTTGGAAAGCCAAATAATAGACCAAAAATAAAACCAGAATGCTCAACAAATGGAAACTCTTTCTCACCCGACTTCAAGAAGATCTCATTAATAATCTCTGGGGATTCTATCAGCTTGGTTACCACCAGCTCTTTAATATCAATGATTTCTTCAACGTTGTACTTAAAGTCATCCACCATGTTATTAACGATATTAGGTATATCTGCTTCTATTCGAGCATAAACCAGATTTTTCCCATGCACAGGCATAGAAGCCCACACCTTAGGAGCACTTTCACGCATCACTTCATTAACAATTCTGCGTAAAACTTGCTTTAAACGGCGCTCCATCACCGCCGTCAATGCTTTAGAATCTAATTTAGCAGCAAGCTCTTTAGCGTTAAGTAATTTACCTAATACTAACTCCGCTGCAATTTCTGCCATTTCCTTACGCTTTGCGGGAATCAATCCTTGCCAACCGAAAATAGGTTTTATCCCTACAAATTCCATTGGGTAGAACATCATTTTCAGCGCTAAATAATTGGTTGCCCAACCGACAAAAGCACTGATTAAAGGAATTGACAACAAGGTAAGTGTCGTAAAATCGAAATCCATATAATAGAGTCACGCCATTTTTATGTTATCTGCAGGCAACGAGTGTATTCATCCATGCGCCGTTAGAATGAGAATGTTTAAAACACATTTTTCTTATTAATTATTGCAATACATTTCAACTAATTTACCAATAATATACTAGTTTTAACCGGTTACATACTGCGTAAGTTCTGTTAATGCGAAATGTACATTAGGTAGCAATTTCTAAAAAAATACTATTTGATAAAGTTATTATCGTTAATCGAGAACAATCGTATGTCAAAAAAAGCATTCTCCGAACTACAAAATCGTATGAAAACTGCTAAATCTTATGAGGAATATAAAACAGCAGCAATAGAACACGACAAACTTTCTGGTGCAGAGCAATGGAAAGCCACCGAAAATAGTAAGGATTATGACTACCAGACTATTCGCACTCGGGTAAAACGAATGCGCTTAGCAAAAGCAGACAATGACGCTACAGCACTCATGTATATTATTCATGAAGGGCTGCATGGAAACTTAGGCAACATCGCTGCTCCCGCCCTCAACCGCTATGCATTGATAGGCACAAAACATTTAATTGAAGAATTTATTCAAGAAGTATGTGAAGCCTTAGATTTTATTTATCAGGCAGAAGAAATCGACTTCTATGAAAAAATCTCATTCTTTGAAGAAACCACCCATGCTTTCGGTCGCAGCTGCATTATGCTCAGCGGCGGCGCGGGTTTAGGTTTTTTCCATGCCGGTGTTGTCAGAACATTAGTCGAGCATGATGTCCTTCCCGACGTTATCTCTGGGGCTAG
Organism: uncultured Thalassolituus sp.; assembly: GCA_913061435.1. Classification (GTDB taxonomy): domain Bacteria; phylum Pseudomonadota; class Gammaproteobacteria; order Pseudomonadales; family Oceanobacteraceae; genus Oleispira. The sequence goes on along the minus strand of CAJXUK010000012.1, from coordinate 51,416 downwards.
CGCTGGCTCTATTGTTGCCGCCTTAGTCGGCACTAGAACCAATGAAGAGCTGCTAGAAATGCTTACCCCTGAAGTTATTTATACTGGATTTAATAAGTGGCTGGAATGGCAAGGTTTTAACAAAGAGGGGTTATTTGACAGTACTAATCTTGAGAATGCACTGATTGAATTATTTGACTTAACCACATTTGAAGAAGCCTACAAAAAAACAGGCAGGCATATGACGGTGACTGTATCCGCAGCCGACTTACACCAATATTCACGTCTGTTAAATGCAAAAACATCACCAAATGCTGTTATCACTCAGGCAGTTAGAGCCTCTTGCGCTTTGCCTATTGTGTTTTCTCCAGTGCAATTAAAAGCTAAAAACCAAGCGGGTGACATTGTTCCATACATCCCTAACCGTCGGTTTGCTGATGGCTCATTAATGGCAGACTTACCCTTTGATCGTTTAGCTCGTATTTATGGAGTTAACCACAGTATTGTTAGCCAAATTAATCCGCTGTCTACTTTTGTTAAAGTTAACATGAAACAAGACGCCTCCAGTTTATTAGAAACCAGCAAACGTTATGTTTCAAAGCTGGTTAAAGTTAATAGTATTTATGCCTTTGATGTACTGGAAAGTGTTGTTAGCAACAAAAAAGCCAAGCTAGGTATTCAAAAATTACGCTCTATTGTTGATCAGCAATACTTGGGAAATATCAACATTTTACCGACATTAAATAAAAACAGCCTAAAACAACTTGCGCTGAACCCTACAATGGAAGGGTTAACTGAGTTATTTGAAAGTGGTGAGCGTGCTACTTGGCCACAATTAGACTTGATTAAGCGCAATACGATTATTAGCAAAACGCTGCGTCAGCATCTAACTAATTTGCAAAAAGTTGAAGCTGAATTACTTAGTAACAAACACGCAATATAAGTAATCAAATATTGATGAAATAGCTGTTTAGTGCAAACATCTTGCATTGCACTAAACAGCCTTACTCAGTAAGTAAATACTCACTTTTTATACTTATGTATGCCCTTAAAGATTAGGATTTACATACTGAGTATTGTTATTGCTTTCCGCTCTCTCCCACATTTGAATATAAGCTTCCGCCGAATTCATAATCGCATCATAAATACGCGCTGGTGTTTGTTCACGAATATCTTGAATATGATCAGCTACTAAACCGTAGTGGGCTAAACCTTCGCTATTCAAATCGAACGTGCGGTTTCCAGTGGTCTGTTTATGGATCTCTATACCTTCCTCTGTAATGAAAGGATAAATTAACGGATTGTTAGCAGCATCACTTCTTGCGGGTGCCTGATTACCAATCCCGCCCATATCGGTAGAAAAAGGTACAGCGTTTAAGAAAGACGTTGCTTCATAAAGTTTAAGGTAGCGATCAATGCCACCTTGCAGTGATGTTGATGGGCTATTATAAGGCGCTAATATCCCACCTTGAGTCGCAATGTTTTTCTGTACGCCATGAGGAGAACCATCGGCGGCTGCATTCAACCAGCTATGACCAGAGATCACACCCGAATAGTTACGCGCCTTAACGATTTGCATAACCGCGTTGGCCGTCTTGGTTGACATATGATCCATCTCGATAATCATGCCCATATCGATCATGCGGTTGATTAAGTACACACCTAAATCACTTAAACCGTGCTGATTACACAATGGCTGAGTTTCATCGTAAACAGGGTTTAAACCAATCACGTCGAGTATGTCTTTGATTACCGGAACATTTCCAATTAATGGAAAACCAGTTTTGAAATAGCGACCGCGTGTTTCAGCATCACAGGCTTCATTTTCAAAGAAACGGCCCGCTGATAACCATTGCCCCACATTGAGAATACCGTCTTCTGGGCGTGCACCACCAAACTGATTATCAAAACGATGGGTTGGGTACATAGTACGCACTCCGGCGTTATAGACTTTCTGTAACTGTGCTTCAATCGTTTCAACCGTACAGTGATCGCGTATACCACAATCAAATAATTCAGATGCCTCTATGCCCATAAGAATGGCCATTTTGCCGTCGGCAATAACCGCGCGCGCTTCCGCTGGGGTGCTTACTAAACGGAAGAAGCCTTTGCCTGGGCCACCTTGTTGAGCATCTATATAGGCTTCCATTTCATTTAAGCGCTGAATTTGCAGATCAATACTCTTAGAGGTTTGGCAATTATTTGGGTTTATCCAACTGGCTGGGTTCACCGTTTTTTGCACGTTACACAAGACTTCGTTCTCAACTAATAATGAGACCATCATCTTCAAACCACCCTTATGTGCACGCTCTACCCATTTATAATAATACTGCATATGAGATAACGATTTGCGCGCAGGCCATTCAGGAAAATCAGGGTATCCGCGGGTATCATATCGGTGCTCAACGTTGTCAAAACCCATTAAGTTACCAATAATATCCAAAGCACCATTTGGCCCATGGATTTCTTTACTATCACGCAGTGCCGTTTCAATTCCCCAAGGGCTAAAAGGTTCACCGTGTAAGAATTTCCCGCCCATAAATTCATAAGACGTAATGTGGGTATGCGGGTCAATTGCCCCGCGGATGGGCAGATTAACATCGGCGGCTTGTGAAACGGATTCATCCACATTCAAGTCGGCTTCAGGAAAAGGCGTACAGTCGGTTTGTGCCACTAGGTTAAAAAAACGTTCACTGCCCGTATTGGTTGGATTCAAAAGATCCAGTACATAAACGCCGCCATTTTTGTAGTAACCGGTATTACCATGATTGTGGCGCAATATTTTGTTCAGCCCCATCCCATGAAAGCTGTAGCGATAGCTGCCATCATTTTGATACTGCCCACCAATTTTCCATTGGGCGTATTCACCGGCATATGTTCCTGCTGATATTTCATTGGGTAAATGGCTGGCTAAATAACGACCGTCTTGGTCGGTTAGCAGGTAATGGTAATAAGAGGTGGGTTTAAAGAAGAAACTAGCAGCACTGTCTGCGGTGGTGGCGTTAAATTGATAGCTTAAACCCTCGTCTACTGTTCCGCCTTGATGAAAGCGGTTCATAAACTTGCCATTAGCAGGGGATTGAATGGCATAACAGCCTTGGGCTAAACCATGCACAGACTCCTGTGCTTGCGCCATTTGCGCTGCGCTCGGCCCTGGCGGAGGGCTGGGCTTTTTTGACATGGCTTGCACGTTACTTGGCATCGAGGATAGCAAGGCAATCCCTGTTAGCAAAGCAACCGAGACTAACGGCGTCGTTAACCCCTGTCGGTAATGGCTTTTTAACTGCATCATCGTGTTGAGTCCTTTTTAATTATAATTTTTATGACACTAGGAGCCCTATAAAACCTATATTTAGAATTGCTTATTATTAAGAAATACAGAGCAGCTATTAATTTTTATCTAAAAGAAATGAGCTTGGGTAGGAATAAAACTTTAAAACAGCGTGCAATTCATTCAATCACTCACCCTTTTTAGCCACAATGTTTTGTCTACAAAACCATTTAAGCCAAGTTGACTAAGCAAATATTGAAATTAACAGGGGAATTCAGTCTTTGGACTTATTAATTCATGAAATTGTTTTGTTGAAGAGTGAGTTTTAAGAGAGTGTCGCCTCATTTAACCCTAAATGTTGGCTAATTCACCCTATAAATTTGTGTCGGACACTTTTCGCCAAGACATCGATAATACTGGCCTAAATTCGTCTAAACGTAATGTTTTCACTTTTCATTTGACCTCTTTCACTAATCCCATTGTCGAGACCGCTTGCGAAACTTAGCATTACAGTCTGCGTCGATTAGGGTGAAAATACTGTAATGTTTGTCGGCGCTTTTAATGTAACTCGCTACTTCTTTATTACCAGATGTGTGGTGATTCTTTTGCACCACCGCTGCCTTAAAAACAGTCGCATTTTTAAAATAAGACAACGCTTTATTATTGGCAGCTTCAAAGGCTTGAGCATCTCGACATTCTGCCATGGAGCCCGGTATGTAAAAGATAAAAAACGCAGTTAATAACAAGACAAACTTTGAGGCCAACTTTGAGACGAACTTTGAGAAAAAATTGCTAATAAATTTGATACAAATGCCATTCATAATTAGCCTCGTTAGTGAATGATCTGGTGGTTTAATAAAAATATCAAAAGCGGCTAACCCAACATAACCGAAAAATATAACGGCCATTGTATTAGAATCTTAACCCGTGATTGTATATAATCCGCGCGCTCTTAAACGAGCCACCGTTAGCAATACTCTTTTTTACCAATGCTCTGGTTTTACGTTCCAGACCGCAATGAGGAAACACCATGTCTGAGCAAACTGCTCCTATCGTCGTCTGTGCGATGTACAAATTTGTCACCCTAGAAAACTTTGAAGATCTACGTCAACCACTGTTAGACGTAATGGAAGCCAATGAAGTACGAGGTACTTTGCTGATTGCCCAAGAAGGAATCAACGGCACTGTTGCAGGCTCTCGTGAAGGTATCGATGCACTGTTAACTTGGTTGGCCAAAGACGAGCGTTTAGCCAATATTGGCTATAAAGAATCATTCGACGACACCATGCCGTTCTATCGCACCAAAGTGAAGTTGAAGAAAGAAATTGTAACCATGGGCATAGAAGGCATCGATCCTAAACAGGTAGTGGGCACTTACGTTAAACCAAAAGATTGGAACGCATTAATCTCTGATCCAGATGTGGTTTTGGTAGATACCCGCAACGATTATGAATATCAGATTGGTACCTTTGAAGGCGCTGTTAATCCCAATACTGAAACCTTCCGTGAATTTCCTAAGTACGTCAAAGACAACATGGACCCGACTAAGCAAAAGAAAGTCGCTATGTTTTGCACCGGTGGAATTCGCTGCGAAAAATCAACAGCCTATATGAAAGAGCAAGGCTTTGAAGAAGTATACCACCTAGAAGGCGGCATTCTTAAATACTTAGAAGACGTACCCAAAGAAGAAACTATGTGGGAAGGTGAATGTTTTGTCTTCGATAACCGTGTTGCGGTAAACCACGATCTTGAAAAAGGCCAATACGATCAGTGCCATGCTTGTCGCTACCCTATTACAGATGAAGAAAAACAAAGCAAACATTACATACAAGGTGTTAGCTGCCCGCACTGTATTGACAAATACACCACTGAACAACGTGAGCGCTTTCAACAACGCGAACTACAAATGCAACTGGCCAAAGAACGCGGCGAAGCGCACCTGGGCAGTGATGTTCAAGAAGCCGTCGAAAAGCATCGTTTAGAGAAAATTCGTTTTCGTGAAGAGCAACGCTTAAAAAACGGCTAGCATACTCGTTTCTTTGCAACATTGAATGATTTTTTATAAAGGAATTAGTTAAGGCTAATTCCTTTTTTTTCTTTTTGGCGAGCACCTTATCAGCACCTTCACAACACCTTCTCAGCACCTTTACAACGTATTAATAACCCTACAATTTTATCTAAATAATAATCATTTTCATCTAAGAACGAGTCATTTTACATTACTTGATCTATATCAACTTAGCACCTTTCAAAACGATAGCAGCAAAAATTTAAACCGCTAAAATTACCTGTAAATGCTTAACAGCAAATAATTAATATACGGAGTAAATCGGCAATGTCTGATGAGCTAATTCCTGCGGAATACCGCACAAAAAAAGCAGAGTTGGTCGCTTCCCTGTTTTTAACATTTGTAGTTATCCCTGCCATTACTGTTGGTGGTATTTCTGCTTACGGATTTATGGTTTGGTTTTTGCAACTGCTTAATGGACCACCAGGTAGTTAAGCAACCAAATGAGTTTGTTTAAAATCCATCCGCATGGATCAATATGATGGCTACCATAGATCACTCAAAACGCGCATTTTTTCGTCGCCCTAGTCGACTTAAAGAGAATAATAAACAACCAGGTGTATCCTTTGTCTCACCGCAAAGACCACCATGGGCGCTAACAGAATCGTTATTTGTCGACAACTGCAGTCGCTGTAACGAATGCGTTTTGGCCTGTGAAGAAGAAATCATTATTAAAGGGGATGGTGGTTTTCCTGAAATTGACTTTCAGCGTGGTGAGTGCACTTTTTGTGAAGCGTGTGTCAATGCTTGCGAAACCAAAGCTTTATATAAACAGCCCAATAATAACGATCAAGCACCTTTTTACTTTGACATCACAATAGATGATCGCTGTTTAGCCAAGCAAAAAATTCATTGCCAAAGCTGTAAAGATGTTTGCGACAGTAGAGCCATTGATATGTTATGGCCAACCACAAACACAATTGCTGCTATTCAAACACCATTTATACGGGATAGCGACTGTACTAGCTGTGGAGCCTGTGTATCGACTTGTCCATCTCAGTCGATACACATAAGTCCATCTCATTCACCTAATACTATTTTTCCAAAAACGACTTAAAACAAGTCGTTGATAAATCGGAGCTCAACCATGAGAACCAACAAAATCGCTTTAGACGATGTAACAGAAGAAAGCCATATCAGTAGCTTTATTGTGTTTTGTAGAGAAGACAAACACCAACTGGTTGAAGATGCATTAAACGCTCAGCCAGATATTGAACTTCATGGTAGTGACGACAAAGGAAAATTTGTAGTGGTAACTGAAGCCAAACATCAAGGGATCATAATGGATCGTATTGATCTGATCTCGGCAATCGATGGAGTTATTAATACTTCTTTGGTTTATCACCAAGTAGCTGCAATAGACGAATTAGCCGATGAGATTGAAGAGTCTAAATTAGACCAACCCATCGAAAAAATACATCAGCCAGAACTGTGCGAAGCCCCATCAGACAATGATGCCTCTTCTCATACCGTGCAATAACAGAATTTAAACAATTAGAATTAGAATCGGAGAACTCCTATGAAATTAACTCGCCGTGACGTCATTAAGGCACAGGCTGCAGCCACTGCAGCGGCGGTGGCTGGTATTAGTCTACCTGCCAGTGCCAGTAATATTATTACCTCAAGCACTGCTAATAAACTGACTTGGTCAAAAGCACCTTGTCGTTTTTGTGGTACCGGTTGTGGTATCAGCGTTGCTACTAAAGACGGTAAAGTTGTTGCCACTCATGGTGACGAAAAAGCACCGGTAAACAAAGGTTTGTCGTGTGTGAAAGGTTATTTCCTTTCAAAAATCATGTACGGCAAAGACCGCTTAACCACGCCAATGTTGCGTAAAAAAGATGGTGTTTATAATAAAGAAGGCGAGTTTACTCCTGTGTCTTGGGATGAAGCTTTCGATATTATGGAAGTAAAATTTAAAAAAGCCTTAAAAGAAAAAGGCCCTACTGGCGTTGGCATGTTTGGTTCTGGCCAATGGACAGTGCAAGAAGGTTACGCTGCAGTTAAATTAATGAAAGCCGGTTTCCTTTCAAATAACATCGACCCTAACGCGCGCCACTGCATGGCATCTGCGGTAGGTGGCTTCATGCGTACCTTCGGTATCGATGAGCCAATGGGTTGCTACGACGATATGGAAGCAGCCGATGCCTTCGTATTATGGGGCTCTAACATGGCCGAAATGCACCCAATTCTTTGGACGCGTATCGCCGACCGTCGTTTAAGTAACCCACACGTTAAAGTGGCGGTTTTATCTACTTATGAACATCGCTCTTTTGATCTTGCAGATATTCCAGCGGTATTTACCCCGCAAACTGACATGGTGCTATTAAACGCCATTGCCAATTACATCATCGAAAGCGGCAGTGTTAATCACGACTTCGTGAATAAGCACGTTAACTTCCGTGAAGGGGTAACCGACATTGGTTATGGTTTACGCCCAACCCACGAACTGCAAAAGAAAGCAAAGAACCCTAACTCAGGTGCATCTACACCTATCGACTTAGACGCATTTGCTAAGTTTGTTAAACCTTATACATTTGAATACGCCGAAAAGATGTCGGGTGTTCCTGCACGCAATATCGAAAAGATTGCCAAGTTGTATGCCGACCCAAATACCAAGGTAATGTCTCTTTGGACTATGGGCGTAAACCAGCACACTCGCGGTGTGTGGACCAACAACTTGTTGTATAACATCCACTTATTAACCGGCAAAATCTCTGAGCCTGGCAACAGCCCGTTCTCATTAACAGGTCAGCCTTCTGCTTGTGGTACTGCTCGTGAAGTGGGTACGTTCTCACACCGTTTGCCTGCAGACATGGTTGTAAAGAATCCAAAACACAGAGCAATCGCCGAGAAAATCTGGAAAATTCCAGCAGGTATTTTAAACGGTACACCAGGTGCTCACGCCGTTAAACAAGTTCGTGATTTGAAAGACAGTAAGATCAACGCTTACTGGATTCAAGTAAATAACAACTTGCAAGCTGGCCCCAATATTAATGAAGAAATTTTACCGGGCTACCGCAACCCCGATAACTTTATTGTTACTTCTGATGCGTACCCAACGGTTACTGCAGAAGCATCTGATCTAATTCTTCCAACTGCTATGTGGGTAGAAAAAGAAGGGGTTTATGGTAACGCTGAACGCCGTACTCAAGCTTGGTATCAACTTGTAAATGCACCGGGTGATGCCCGCTCAGACATGTGGCAAGTGGTTGAATTTTCAAAACGCTTCACAACCGACGAAGTGTGGCCTGCAGAAGTATTAGCCGCGAACCCTGAATTTAAAGGTAAAACACTTTACGAAGTACTTTACAAAAACGGCAATGTTAACCAATTCCCTATCGGTGACATTAGCAGCGACTATGAAAACCAAGAGTCGAAAGATTTTGGTTTCTACATTCAAAAAGGCTTATTTGAAGAATACGCCTCGTTTGGACGTGGTCATGCTCACGATTTAGCCGATTACGATACATACCACCAAGTAAGGGGCCTACGCTGGCCGGTAGTGGACGGTAAAGAAACTAAATGGCGCTTTAAAGAAGGTTCTGATCCATACGTTAAAGAAGGTGCTGACTTCCAGTTCTATGGTCATAAAGACAATAAAGCGATTGTTTTTGCTTTACCGTATGAGCCACCCGCTGAAAGCCCAGATGAAGAGTTTGACATGTGGTTAAGCACAGGTCGTGTGCTTGAACATTGGCACTCGGGTTCTATGACTCAACGTGTTCCCGAATTGTATAAAGCATTCCCGAATGCGGTGTGTTTTATGCACCCAGAAGATGCAAAGAAACGCGGCATGCGTCGTGGTGATGAAGTGAAAGTTATTTCTCGTCGTGGCGAAATCAAAACTCGAATCGAAACTCGCGGCCGTAACAAGCCACCCGTTGGCCTAGTCTTTGTGCCTTGGTTTGATGCCAGTCAGTTGATTAACAAAGTAACGCTGGATGCTACTTGTCCGCTATCAAAGCAGACTGACTATAAAAAATGCGCCGTGAAAATCGAGAAGGTATAAGGGAGAATGATGATGAAAACACTCGTTAATAAAGCAGCAAAGCACGCGTTCTCATTGGCCATGGCCACCGTGTTATCGATATCTGCAATGTCGGTTTCTAATACTGCCTTTGCCAATGAAAAAGTCGTTGATAATGCCCCTGAAATGGCAACACTACGTGGCACAGCACCATTGAATGCAGAAGTAACGCCACCGGCAATGAGCAAGGTAGAAAACAACGACTTAAAGCGTCAGCGTGACTACCCGCAACAGCCACCGACTATCCCGCATGATATTAGTAAGTATCAACTGGATAAAAACTTTAACAAATGTATGGATTGCCACTCACGTAAATTTGCCGACGAAGCACAAGCGCCGGCAGTGAGTGTAACGCACTACATGAACCGCGATGGTGACTTTCTAGGTGAAATGTCTCCTCGTCGTTACTTTTGTACTCAATGTCACGTTCATCAGTTAGAAAGTGAGCCCTTGGTAGAAAACGAATTTGTAGATATGGAAAAAATAATTAGAAAAGCCCACGAGCGTTCTAAGTAACCCTTATTGGTCGTTAGGAAGTGTTATGAATAAAATAATGAATTTATTGAAAATGGGTTGGACAATTTTGTCCAAACCCGCTGTCCACTTATCATTGGGGTTTTTAACCATTAGTGGTTTTATCGCAGGGGTTATTTTTTGGGGTGGCTTCAATACCGCCATGGAATTAACCAATACAGAAGAGTTTTGTACTAGCTGTCACGAAATGAACGACAACGTGTTTATGGAACTGCAATCCACGATTCACTACAGTAACCGCTCTGGGGTTCGTGCTATTTGCTCTGACTGTCACGTACCACATAATTGGACCGATAAAATTGCTCGTAAAATGCAGGCTTCAAAAGAAGTTTGGGGCAAAATTTTTGGCACCATCGATACACGTGAAAAATTTGAAGCGCATCGCTTACGCTTAGCGCAAAATGAGTGGACGCGTTTAAAAGCAAACGACTCATTAGAATGTCGTAACTGTCACGAATTTGATTCGATGGACTTTACTCGACAAAGCAAGCGCGCGGCAGCACAACACTCGAGTGCTTTAGCAGCCGGTGAAAAAACGTGTATCGACTGTCACAAAGGCATCGCACACAAATTGCCTAATATGGATGGTGTTCGTGAAGGAGGCTCGCCACATTAAACCTGCCGTTATATAGATTTACATCATGATTTTCATCAGTAAATTTATAACCGTGAGATGCATTCTTGCATCTCACCACTCCCTACTATTTAATGCCAACTATCTTACTTTCCATCTGTAATTAATTGTTTTCCGCTAGGAGAAAGCCAATGGGCAACCACGCCAAAAAAGAATTCACGGCTCTTAGAATTGCTGTACTGACTGTGTCAGATACGCGTAATGAACAAACCGATACATCGGGCAAGTATTTAGTTGAAACACTGCAAGACGCAGGTCATCGCTATGAAGATAAGATCATTGTTAAAGACGATATTTATCAAATTCGTGCCATTGTTTCTGCTTGGATTGCCAGCGACGAAGTAGACGTTATTTTGCTCACCGGCGGCACAGGTTTTACCAGCCGCGATTCAACACCAGAAGCGGTAATTCCATTATTAGATAAAACCATCGAAGGCTTTGGCGAACTGTTCCGTCACCTATCGTATGCTGACATAGGTACTTCTACCGTCCAGTCTCGCGCTTTAGCCGGCTTGGCCAATAATACATTAGTTGTTTGCATGCCAGGCTCTACAGGTGCTTGCGATTTGGCCTGGAAAGGCATTTTAAAAGAGCAGTTAGACTCTCGTCACTCACCTTGCAACTTTGTACCCCACTTGGCTGCCGATGCACCTTGTTGCGACGGTAAATAAACAAGCAGTCATACTCTAGTCCTTCATGAAATTACAACACACTGTTTTAAAACACGGTGTGTTGATTTCTATTTTCTTACTATACATCCTGTTAAACTCACGCCTTATTTTTGTTCATGAGTCGGTTTGCTCAACGACCTTCAGAAACAACTACTTGTTACGACCCTTTTAAGGCTTCTGTTTTGGAATTGTATCTCGCCCTGTTTATTTTTAGTCTCTCTACCGGCATCACTCCTGGCCCCAACAACATCATGTTAATGACCTCAGGGATGAATTTTGGCATTAAGCAAAGCATTCCTCATTTATTAGGCATCTGCTTTGGTTTTCCAGTGATGATTATTTTAATTGGCTTAGGCTTTAGTGTGGTTTTTGAAAAATACCCTATTTTGCACGAAGCAATAAAAATACTGGGGTTATTGTATTTACTGTATTTAGCTTGGTTAATTGCCAGTGCCAGCCCAGATTCTTTAGAGAGTAAAAAATCAAAACCTTTTAGCTTTATTCAAGCTGCATTATTTCAGTGGGTTAACCCTAAAGCTTGGGTGGTCGCCACGAGTTCTATCTCCACTTACACAACCCTCGAATCCAGCATTTATAGCCAAATTTTTGCCATTGCTGCGGTTTTTTTATGTGCCGCGCTAATGGTTACCAGTGTTTGGTTAGTATTTGGCAAGGGCATTAAGCAGGTTTTACAAAGCGCTAAACAACAACGTATGTTTAATATCTCGATGGCAGTGTTATTAGTGGCTTCTATGTTTCCGGTTATCCAGCAGGTATATCAGCAATACCTTAGTTAACCACCAAATAACTGATTTTGTTGAAGGTAGCTGTTGAAAGCTACTTAGCGATTATGGTTTTTACTCGACGTAAAGCTAAATAAAAACCACTGACTGAGAACACAATTAAAATCAATAGCAACGGTGTGAGTAACCACGGCCAAACAGATGAGTGCCTTACAGTGCTAGAAAAATCCCAACGGTGAATTGCATTGAACAACCAACGGTTTAGTCGCGTCGCTTCGGTGACGGTTTTAACCACCTTACCGGTAGTAGGAGAAATATAAAGCGTTTCTAACTCACCTTCATTTTCTCTATCAATTTTCCAAATAGGTAACTCAACCGGTTTTTTAAACGCATAATAGTAACGGTCTTCGGTATGCATTAACGTTTGTTTTAAGCCTTGGTTGGTTGCTAACCTCTCACCTACTCTTTGCAATTCGTGTAAAGGAATATCGCTGCGAACAAAGTTTTGATTAAAACGCTCAAGATGAGGGCCCTTATCAAAGGGTTTAACTGCGTCGGATTTTGAATCAGTTGAATTGACATAGCTAACAAACCAATAAGGTTTGTTATTCCAAGGCGTCATTGTGAGGTTGAGTATTCCACGCTGTTGTTCAATAAACTCACTCACTTGCTGCAGACTATTGATCACATCTGACCTTTCCAGGTTTTTCCCAATCGCTTCGTGAGTATTGATCTGCTTGTAATTTAATAAACCCCATGGATTCATTGCCACCACACCACTGAATAAAAAAGAAAACAGCAAAGCCGATAACGTAACGCCACCCCAATAATGCAACCAACTAACACCCGAATAGGGTAATGATGCCCCAGCCTTGCTATTCAACAGCGATTGTATGCCCATCCAAGTGCCGCTTATTACCAATGCTAAAGAGGCTAGCGCCAAACCGACAACCAACCAAAACCAAATCTGAGTGTGCTGCCTTAGGTCGGTAAAATATAACCAATGACTCACCGTCCCCACCCAATTCCACTGTCTTTGAAACGCTGTGGTTTGCTGAATAATCTCCCCAGTTTTTGACGAAACATACAACTGCATACCCTCGTCGTCAGTAAAACTGACTTTGTACAAAGGTCGCAAAGGATTGAAGGTTGAGTAAATAGTCCATTGATCGGTATCGATCAATTCGATGTTATTAATAGACAAGTTTGTCGCCGTTTGAGCGATTTTAGAGGCTTGCTGAATATCAATGTCTACCAGACGCTGCTGACGGTTCAAGCTGAACAGAGTTGTTTGTCTGGAAGTGTCGGTGACTTTAATCACCGTGTCGTTATTAAGTCGTTCAATGGCCACTGATGACACATCTAAGGGTAATATTTGCTCATAAAAAAAAGCCGAACAGCATTCAACAGAGCGAATCTCAGGTAACAGTGAAATACGCTCTTGTGGGGATAATTGCGGAAAAGGCACGTACATCATGACCAAACCAGAAAAGCTCCACAATAAAATTATGGGAGCTAGTAGCATGCCTAAATAGCGGTGCAACAGATAATTAATCTGCTTTATGCTCACGAGCTAAATATTCATGAGATTGCATTTCTAACATGCGTGACGTGGTACGCTGAAAAGCAAATTCTAAACTGCCACCAGCATAAATTTCATGAATGGGTGCGTCGGCCGACATAATAACTTTAACGCCACGGTCATAGAACTCATCGATTAAGTTTATAAAACGTCGGGCTAAATCGTCGTTTTTGATGCTCATAACCGGTACATTCGATATCAGGATTGCGTGATACAACTTACCCATTTCAATATAATCATTCTGCGAACGCGGGCCGTCACATAGCCCTTCAAATTCAAACCAAGCGACATCGTCACAAATAGCTTTCGCTGGAATCTGACGACCCAAAATATCAATGGATACGTTTTCTTCGGTGTGTTTGCAATCCGGTACTAAGCTATCAAAGCTTTTTTGCAAGCTGCTATCCGCGCTATTATCCAGAGGATAATGATACAACTCAGCTTGTTCTAAAGTGCGTAAGCGGTAATCAACGCCACTATCAACGTTTACTACATCGGTGTATTTATTCAGCAGCTTAATTGCCGGTATAAAACGCTCTCGCTGCAGACCATCTTTATACAAGCCATCTGGAACAATATTAGATGTTGATACCAAAGTAACACCACGCGCAAATAACTCTTCCATCAGGCCGCCAAGAATCATGGCATCACCAATATCAGAAACAAAAAACTCATCGAAACAAATTACAGTCGCTTCTTTAGAAATTTGTTCAGCAATCGCTGTTAACGGGTTTTTAACCCCTTCTAAAGCGGTTAAGTCTTTGTGAACTCGCTGCATAAAGCGGTGAAAGTGAGTACGCATTTTACGTTCAAAAGGCAAGGCATCATAAAAAGTGTCTACTAAATAGGTTTTACCGCGCCCTACACCACCCCAAAAGTACAAACCTTGAATAGGCGCTTTTTGCTTTTTATTGAAAAGCTTACCCAAAACGCGTTTCTTCTTTGATTTTTCGTAATCGGCCACTAGGTCATCGTATAACCTTTGCAAATGCTCAACAGCCATTTCTTGAGCTTCATCGTAAGAGAAATCGTCACGTTTTAAATCTTCTTGGTAGAGTTCTAAGGGCGTAGACAAGATGTATTCCTCTGATGATGTTATGAGATACTCTGATAACTGAGCACATTCGTTTTTTAAGAAAGACTAATATTGATAATCGGGGCGCAATTTATCTTAAAATGACGCTTATTAACAGCATTGGCCCCTTCAATACGACTATAAATTCTTGGTTAGATCACTGTTTATGAAATAATGTCGGTTAAGTCCTGTAAAACTGTATTTTTTAATTCAACCAAGCGACCGTGAAAGAAATGTCCGGCGTCTTCAAAAACTCGCCAATGTGGCTGTGGTATTACCAAATCAACCCAGTGTTCAACTTCATCAAAGGGCACAACTTCATCAGCATCGCCCATGTAAACATGAGTTTCAAAATCGAAGGGTAAAGTCATTGGCGCATCAAAGTGATGCACCGCAGGTGCTATTAAAAACAATCCAGCAACTTTTTCAGGGTGTGCGTTAGCGTACAAGCAGGTAACACCTGCTCCAAATGAAAATCCAGCTAAATAAATCTTCTGCCAACCCAGTTCTTCAATTGCATAATTAACCACAGTGGCAAGATCGTCTTGCTCTCCTTGCCCATTATCATGCTCACCTTCACTTTGACCGACTCCACGAAAATTAAAGCGCAAAGTATCCAGTTTACTATGTTCACCCTGACTATTATTTGCGACAGTCGGCTCAATCAGCAAGCGAGAAGCACCACGCACCAAAGTAGTGACTACTTTATTATCCATCGTGCCTGAAAATAGAGGATGAGGATGACACATGATGATGCCATTTTTTATCACTGAATCGCTATGCTGGCCAAGGCGAACCTCTATGAGACCCGCTGGCCCGTTAAGGTATTGTGTTTGCTCGGACCAAGTCGAGGCTGACATGAATATTTCCTGTGTTATAAGGACAAGTTGTGTGTTTCATAAGCCCGTCATAATAGGGATTATTGATCAATCTTTCTACATACTCTTATATCCAAATGTTATTAGAATCATCTTTTTAAATACTCCGCCCCTTGGTATAGTGTCGTCATCTGGAAACTGCTGTTGAATGCACAAATACAACTGCAATCTTCTATCACTTTTTGTTCACCAACTACGAAAGCGATTATGACTGAGTATAACCTGACTCACCTTAAACAACTGGAAGCTGAAAGCCTCCATATTATCCGCGAAGTAGCTGCCGAATTCGATAATCCGGTAATGCTTTACTCTGTCGGTAAAGATTCTGCGGTGATGCTGCATTTAGCGCGTAAAGCGTTTTATCCTGGCAAACCACCGTTCCCATTAATGCACGTGGATACCTTGTGGAAATTCAAGGAAATGATCCAGTTCCGTGACGAAATGGCCAAAACTGTAGGAATGGATTTATACGTTCATACCAACCAAGAAGGTGTAGCTGCAGGGGTGGGTCCATTTACTCATGGATCGTCAAAGCATACCGACATTATGAAAACTCAAGCGCTAAAACAAGGCTTAGATAAGTACGGTTTTGATGCTGCTTTTGGTGGTGCTCGCCGTGATGAAGAAAAATCTCGTGCTAAAGAACGCGTTTATTCTTTCCGTGACAAAAACCACCGCTGGGATCCAAAAAACCAACGTCCTGAGTTGTGGAACATATACAACGGTAAGGTAAACAAAGGCGAAAGCATTCGTGTTTTCCCATTATCTAACTGGACCGAGCTCGATATTTGGCAGTACATCTACCTAGAAAATATTGATATTCCAAGCCTATATCTAGCAAAAGAACGCCCTGTAGTTGAGCGTGACGGCATGTTAATTATGGTTGACGACGAACGCCTACCTTTAAAAGAAGGCGAAAAACCAGAAATGAAAATGGTGCGCTTCCGTACTTTAGGTTGTTACCCGTTAACAGGTGCTGTTGAATCGACTGCAACAACCCTGCCAGAGATTATTCAAGAAATGCTGTTAACCACTACTTCTGAACGCCAAGGTCGTGCTATTGATCACGATTCTTCTGCGTCAATGGAAAAGAAAAAGCAAGAGGGCTACTTCTAATGTCACACCAATCTAGCTTGATTGCCGAAGATATTCTGGCTTACTTAAAACAGCATGAAAACAAACAAATGCTGCGCTTTTTAACGTGTGGCAATGTAGATGATGGTAAATCGACCCTAATTGGCCGTTTACTGTATGACTCCAAAATGATTTTTGAAGATCAATTAGCCGCTATTGAAAACGACTCGATTAAATCAGGCACACAAGGCGACAAAGTCGATCTTGCCTTATTGGTTGATGGCTTAGCAGCTGAGCGTGAGCAAGGCATCACAATTGATGTAGCCTATCGCTATTTTTCTACCGATAAACGTAAATTCATTATCGCCGACACCCCAGGACACGAACAGTACACTCGTAACATGGCAACCGGTGCGTCTACCTGTGATCTTGCCATTATCTTGATTGATGCGCGCTATGGTGTGCAAACACAAACCAAGCGTCATTCTTATATTGCATCGCTGCAAGGCATAAAGCACGTAGTGGTGGCCATTAATAAAATGGATTTAATGGACTTTAGCGAAGATCGCTACAACGAAATTAAAGAAGATTACTTAGCCTTTGCTAAGAATCTGAACATTCCTGATATTCAATGTGTACCTTTATCTGCTCTTGATGGCGACAACATTGTTAATCGTTCTGAACGCTCCCCTTGGTATACCGATAAAACCTTGATGGAGATATTGAACACGGTTGAAGTTGCTGAAGATAAAAACTTCGAAAACTTCCGTTTTCCGGTGCAATATGTAAACCGCCCTAACCTAGACTTCCGTGGTTTCTGCGGCACCGTTGCCTCAGGTAAGGTTCGCCCTGGTGACAGCATTATGGCACTGCCATCGCGTAAAACCAGTACCGTTGATAAAATTATAACTTTTGATGGTAATTTAGACGAGGCGTTTAACGGCCAAGCCGTTACGATAACCTTAAAAGATGAAATTGATGTTTCTCGTGGCGACATGCTGGTCCACATTGACGATCTACCAACAGTAGCCAATAAAGTAAATGCTGATATCGTTTGGATGGCTGATGCTGAATTAATTGCTGGTAAGCAGTACGATATCAAGTTTTCTTCATCACTCACTCAAGGTGCTGTTAGCAAAATACACCACCGTGTTGATGTAAACACGATGGAACAACATCCTGCAGATGTGGTTAAACTGAACGAAATTGCACTATGTGAAGTTACCCTTAACAAGCCAATATCTTTTGATTCTTATCAACAAAACCGTGCTACTGGGGCCTTCATTATTGTTGATCGCCTAACTAACGTTACCGTTGGGGCTGGTATGGTTGTTGGTGAAGCTCAAGATGCCGATGGCGATAACACCCCCGTTACGGCAGAAGATAAGGCTCGCCGTTTTGGCCAAAAACCCGCCATTGTTGCGATTAATGGCAGCAACCCAGAAGTTTCAGCACAAGCGCTAGACCGTCGCTTATTTGAGATGGGTAAAGCGGCTGCAGTTGCTAGCAATAGCGAAGCACTTATCTTAAAAAGTGCTGGTCTAATTGCTCTTGTCTCTGGTGGTGCAGACGATGCTTGCATCAGCTTAGCCGCAGATGAAGACACACTAGACAGCATGATTGCTTCGCTGCAAGAAAAAGGCATTATTTAAGCATTTACTGTGTGCTTAAACGCAGGCATTAAATACTAAAAGTGCTTATGAAAAGCGCCTTGTTGATCAAGCAATTGATCTACAAGGCGCTTTTTTTATACTTATTATGATCAACAAAGCTAATAATGAAGTGAGAGACTGCTGCATTAATAGCGAATCAACATGGCAAACATCAGCCTTAGCTAAACCATTGAAAAAGCACAAAAATAATCATCATATTTATAAAATAATTGATAGAATAACCTTGACGAAAATTTAAATGGTGACATAATACGCGCCACTTGAGAGGCGAAAGCCAACAAGTCGTGGCTATGTAGCTCAGCTGGTTAGAGCACAGCATTCATAATGCTGGGGTCGGCAGTTCAAGTCTGCCCATAGCTACCATATTTCAAAACCCGCTAATGATGATTCATTAGCGGGTTTTTTTATGCTTCAAAGCCTGCTTTAATGCTCTTCATATTTATTTGCAAAACGTTCCGTTCACGGGAAAATCCTCAGAATATGTCATTTAAAGAAAGAGTCTTTCATGCTCTATTGTTTGAAGCTATCGCACTTTTTTTGCTTACTTTAATAGCCGTTTTTATCACCGGCAACGATGTCGCTAAAATGTCGGGGCTGGCAATTATGCTGTCACTTTTAGCGATGGTATGGAATTTTATATTTAACATTATTTTCGACAAACTTTATGGCCCAGATCGCACTAAAAGAACTCTGTGGATCAGAATTCAGCATGGCCTTGGCTTTGAGTTTGGTATGTTAGTCTTTTCGTTTCCTATTATGATGTGGATGCTACAGCTAGACTTTTTATCGGTGCTGCTATTGGATATTGGGGCGATGGTATTCTTTTTGTTGTACGCTATCGCGTTTAATTGGATCTATGATCTTTCACGCGCGCAGATCGTAAATAACCGCGCACGCATAACAAGATAATTATGGAGCAACACCCGCTACTCAGTAACGAGTAACGAGTAATTAGTAATTAGTAATTAAGACTGTAACGCAGGCAAAAAGACATCTTCCCAAAGTGTACGGTAGCGTGCTTTATGCCAGCCAATATGACCAATGCGTTTTTGACCTATATCTTCTGGCTTAACAGTAATCATTGTTTTATTTGAGCCGGTATAAAAACTGTGAAGTATTTCTACATTTTTCATCGACATCATATCGTCATCACTAAAAGCAATACCTGTGATAGGAATGGTGACATTAGCAAAGCGCTGCCGTAGCCAGTTGCCTTCACAACCTATCGAATACTCTTTATTTAAGCACCAACGGCGCCACTGCATGATAACGCCTTTGGGTAAATCACACATAATGCCAATTTTATCCCCAGGAAAATATCCCAAAAAAGGCGTTGTAGCCGGTACAAGAAAATACCATAAAAACCACGCAATGCGTTTAGTTGGTGGGGAGTTATACCACCAAGTACCAGTACCTGCTCCCACAGTAATGGCTTTGGTAATACCATGGGTATTTTCCATAAAGCCCAACATATGAGCGCCAACACTGTGGCCAATCCAGGTAATTTCTTGGTTAGGGTATTGGTTTTTAACAAATTCAAGTACAGCCGGGCAATCGTTTTTCCCCCAGCTTAATTTATCGCTTTTGCTATTTTTAACATGGCCATCGATTGATAAACCTATGCCATCATAATCAAACGAAACTGCGGTATAATTTTGCTCGGCTAACCAGTTGGCAAAGTCTTCGTATAAACGCTGAGCAACACCGGTCGCTGTCGCAATGATGCACACACCTTTACTGTTTGATAAATCATGCGCAGGAAAAACCTGCGCACTAACGGTGTGACCGGCTGCTGTTTGTATTACTTGTGTTTTCATCGTTTATTTCGCTATTGTTTGTTTTTCTACCTCTCTTGTGGACAATTTCTATGTACAAGATTGTAGGTTTGTATTCTCTAACAAGCTTAAACGATTTTTATTGCAATCGATTGGCCCAATTGCCTTGATGATGAAGATTACAAGCCTCTTCACTATCAAATTTGATGTGTTTTTGCTTTTTAACCAGTTCGATACCTGCACTTTTTAATCGATCAATAATGTTATTTAGCAAGATTTCATACTGTGGTGATTCTTTAAGCTGGGTTATTTGGTCTTGAGTATCGAAAATACAAATGATCGTTAAAGAACGAGGAAAATCTTTGTAATTGACAAGATGGGTTAGCCACTGAAAACCATCAATATTTTTAAGTGAGTCTTCACATACCCGAGTCAGTACTTTTACGATCGTGTTTTCTAATATTTTATCTGTTTTTTTCACAGGCAGGTCTCTCATTAGATATAACTTTGGGATGCTACTTTAGTCAGTTTTTATATATTGTTCTTTTTTTAATCAAACAGAGTTCTATATTCTAAACCCTCACATTATGCTACCTTGATAACTTAATCATATTATACAGTCTATGCTACCTAGATCATGTTATAGACTTATTGAGAGTAATACACAGGGCTTCACTATGAACATCGCCATCACACTCTTCGTGTTAGCCAATATGGCTATTAGCGCAGCTTTACTGTTGCTGTGGCGACGTAGTCGCCTACAAACTGAAATCTTATTATCGCAAACTTCGGCTTTAGCCTCTGACAATTCAATAATTCCTGCAAATCTCAGCAAGCTGTTGGTAGAGAAAAACAAACGTATTATCACGGTAGAAATCCTTAATCCTACTGAACTGGCCATTGCTAAAACACCGTTAGCCAAACCTTTTGTTGGTATGGCTCCTGATACCATCAACAAACTAGTCTACAAAGAAGCCAGAGAGATTATTGCTGAACAATTGCCCTCTTTTGGTGTTAATGCGGAAGTAAAAATCCATGTTACTTAGCACAGTAATATTACTCATCCTGGCTTTTGTTTCGCTGCTAATTAGCGCGTGCACTTTGCGGGTAGTTTGGCAGCAATTCCATTTGCATCAACAATGTAAAAGTCATCTATTGCATGTAAGTTGTGCTAAACAAGAGTGTCAGCTTTTAATAAAGCAACAAGCTCAATTACTTGAAACCCAAGTTCAATTAGAAAAAACCATCGATATAACTACTTCTACCGTGCGCTCTTTACACATTGGAATTGCGGCTATCCCTTTTGGGATTCTTGAGGCCATTCCCGTTACTCGACAAACCACGGTTGTGGTTCGCCGTACACACGATTTAATTTCACATATGGTTTACAGCAGTATTAGTATTGCAACTAAGACCACAGGGAAAGTTATTCGCAAAGGAATTGATATATCTCACCGCAAGAATATTATCGATCAGCAATAGTTTTCTTTTTACCATAGTATGGCGAATTATTATCAGAGCCAGTATGCCCTGCCCTTTGGTGCTTAGGTACATAGTTTAAAATTGATACAGGCACAGCTTTACGCACAGGAAAGCCGTCTATTTCTTTACGGTCTATAATGTGTTTTAGGCGGCTCTCAATCGCACATAAATTTTTAAAATCACCCATGGCAACAAATGAGATTGCTTCTCCGAGAGCGCCGGCGCGACCAGTACGACCAATTCTATGAATGTACTCTTCTGGCTTAAATGGCAGGTCGTAATTCACCACGCGGGTTAACGAGCCAATATCGATACCACGCGCGGCAATACCGGTTGCGACCAAATATTTTAATTCGCCGGATTTAAATGCTGCCAGCGTCTTTTCACGCATAGCTTGGCTGCGATCGCCATGAATACAGTCCGCTTTAATGCCGCGTTTTTCTAGCTGGCTTACTAACTTAGCGGCTCCGTGTTTTTTCTCAATAAATATAAGAGCTTGATCCCACTTTTCTTCAACAATTAAATGGCTAAGTAAAGCTGATTTGGTATCTTTATCTACAGCAACTAACCATTGATTAATGGTATCGGCTGAAGTAGACGAAGGTGAGATATTGATATCTTCTAAGTCATCATAAAATTCTTTGTTGCCAAGGCCATTATTTTTAAAACCAACGCCTTCCATGCTATCACCCGAAAAACTATCGGCTAACTTACGCACGTCTTCGTTAAGAGTAGCGGAAAATAGAAGGTTTTGACGCTGTAACGGTAAACGCTCGATAATCTTGCTAATGTCATCGATAAAACCCATATCTAGCATGCGATCTGCTTCATCCAAAATCAGCATTTCAATCTCATCAAAATACAAAGCACGCTGATGCAGAAGATCTAATAAACGCCCTGGAGTTGCTACTAAAATATCAACCCCGTCAATTAAGCGCTCTTTTTGTACTTCCATATCCACGCCACCATAAAGCGCCATAGAGGTTAAATTCAAATACTTACTGTATTGAACAACACTTTCTTCAATCTGCACCGCAAGTTCGCGAGTGGGGGTTAAAATCAAAGCACGAATTCGCTTGCCGCGAACTGTCTGTGTTTTACCTCTTTTTGTGACTTTAGACAGTTTCTCTAGTAACGGTAATACAAAGCTGGCGGTTTTACCCGTACCGGTTTGAGATGTACCCAGAATATTTTTACCCGATAAAACCGCAGGGATAGCCTCTCGTTGAATTGCTGTTGGCTTGGAATAGCCTAAATCTTTGACCGCTTTAATAATAGGGTCGCTTAAACCAAGCTTGGAAAATGACATAGAAAGAGTCTCTGTAAGTGGAGGTAGGGTAAGGTAAAGGACTAAAAGAGGCTGCTAGCGATAAGCGACTAGCTAATACGATGATTAGTACTGACATGCCTTAACAGTATATCAGTAATGATAAAAAAGACGCTCCTTTTGCTTAAGAAAAGGAGCGCTTTATAATCATGGAGTAGTAGTTATTTGTTAACTCGCAGCTTGCACTGACGCGATTGCTAATCTTACCGGCACCCCATTCACTGCAGCATTACCAGATAAAGAATCAATCAAAGAGTCATCCGTTAGGTCGTTCACACTCACACCGGCATTGGCTTGAGCAACTTTCTGCTTAATCCCCTTTCGACCATGACCAAACCCGTGCGGAATACTCACTACGCCAGGCATAAGTTCGTCAGTTATTTCGGCTTCGATAGTCACGCTGCCGACTTTTGATGTAACGTTAACTGATTGACCATTCTCAATACCCTGCTGTTTGGCGGTTTCGGGGTGTAACATCAAGGTGCAGCGAGATTTTCCTTTTACCAAACGCTGGCTGTTGTGCATCCATGAGTTATTGCTGCGAACATGACGACGACCTATCAATAGAATCTGGCTGTCGTTATATTGCTTCATCATTTCTTTAACACGCTCTAGATCAGCCTGATAAAAATCGACATTTAAATGAATCTTGTTATCTTTATGTTTTAAGCCTTGTGGCAGCATGCTTTGCAAAGGCCCAAGATCGATACCGTGAGGGTTTTTCTTCAACGTTTTCAAATTAACCTGTGGATAAGGCCCGCGTTTAAGCCCCTGCCCCAATAGGAATTTTGGCCCTAATACCTTCGTTAACCAACGTTCAATTTTTGTCGCCATTGGGGCATTTTTATTTAACCGCTTTGCCAGCTCTAAGGTGATTTCCCAATCGTGTTTTTCATTCGCTTTTTTGGCAAATAATGCGGGGGCATATTTAGCGGTGTTATGAACAGCAAAACCGTTAAAAGTTAAATCGTAATGGTCACGCTCTAACGGTGATACCGGCGGTAAAATAATATGCGCATGACGACTGGTTTCGTTGATCATTGGATCGACAGACACCATGAACTCTAATTGCGCTAATGCTTTATCTAATTTGTCGCCATTGGGGGTACTTAATACTGGGTTACCGGCAACATTAATAAATCCTTTTACTTGGCCTTCTCCTTCAACCAACATTTCATCGGCCATTGCAACCACTGGGTAATCGCCATTAAAGTCGGGTAATTTTTTAACCCGCGTAAAGCGCTTTGCTAAATAACCAGGGCCAGTATTGTTAACTAAATCCACCGCAGGGTTAGGAAACATAAGCCCGCCTACTTCATCTAAGCGCCCAGTAACAATGTTCATCACCATGATTAAGTACTGGCACAACAAACCAAATTCTTGCACCGATACGCCCATGCGGCCATACATCACAGCGCTATCTGCTTCGCAATATTCTTTAACTAGGCGTTTAATTTCAGTAGCAGAAATCCCTGTAATACCGGCTACGGATTCAGCGGTGAAGCCTTTAGCAAAGCGTTCAATTTGTGCAATTTCAGGAGCAAGTGTTGCTGCTCGATTATTCAATTTATCGAAACCTTGAGCATATATTTCATTCAACATCGCGAGTAGTAATAAAACATCGGTGGCAGGACGAATGAAGTGATGTTCACTCGACAGCTCGGCAGTTTCGGTGCGGCGCGGATCAATTACCACGACCTTACCATTACGCGCTTTAATGTCTTTAATTTTTTGGCGCATGTTGGGCGCGGTCATGATGCTGCCATTAGACGCCAAAGGGTTACCCCCAATGATAAGCATATGTTGAGTACGATTTACGTCTGGCACGGGTATACGCAGCATGTGTCCAAATAAATGCATACACACAATATGATGGGGTAATTGATCAATTGAAGTGGCAGAAAAGCGACTGCGTGATTTTAAACTGGTGAGTAAGTGCTTAGTCGTTAACATGCTACCCATGTTATGCACATTAGGATTACCTAGATAAATCCCTAGAGCATTAGCACCGTATTTTTTTTGCAGCTTTTGAATACCCTCGGCAACTTTGTCGAAGGCTTCTGGCCAACTGATTTCTTGCCAACCATTAGCCGTTCTTTCAACTGGCTGGCGCAGACGATCTGGGTCTTCATAAAGGTCTTGCAGTGCAGTCGCCTTGGGGCAAATATAGCCCTTCGAGAAAGGATCGTTTTTATCACCTTTAATCGATAAAACTTTTTCACCAGAGTATTTTACTTCAATACCGCACATTGCTTCGCAGAGGGTACAAGTGCCAAAATGCAATTTTTCATCGGCCATACAAATTATCTCTTCAATACTTTAAGTTTTTATTTTTAATGTGTTTATTGGGCTAGATATTACTGGTTAGTTATTTGGCGAAAATAATCCTATAAATAACGAATTAAAACTGGTACACAAGACCGTAATCGCTTGCTCTCTGGAATAGCGTTGCTGGTGACAGCCTAAAATTAGCTCATGCACTTGAGCCGCTGCCATATCAACACATAGATTAACCTGTGAAGTCTGAAATGATCGTCCTGAAAGCTCTAATCCTTGGATAAAAATATCACTCCATTCGTGCTGAATTTCAGTAATGAGATTACTTAACCCTTGCATGGACGGATCTGTAGTAGAAGACATGACACGAGGACGGTCTTCAACTAGATGCTGGAATAATTCGATATTAAGAAACGCTGCATCGAATATCATGGATAAACAATGTCGACAACGATCGTCAAAAGTTTCTTGTTGATTGAGTGTGTCAAAGTCTCTCATCATACTCATCCAAGAACTTCTTAATGGTGCTAAGTAGCTCTCTTTTAACTGCTCGCTTAACTCGGTCTCTAATGCACCCAGACTGGCAAAATGGTTATAAAAGCTAGGTTGAGCAATACCAGCACCCTTGGCTACTTTGTTCATACTCATGCCTTTTGCACCCTCTTTACTGTAAAGGCGTAGTGCACTTTTTAATAACGCTTTACGAGTTTTAGCTTTTGCTTGCTCACGCTTGTTTTCTGGCGGCAAGGCACTCACCGATGCTTTAATAATCAATACAATCTCCTATAAATCGACTGCGATCACTTTGACTATAAGCCTATAGCCCGTTTAACTATAAGTCTATAGCTAAAATTATTGGTTACAATATTTTACTCAACTGGGCTAGAAGTACCCGTGGGTAACATCGATAAATTAAAGATTTTAGACAAAAAAAAGCAGTAATTAACACATGATTAATTACTGCTTTTTTACTTTATTTAAGCGATTAACGCTTACTTCGGTTATATTTTACTTTTGTAATTTCTTCCACAACATTAAGCTGACATTTTCGATAAAAGCAGGATCTTCAGTTTTCATCGTGGTCAAAATTTCCTTATTCATCTGAGTTTTATTTTGACTGTATATCCAGCGATTTTTATTAAACTGCTTAGCAAATTCTAGCGCGCCAGCTTGCAACTCTTCGTTATTTTCAAACGCAGCTTCAATAACGTTGTTGTCTAATAAATCCTGAGCGCCAACTCGCTGACCAGACATAGCCAAACGGTTAAATAAAGCTTGTGGAATCGCTTTATTAATTAAAGGAAACATTGAAGGAACAAAAGGAACCAATACATCTACTTCGGGAAAACAGAAAAAGCCCTTGTCTGATTTCATTAAACGAAAATCACAAGCACAAGCTAAAACAGCTCCGTTACCATAGGTATGCCCGTTCAATGCGGCAATAATAGGCATAGGGAAAGTCACCATGCGCTTAAATAGAGTGCCAAGATCTGCCATGAACTGAGTGATCATTTCTAGAGTATTGCTAGGCTGTGACATCCACGCCAAATCGATACCCAAAGACCAGTTTTTTTCGCTAGAAGATGTCAAAATAACAGATTTGATTTTTTGATTAGCTTCTATTTCATCCAAGTACTGATTGAATTCTGTTAAAAACTCTAGATTATGACGATTTTCAGCCGTGTTCATGGTTAGTACAGCAATATTACCTTGCGTCGATAATTCTATTAAACGTGTCATCTAAACCTCATTCGGCTGCCCCAAATCTGTTCAATAGCAGTCAGATTTAGAGTCAATTCCGTAATATTTACAGTGGAAACATAATGTGTGCGCGTCAGTGTATAAAAATAGAACCAACTTTTCATTACTATTTTATGATTAATCATTTAGTTTTTAATGACTAAGTTTAAACCACGAGCTGATCAATCTGCGCTGATAGTAAATCGGCTAAATGCTGGCTGGTCAGTTCAATCTCCAGCCCTCTTTTGCCGGCGCTGACGTATATCGTGTCGTAGTTTTGTGCTGAGCTATCTATAAATGTGCGCAATCGTTTTTTTTGACCCAATGGGCTAACACCACCTAAGACATATCCTGTTGAGCGTTCAACCTCTTGTTTATCCGCCATCGCTGCTTTTTTTGCTTTGGCTGCTTTTGCCAAAAATTTCATACTCAGCTTGGCTGATGCAGGAATTACAGCGACAGCTAACTCTTTACCATCGAGTGAAACCACTAGAGTTTTAAATACCTGTTCAGCAGAAACGCCCAATTTATTGGCAGCTTCTAGGCCATACGACACCCCACCCGCATTGCTTGCTGAATGATGAATCGGTTCGTGCTGATACTCATGAATTTGATGAGGAATACTTTTTTTATTAACAAGATCAATCGCAGGCGTCATAACCTAACCTTTTAAATCGTCTAATTTAGGTGTATTCAAATTAAATACAGAACTACTTACTTTAATTAATTGTTACTATTAAGACTACTGTTATTGGCTAAATCATCGCCATAGGTTTTAATACAACAATCGTTTGAACACCTTTAAATAGAATCTTAATATGCCACTTAAAAAAGAAGATCCTCGCGTTATCAGAACCAAAGCCATGATCATTGAATCTTTGGTTGTGTTAACCGCTGAAACTCCTTACAAAAAAATTAAGATTCAAGACATCACCCAGCATGCTGCAATTGCTCGACAAACCTTTTATTTACATTACAAATCCAAAGATGCCGTACTAATCGATTATATCGATAGTGTATTTGATGATTTTTACGACGAGATAGAACAGCACATCATCGACTCTACCGAACCCGGTGATATTATTGCTTGGAATTTATTTAACCAATGGCAACAGCATTCTGATTTTGCCAAATTAATTATTGCAGCAGACGTTGAGCATTTAGTTATAAAAAGCTTTCGTAATTACATCACTCGTGTACTTGGCTTATACATTCGCAATCATGCTATTGCTTTAAAAGATCCAGAAGCGCTGGGGTTTATTGTTGATTATTTAGCCGGTGCTTCTTGGTTGGTATTACAGCGCTGGGTAGCCAGTGATTTTAACTACCCCATAGAAAAATTATCAAAGCTATATTCTGAATTAAGCCGCCCTGGTTTATTGAATGTTATTAGTGGTGAATCGGTTTAATCACGTGATTTTCAACTCTTAATTGTTAAGCCAAGAGGTATAGTTAAGCCTTTTCTGATGTTTATTAGAAACCCCTTTGTCAGTTAATCACCTTTCAACATTAAGGTTAATGCGGCAAGCTAATTGGCGTTATCATAATAAAAATACAAGCGATAAATCGATGCCCAATAATATGCAACAGCCTACTCAAGATAATACGCAGAACCACGAATATTTTGATGTCATTATTGTTGGCGCAGGCCTTTCAGGTATCGGAGCGGCAGTCCATTTACAGCAAGACAGTCCAAATAAAACTTACGCTATTGTTGAGGGCCGTGAAGCCATAGGCGGTACTTGGGATTTGTTTCGCTACCCTGGTATTCGTTCAGATTCAGACATGTATACCTTAGGTTATAACTTCAAACCCTGGACCAGTTCTGAAGGTATTGCCAATGGTAAAGATATTCGTGAATACATTAGCTCAACGGCTAAAGAACATAACATAGACAGCAACATTCGTTTTGGTCATAAAGTTATTCATTCGTCTTGGTCAAGTAAAACTGCGCGCTGGACTGTTGAGATTTTATTAACGGCGACAGGAGAAACTCGCTTTTACGACTGTAATTTTCTTTTATGTTGCACCGGTTATTATAACTATGATCATGGTTATGAGCCCAAATTTTCTGGTAGTGAAGATTTTAAGGGGGATATTATTCACCCACAAAAGTGGGACGAAAACTATGATTACAGCGATAAAAAAGTAGTAGTTATCGGCAGTGGTGCAACCGCTGTAACGCTGGTACCTGCAATGACAGATAAAGCCAAGCATGTCACCATGCTGCAACGCTCACCGAGCTATGTAATGTCATTACCTCAAGATGATCCCATGGTGAACTTACTGCGCAAACTGTTTCCAGAAACATGGGTCTACCGCATCACTCGAACCCGTAATATTGCCTTAACATCACTCATGTATAAGTTTTGCCAAACATTTCCCAATGCAGCGCGCGGCTTAATGCAGCGTATTATGAAAAAAGAAGTGGGTGATGACTTTGATATGAAGCACTTCACCCCTTCTTATAACCCTTGGGATGAACGCTTATGCGCAGTGCCAGATGGTGATTTGTTTGAAGCATTGCGCGCTGGTACAGCCTCTATTGTGACAGATCACATTGATCACTTTACAGAGACGGGCATTCAACTTAAATCTGGAGAATCGCTAGAAGCAGATATTATTATTACCGCTACCGGGCTAGATGTTGAGCTGTTTGGAAAGATGACAATGTCAGTCGATGGTAAAGCGTTTAATGCTAATGAAAAAATGGTATACCGAGGAGTATTACTAGAAGATCTGCCCAATGCTGGCATGGTATTTGGTTATACAAATGCTTCTTGGACATTAAAAGCCGACCTTATTACCGAATGGATGTGTCGCTTGCTTAATCATATGGATGCTACCGGTAAAAAGATTGTTATACCTAAAAATATGGATCCAACGATTGCACACAAACCCTTTGTCGATATGCAATCGGGTTATGTTCAGAGGGCTTTAAAAAAAGCGCCCTTACAAGGTTCTAAGTTACCTTGGAAACTGTATCAGAATTACGCACTAGATTTGGTTACACTGCGCTTTGGTAAAGTGAATGATAAAACACTGGATTTTTCTAACCCACAGTAAACATCAGCAAAGTCTTTTACTTTAATAGGTAGCCTTCTTTCTCTATAAACAGCTATCTAGATAACTGTCATCTAAGCTCTCTGATAAAATCAGTGTGCTTAGTTGCAGGCTATTAGCACGACTACACAAGGCATCACGCTCCACCTTATCTGTTTTGTAAATACTCCCATACTCGGCGCTCAATACCGCTTTATTGGCATCAATAAACGGCAATAATAATTCACATTCGTTATATTCAAAACATTGTTCATTAACAGCAAAATCAAAGTAATCAACTAACAAGGGGATCTGATCAAGGTCGTTTTTTAAACCGATTGATAAATCACGCATGTGCGCTTCATTAGCCAAAAAACGATTGAAAGCAAGCTGTTCATCGGCTGTTAAGTTAAAGCCAGTATCATTGATATAGCCATCGACATTGTCAGGCTCAACGCCATCACACCCCTTAGCAACTGCAAGGTCTAAACGTTTTAACATAATACGATGGACATTGGCTGAGCGAATATCGAGCCAGTTTTCGCCAACCCAGCCATCTAAGTTACGACCAAAATCTGATAACTTAAAAGCACTCGCATCAGCGCGCCAATTTTCATACGATCCTGCCGAAAAATAACACACCACACGATGCCCATTTAATTGCAGTTGTTCGATTTCAGCGGCGGGTGTATCAAATAAATCAATATCGTAAATATCAACGACATAGTTTTTAGCTAGCTGTTGCGAATTTGAAACTTGCAACTGCCAATGCCACGAAGTACCAACATTTGGCTGGTACCAAGCACCACCACTCACAGGCTCAACATCTAGGGACAATGTTTGGTTAGAGGAATTACCAGCGTCATCCTTGATATCACGGCAGCCAGTAATTAAAATATTTATGCAGATTAGAAGTATGAAAGAAGTCCTATCCATAGCCAAACATCTCAAAAGCTGGTTTCTTTCAATAAGTTTGGTACAAAATAAAATCTAGCGCCATTGTAAACGCTGTTTATTCACATAATCTTTGATATTTTTAGCGCTTCCAGCCATCTATTTCTTGAGGGGCCAAATATGTCCAAGCCAGTATACGGCTTACTTTTTGTCCTTGACTCATATTAATTACTTTAACCTGCTGAGCACCGGCTTGCTTAAGTAACTTTTGCAACGGTTTTAGATTGTCACTTTTAGATACTAAACTAGTAAACCAGATAACCTGTTTTGAAAATAACTGGCTTTCTTTAATCATTTTTTTAAGAAATACCAGCTCTCCCCCTTCACACCATAATTCAGCTTTTTGGCCACCAAAATTACGGCCACTGCTGTTATCGTTCACTGTAGGTTGGAGCATTTTTTTAACGTTATGTTTCTCTTTTTGTTTCTCTTTTTGTTTCTCTTTTTGTTTTTCTTTGTGCTTACTAAGGTTCATTTGCTTACGCACTGTACCGGCATTCGCTTCGGCTAATGAGGCATGAAACGGAGGGTTACATAAGGTAAGGTCAAATAAATCATTAGGACCAATGATGCCGCTGAAAATCAATTGTTTATTTGTTTGCTGAACCAACTTAATTTTATTTGTTAAAACGGGATTCGATTCCACAATGAGTTTCGCCGTTGCGACTGATACTGGGTCAATATCGCTGCCAACAAACTTCCAGCCATAACTACGACTACCAATAATCGGATAAATACAGTTGGCGCCAGTACCGATATCAAGCACCTTGGCATTATGTTTGTTTGCTTGTAAAAGATCCGCGGCATAATGAATATAATCCGCTCGCCCCGGAATCGGTGGGCAAAGATAGCCTTCAGGAATATTCCAATGAGCAACTTGATAGTGATGAGTCAACAATGCTTGATTTAATAAGCGCACTGCATTTTCATCAGCAAAATTAATTGTTTGCTCACCTTTGGGATTCAGCTTTAGATGAGCCGATAAATCAGGGCATACTTTAATTAGTGCTGTAAAGTCGTAGCGACCCTGATGAGGGTTTTTGGGGTGCAAGCGAGAAGGCGTTTTTTTCAAAGGATAGCCACTAACTGAATCGTATTGAGATAAGCGTTTTATTTTAGCCTATTTTAAGATGCTCGCCTAAGATTTAAACTGGGGTTAATTAGGTTCAGTATTATAAACAATAACTTTATCTCGACCTTCTGCCTTGGCTTGATACAAACCAGCATCTGCTCGTTGAAGTACTTTAACCCAACCATCTTTAACTAAATCACATTCGGTTGCACCAAAACTAGCGGTTACTTTTAACGTCTCGTCATTACTTGTTTTAAAGTCATGATCTGAGATTTTAAGTCGCAAATTTTCGGCAATTACCTTGGCCTGCTCTAGCGTGCTATCAGGCAATAAAATAATAAATTCTTCGCCTCCAACACGCGCAATACTATCATATTGACGAGTATTCTTAATTAACAAGTTTGCCAACTCAACTAAAACCTCATCTCCTACGCAGTGGCCGTATTGATCATTAATACGTTTAAAATGATCAATATCCAACATGATCACCGACATAGAGACATTGCTGCGCAATGAGCGAGAATGCTCTGCATTTACAATATTTTCTAACGCCCTACGATTTAATACTTTGGTTAGCGGATCGTGAGACGCTTGCTCTCTTAGCACTCCATGAACTTTATAACTCACCAACCATACCATGCCAAAACTGGAAACAATTACCATCAACTCATAAACAAATACCGATAGCGAATGCAATAAACCGCCATTCATGAAATCGGTTAGGGTTTCTTCATCAGCAGTTATATAAGCGCGAACAACAAAGAAAATCGCAAACAAAAAATACGACACGGCAATAGCAAAACTGGCATTATTACGAACCTGTATTAACGTTGCCATGATATAAAAGCATTGCAAAGAAGCGATAACGCTGATCGCAATGATACGTGAATTAACATCGCTTTCTATATAAGTGTAATAGCTAACCAAAGCAGCCATACAAGACACCATCAGCACATGAAAAATTGATGCGATACGATCATTAACTTGATAAAAACGCAGATAACTAATGTGAATGAGCGTAATACATAAAATGAGCAGAGTGTTGGGTAATACAATAGATAAGAAATCAGGAATAGTATTTCTTAACGCCATTAGGGTGAAGCTAGCACTGCTAATAAGGAATGCAAAAGCCAGAGACTTTATACCATCAAATTGTTTATAATATTGTGAGTAAATAAACAAACAGATAGCAAAAGAAGTGCTGATCATAATATTGTTGATTGACAATGTTCGTAAGTCTAAAAATTCTTGCACAACATCCCCAGCAACTTAAAACCACTGCTTATTTTCATTTTTAAACCCCTTAAAAATCCCTTCAGAAGCCCTTCACCAGATACTTGTAAAATTTTAGCGCGATAATGATTGCTTAATAATATAACCAAAACTGATTAATTTAAGTATAAAAAAGCCAGCATTGACAGGTTAGTCACAACGATATATCTAACTAAAAATTCAGTAGCTAAAAACTCAGTATCAAAAAAGCCGTTAAACAAAATGACGTATCATTCTATTTAACGGCTTTTTAAACAAAATCTTTATAGCAAAGAATCGCTATTAGTGCTGATGACCACCTTCGCCATGCACATGGCCATGAGCCATTTCTTCGTCAGTGGCATCACGAACGGCTTCAACGGTTACGTCGAATGTTAATGCTTTACCGGCTAAAGGATGGTTACCATCAACGGTTACCATGTTGTCTTCAACCGCTGTTACGATCAAGTTCATTGGACCTTGTTCAGTTTCAGCTGTGAATGCCATGCCTGGTTCAACCTTTTCAACGCCTTCGAATGCTTCCATTGGTACTTCTTGAACGCCTTCTGGGTTGTATTCGCCATATGCTTTTGCAGGCTCAACAGTGGCTTTAACATTGTCGCCAACGTTTTTACCGATTAAAACTTCTTCAAGACCTTCAATAACGTTTTGTGCGCCTACCAAGAATACTAATGGCGCGCCGCCTTCAGAACTGTCGATGATTTGGCCTTCTGCGTCCATTACTGTGTATTGAATGCTTGCTACTTTGTTTGCTGCGATAGTCATTTGACAGATCCTAATGCGTTTAAAAATTTAGCCAACTATTGTATGAGAAACAGCCATAAAATAATAGGGTCTACTATGAACCGATTTATACTTCCGATAACCAAGGCCCCGCGATTTTTTTATCCAGCTTACGTTCTTTTTTATCGGCGCTGAAGTAAATAGTAACGTATTGCTTTTCATCACGCACAACACGCCCCTTACCGAGCTTGCCATGCACCAACCATTGGCCTTTTTGGTATTCAGCATCATCGTCTTCTAGCTCTACACTATGTGAAGTCGAGATTCCTGTACGCCCACCAGCTCGCCCAGCAACTGCAATATCTTTGGGATTCTCACGTTTTATTTTTAAGGTTATGGGTAATTTAAAATCAATATTTTTACTGTAGCGGTCCAGTAGAGATTGGCTTTTTTTCGGTTGAACAGCCTCTAGTTCTTTTGGCTTTGATAAGATTTCGCCAGCTTCTATTAGTTCACCCGCCTGTAGGCATAATTCAAAATCCGCTTCGCGCAAAAACTTACTCGGCCAATCTTTGGTTTGCTGCTGCTCTGCCTGTGTCTTTTTACTTTTATCAGCGCTATTCCAAGTCGGTGGTGCAATTAAATACAAATCTTCTTTGGCGCGGGTCATGGCGACATAAAATAAACGGCGTTCGCTTTCTTCACTGCTTTTAGTGGTAAACGTACCTTCGGCTTCGTACGGATAATAACGTGCAGACAGTGCCGGTATGACCACCACCGGCCACTCCAAACCCTTAGCTTTGTGAATCGAGGTAATACGAACACCCGAGCTTTGTTTGTTTTTATGGCGCTCTTTTAACTCGTTTAAATAAGCATAAATTTGATTAGCCGGTTTATTGGTGGTTTTTAAGAAACGCACAAACGCTTTAATGGTTTCGCTGCGATCTTCGATTTGCTGAGCCGAAAACGCCGAATCTTTAATACCTTCGTAAAAATCGGTAGCATTAATGTATTGTTGGGCCAGCTGCCAAGCTTTAAGCTCTCGCTCGCCAAAGCCTTGTTTGCTTTTTTCTGTATGGCC
This sequence comes from uncultured Thalassolituus sp., assembly GCA_913061435.1. Lineage (GTDB taxonomy): Bacteria > Pseudomonadota > Gammaproteobacteria > Pseudomonadales > Oceanobacteraceae > Oleispira. Next base: position 16,459 of record CAJXUK010000012.1, on the reverse strand, counting down.
AGTAACGTTTTTACCCACCGACGCCATTTCAGCGGCTTCGATGACCTGCCCTCGATCTTCTAATTGCTGGCGCTGCCACTTAGAAATATCTTTAGGAATCGCATCCCACAATGCTTGGCTTAAATCACCATCGTGCTGGCTTATACTTTCGGCCATGTCTTCTAATAAGGCCCGTTTCACTTTTGGGAAGGGTTGAGTTAATAAGGTAAGCCAAGCGGCTTTGCGTTCACGACGATTGCGCAGCTTGAAATTGTCACTGGCGATTTCAAATAGAATCCAAAACACCTGCAATTCAAAACGATCCAGCACGGTTTGTGAATGATCTAACTGATACGGCATGTCTTCTTGTAATAACGCCAATTCGATTGGCGCACTGATGCCCCACAACCTATTTAATATCGCAACGTCTTCGAGTGGACGCTTTTCCGCTAGCTCTTTTAGTAGGGTTAATACTTGCTGGCTGTAATCGCCATGATGCTGTAAGTGGATGCGCGTATGGGGCGTACTCGGATGCGATAAACACAAAACATCTTCGCGATCTTGGTTTTCACCAATGACTTGGTTGGCTAATAAAGAAAGTTTATGACCGTAGCGAAAGGTATGCGGCAGTTGATAGCTGGTGTTCGGCGTTGCGATAACTTCGCCATGCAAGTCGTGGGCATTAAACGCTTTTTCAAATTCTTTGGTAATGTATTCCGGTTTTGATCCGCGAAATTCATAAATGGTTTGGTCCGCGTCGCCAATCACCATGACTTGGCCCTTGCCTTGATAACCCCCCGCACCGTGTAAAATCTGCAATAAGAATTGCTGAATGCCGTTTACGTCTTGGTATTCATCGACCAAAATCCATTCCATGTGACCGGAGAACTGCTCTGCGATATCAGGGCGTTGTTTAAACAGCATGCATGGGTCGTACAGCATGTCGGAAAAGGTGATGCGGTTAAGTTCTTTGCGCCATTGTTCAAAACGCTCAAAGGTTTCGATAAAGATTTGGCATTGCTGCGGCAGTTCAGACTCTTCAAACATGTCTGCGGCGCTGAGCAAATCGGATTTAACCAAGTCGATAAAAGCAACCGCCGGCTCTACCCATTTTTTGCGCTGAGAAAGTATGTCTTGGCGAGTATCTTCTAGGCCCTGGCTGGCAGCAACTTGCTGCAATAAGCGCCATACCACGCCGTCTATCTCACCGGCATTAATAAGGTCTTGCTGAATGCCTGGTAAATAACCTTGGCTGATTAAGCGGTGATAAATTTTAAAACCCAGCGCATGAAAAGTTCTGACATCGGGCAACGCACCCAAATGTTGAATCCCTTTCTGCTGGCAAGGCTGGCTAATAACTTGCTGAAGTTTAATTTGAAAATCGGTTTGCGCGGCTTTGTTATACATCAAGACTAACATGCGCTTTGGATTGCTGCCGGCTAATAAACGCTGCTGTATAAAGTGCACCAGAGTGGTTGTTTTTCCTGCCCCTGCCACGGCAATAACACGCGCATGGCCTTGTTGATGATGGACGATGGATAACTGCTCTGGGGTTAATGCACTCATGGAACGTATAATTACCTGCGTCTAATTACCAAAGATCGATGATTGGGTATTTATTCCGCAAAACGGCGTAAATACGGTCCCTGTAGCCTTAGCTAAAACATCCCTGTTTTAGATATTTGCTCCACAATTACCCAATCAGCGATCAAAGTGTCAATTTTATTAAGCTTTTATTAAACTTTTATTAAACTTTTTCTCAAATGATAGGCATTAGCTTATCACAGACACAAAAAAGCCCGCATCTCTTTCAAGATGCAGGCTTTCTTTTCATAGTCAGCTAATTCCGTTAAAGATTAACTGTCGCCATGTTCTTAATTAATATTAAGAGTCACGACGTGGACGACGATCACCGCCACCTGAACGACCGCCTGAGCGACCACCTGGACGACGATCACCATTGCCCGGGCGACGATTACCGCCAGCAGGACGACCTGATGGTGGCTTACGATTAACTGGCTTAGCACCTTCTGCAACTTGTAAGTGCAAAGGCTGGCCACAAATACGCGTCGCTTTCAGCTTAGACATAACCGTTTCTGGCATGCCGTCTGGTAAATCAACCATAGAGAAATCATCAAAGATTTCGATGTGGCCAATGAACTTGCTTTCAAGATCCGCTTCGTTTGCGATTGCGCCAACGATGTTGCCAGGCTTAACGCCGTCTTGGTAACCGACTTCCATACGGAAACGAACCATATCAACATCTGGGCTGTCTTTTAGTGGCATCGCTTTCGTGCTTACGTCACCTGGGCTCTTGCGAGGCGCACGTTCACGAGGTTGACGATCACTACGCTCTTCGCGCTCACGCTGTGGCTGACGAGCACGCTCATTTTCGTTTAAGAATAATGGAATGCCGTTCTGTGCCAAGTGCGCTAATGCAGACGCCACTTCAACAACGTCGAGTTCTTTATCTGTGATCAATTCGTTGATCATTTCTTTAAACATAACCGCTTGTGGGTTGCCAATAGTCGCTTGAACTTTCTCTTGGAAACGTTCACGACGCTTAGCGTTCACATCTTTAGCCGTTGGCAATGGCATCTCTTCGATACGCTGGCGAGTAGTACGCTCAATCGTGCTTAGCATACGACGCTCACGTCCGCGTACAAACAAGATTGCTTTACCACTACGTCCTGCACGACCAGTACGACCAATGCGGTGAACGTAAGATTCTGCATCGAATGGAATGTCGTAGTTAATAACGTGCGAAATACGCTCAACATCCAAACCACGGGCTGCAACGTCGGTTGCAACAATCATGTCTACCTTGCCTTTCTTAAGCTTGTCGACAACACGTTCACGCTGGGCTTGTGGAATGTCGCCATTTAACGCTTCACATTTCACGCCGTTTGCTTTCATGAAATCGGCAACTTCTTCCGTTGCTTGCTTAGTACGCACGAAAACCATAGTCGCATCGCAATCTTCTACTTCAGTAATACGCAGTAGTGCATCATTTTTATGTGCACCACCTACAAACCAGTAACGCTGTTCAATAGTAGATGCTGTCGCAGTTTTTGATTCGATTTTAATTTCGATTGGATTGTTCAAGTGTGTAGAAGCAATGTGTTTAATCTGCTTTGGCATGGTTGCCGAGAACAAAGCAACCTGGCGTTCTTTAGGTGCGTGACCCAAGATCCAATCGACGTCATCGATAAAGCCCATGCGCAGCATTTCGTCAGCTTCATCAAGAATAACGGCTTTGATATCGGTTAACGACAAGGTGCCTTTTTTCAAGTGATCCATGATACGACCCGGCGTACCAACGATCCATTGAGCGCCACCACGGATTGCGCGAATTTGTGTACCGTAATCTTGCCCACCGTATACCGCAGCTACCTTTAAGCCTGGAGTATATTTAGCATATTCTTCACAGGCTGTTGCAACCTGCATTGCAAGTTCACGAGTTGGAGCAAGAACCAATACTTGAGGAGTTCGGCTAGCCGCATCGGTACGAGCCAAAATAGGTAGAGCAAACGCAGCTGTTTTACCGGTACCGGTTTGTGCTAAACCTAAAACGTCTTTACCTTCTAATAACGGCGGGATCGCTTGCGCTTGAATTGGAGAAGGTTTTTTATAACCCATCTCGTCCAATACACGCAATAGGTTATCGGGTAAGCCAAGGTCGGTAAATTTTGGACCTTGATCATCAACGGCTGCAACCGGTGCTTGTGCTTGATTTTCAACTTCGGTAGTTACTTCGGGAGTTACTTCTGTTGTTTTTGGAGTGTCAGACATCACGTCATCCTGTAATAATACTTAGGGCAGGAATTAGGGCTGAGCAATACGCTAACAACAACAGATCACACTACACGATCAGTTCGTAACTTATAATTCGTAACTTATAAATAGAATATATAGCTAACGGAATGTTGAATTTTGCCTAGCCCAAAAAAACCAGCAGATTTGAGAGAGCGCGAATTATACGCACATTTAAAAAAAAATCGCCCTATTTCTACAACTTGTTACCAATTAGTCAGTTTTTTAAAATTTTTAACGCCAATTTGTTTCATTCAAGGACTGATTATTGCCTCTTACACACCACAGGGGATTTATTGCGGCCAAATAGAGTGTGATATAATACGAAACTAAATTTTTACCGCTTTCCCAATTTTTTACCCTTTAAGGAATGATCTATGTTTGATGTAAATGAATATTTCGACGGCAATGTAAAATCCATCGCGTTTAAAGGCGAGCAATTACCTTCGACTGTAGGTGTTATGGCGCCTGGTGAATACGAGTTTGGCACGAGCCAAAAAGAAGTTATGACGGTTATTGCAGGTGCTTTAATTATTAAACTACCTGGCAGTGATGAATGGGTTACCTTTGCCGCGGGTGAAAGTTTCAATGTCGACGCAAATGTTAGTTTTGGCGTTAAAGTTAACACTGATACAGCTTATCTTTGTACCTACGAATAAAAGACAACTAAAGTGAAGGTTTATTTATCCCGCTAACATCTCATTATTGAGTTGTTAGCGGTGTTTCTCTAAAAAACTGCTTAACGCAATACGATGCGAGTCCTTCATTTCTAAAAATTGAGCGCCTAAAGAAAAACCACTTTCACTCTCATAACGAGAACGAATCATGGCGGTTAACTCAATTTCTTTGTCGATGTTAAATACTCTGATTTTAAACACCATAGAGATGTGATCACCCACTCTTAAATCATGTGCAACGGTATCTATTCGGCATCCACAAATACTAGCATCTAACATTTTTGCTTCTATGGTTTTATGATCAATACTATTGCTTTGTATACCATTAAGGTTATCCGATGTCCGTTCGCCTTTATATTCAAGCTGACAGGGTAAGTTGATATTCGCACGATCATTCTTTCAGGCTTCTCCCCTTATAACTCTAGTTGGCATTAATAAATGCACGTAAGGTGAAGCTGATGGTGATAAATAAGAAACACTGGTACGAAAAGCGCAAGCACTATCAAGGTGCTTTATGAATAATCTAGCCTTAACGGGCATATTTAACAGTGGCTGACTTAATTCTAGCTGAGGTGCGGATACCATGATGGATTCGTTAGGACAAACACCCCATAAACTGTATCCACCATTTAAGGTAGGTAAGCCTTCAAATTCTAGATGAAGGCTTTGCCCCAAACGTAACGATTCTTCTAGGGAGGAGATATCTCGTTGTTCCTGCGTTTGCATGGCGTGTTCCATACTGTACTCAATTTTTATGTTATGAGTATAAAGTATAGCCAAACACAAAAGTTTACAAACTTTCTCTACAAAGACTTAGTGTTGGTGACCACCAATGCCATGAGCATGACCATGCTGTATCTCTTCAGCTGTTGCTTCGCGAACCTCTTCCACTTTTACGTCGAAGGTTAGCTCTTTGCCAGCAAAAGGATGGTTAGCATCAACATCAACCATAAATTTACCTACTTTAATAACGGTAACTTGGCGCTGACCCTGATCGGTTTCTACATGGGCAACCATGCCTTTTTTCCATTTTTTAGCACCTTGTAAATGCTTAACAGGTATACGCTGGATAGCCGTTTCATCACGTACACCATAGGCTTTCTCTGGAGCTACTGTGGCACTGAACTCTGCCCCAGCTTCTTTGCCTATCATGTGCTCTTCTAAACCCGGAATAATATTGCCATGGCCATGAAGATAGGCCATTGGGTTATGACCATGGGAAGATTCTATCACTGTGCCATCAGCGTCTTTTAAGGTGTAGTGAAACTGTACTACGGTATCTTTTGCAATCGCCATTCTAGGCTCCTTGATAAAAAGGCGTTAGTATCGGTAAAGCATAAGATTTTCGCAAGAAATACTGTGCGAAAATCAGTGACCCGCAGATTAGACGATTATTACTATGTTTAAAAAAGAAGACTTACTTGCTTTAGCCAACGATTTTATGCCTTTTGGTAAATACCAAGGCCGAGTGATTATTGATGTTCCCGAAGAATACCTATTGTGGTTCGCTAACAAAGGCTTTCCAGAAGGTCGCCTAGGCTTACTGTTGGCATTGGCTTTAGAAGTTAAAATTAATGGGCTAGAACATATTATTGATCCTTTGCGCAAAAAACATGCTAGCCAATTCATAAGCAATGAATCTCAAACTCGTCATTAATCATCATTATTGTGCGAGCAAATAACGGATCAATAAGAAAATACATTACGAAGGCTATAAAGAATGCAAATAGGGTTGTTAGAAACAGATGTTTTATACGATGAATTCATTGATGAATATGGTTCATACGGTTTGATGTTTGAAAAATACTTCACCCACATTAACAATAAATCAAAACCATTAACGTTTCGTTATTATCATGTTCAACAAGGTGAATTTCCTGAATCTTTAACCGAGTGTGATGCTTATATTATAACGGGTTCAAAAGCCGGTGCTTACGAAGATCACGCTTGGATTCCTCCATTATCCGCATGGATTGTTAAAGCTCATCAAGCCCAAGTCAGTTTACTCGGTGTTTGTTTTGGCCACCAAATAATTACTCAAGCCTTGGGAGGTAAAGTTGAACAAAGCCACAAAGGTTGGGGAGTGGGTGTAAGATCGCTAACAACATCAGCACATACTCAATTTAAGCTGCCGTCGACATTGGATTTGATATATAGCCATAAAGATCAGGTGATCGAACAGCCGGCAACTGCTGTTAATTTTTTACATGACGACTTTTGCCCAAATGCAGCCTACACCTTGGGTAAACACATTATCAGTTTTCAAGGGCATCCTGAATTCAGCGCGCAATACAGCCGACGTTTATTAGATATGCGCTCCGCTAGTATTGGTGAACCTACCTGCAGCATTGCACGATCGTCGCTGCAACAAGCGACCGATTCTGAGTTTGTTGGGCGTTTAATTTTAGATTTTTTTGTTAACAATCTAAAATAGCGTATGCGCCAGTGAACTTCATGGCTGGCTTTATTTTGCTATCGATTTTAGTAATATTTTCGTCGTCGTAAATCACGGATTGCAGTTCTATTTTCGCACGACCCGTATCTGCAAAGTGATTAAAGAAGCGCTCCAGCTCCTCTTCATTTGGCGCATGACAAATAGCTCTGAGTTTGCCATTAACTGGTGCTATGTATTTAACATGACCTTCTGCCACCACTTGATTGCATTTAATTTTTCTCTCTTGTGTTTTTAAGTACACCATTCCCCAACAAGCCATAACCGCAACATTATATAAACTACCACCAAAGGCCGTTTGTTTATCATTAATATTTGGTGCTAATGGCGCGGTTAAAATGAGCGTATCACCATCGTAAGATTCGACTTCCAAACCCATAAACTGAGTGATGGGTAGATGTTGGGCAAAAAAAGTTTTCAGTGCTTGGCTAATGTCTTTGGAGCGGGTTACAGAATTCATAAATAAGTCTATTGTTTGCCTTGTATTTTATTGTCTAACTGTTTTTCTATTGTAGCTATCGAGTTAAAACCAATCGGTAAAAGATCAAAGCTATTACAACAATTCAATAATCTGTTGTGCTGCATTATAAGCAGTGACTTTATTATTTAACACCTCATCCTGTAACTGCGGTAAACGCTCTTTTACTTGCGGATTTTGCTTCAATTTTAACTCTAACATTTCATGAATTAATTTTTTTAACCATTCACTATTTTGACGTGCTCGTTTTTCATCAAAGGCGCTGATTCCAGCATTAATATTAGCATTGGCTTTTTTTTGATAATCGCAAATCATTAACCAGACATCTTCGATGCGCTCATTATTTAAGGCTGAACAGGTTTTCACTCTTGGTGTCCAAAAACTACTTTGTTTCATTAATTTAAAAGCAGTTTTATAAAACCCCTTTGTTTGGTTAGCCAGCGATAAACTGTTGCCGTCTGCTTTGTTAATCACTAAAGCATCGGCCAGTTCCATAATGCCGCGCTTGATCCCCTGTAACTCGTCTCCTGCATTTGGCAGCATAAGCACTAGAAAAAAATCAACCATGGCGGCAACTTCGTATTCCGACTGCCCTACGCCCACGGTTTCAACCAAAATCACGTCGTAGCCTGCTGCTTCACATAACAGCATAGTTTCACGGGTTTTTTGTGCGACACCGCCCAATGCACCCTCACTGGGCGATGGACGAATAAAGGCGTTTTCTTCACGAGAAAGTAATTCCATGCGAGTTTTATCGCCTAAAATACTACCACCGCGTAAGGGGGAACTAGGATCGACGGCCAAAACAGCCACTTTTTTACCTTGCGAAATAAGGTACTGACCAAAGGCCTCGATAAAAGTCGATTTACCCACACCCGGCACGCCCGAAATACCGATACGAATGCTGTTGCCGGTATTTGGAAGCAGTTGATTAAGAACTTCTTGGGCGTCAACACGGTGCTGATCGAGTTTACTTTCAACCAGGGTAATCGCCTTGGCAAGTGCGCGACGATTTCCACTTTTTAGTTTTTCCAAATCAATCATGGTTTGGCCTAATCGTTTAAAGTCTTACGGTTTAAAGGCGAAATTTACGGGTAAATCTAGCATTGTACGAGTAATTCACGGATTGACATTGAGTACATCGTTTAAGACCGTCACACCCCAGGGAAGGGGTGTACGAGCCTATATGGATGTATTTACGGCGTGTCGCAAAACGATGTACCCAATAGCGATCGTAAGTGAATTACGGGCCACTTTTGAAAGTGAACCTTAAGCCTGCGCTTCTCGAATCGAGTCTAAAACAGCACGCGCACTCACAGGTATTTTAGTGCCTGGGCCAAAGATCCCCTTAACGCCTGCATCCCATAAATAATCGTAATCCTGCTTTGGAATCACGCCACCTGCTACCACGATAATATCGTCAGCGCCTTCCGCTTTAAGTGCATCGATCAACGCAGGCACTAAGGTTTTATGACCCGCCGCTAATGACGATACACCAATAACATGAACATCATTTTCAACCGCTTGCTTAGCGACTTCTTCTGGCGTAGAAAACATCGGTGATAAATCGATATCAAAACCTACATCGGCAAAGGCCGTGGCAATGACTTTCGCACCTCGATCGTGCCCATCTTGGCCCATTTTGCACACCAACATACGCGGTCGACGGCCTTGCTCTTCTTCAAACGTGGCAATATCGGCTTTAATTGCCTGCCAATCAGCATCGTTTTCATAAGAAGCGCCATATACACCAGAAATTGTACGAGCTTCTGCTTTGTAACGTCCGAATTCTTCTTCCATGGCGTCTGAAATCTCACCTACCGTTGCGCGCAAACGTGCGGCTTTCACGCTTAAGTCTAGCAGGTTACCTTTACCATCTTTTGCAGCACTCGTAATATCAGCCAAAGCCGCTGTAACAGCTTCAGTATCGCGCGATGCCTTGATATGGGTTAAGCGTTCAATTTGAGAATCACGCACCGCAACGTTATCAACTTCTAAAATATCTAAATCAGCTTCTTCATTGAGTTGATGCTTATTCACACCCACAATCACATCTTCGCCACGGTCAATTCGTGCTTGCTTGCGTGCTGCTGATTCTTCAATGCGCAGTTTTGGCAAACCTTCTTCAATGGCTTTGGCCATGCCGCCTTTTTCTTCGATTTCTTCGATTAACTCCCACGCTTTATCAGCCATTTGCTGCGTCAAACTTTCCATCATGTAAGACCCGCCCCAAGGATCAACAACCTGGCTAATCCCGGTTTCTTCTTGAATAATGATCTGCGTATTACGCGCAATACGCGCGGAGAATTCGGTAGGCAAGGCAACGGCTTCATCGAGTGCATTGGTATGCAAAGATTGTGTGCCACCAAACACCGCGGCCATGGCTTCGATCGTTGTACGCACTACGTTGTTATATGGATCTTGTTCTGTGAGCGACCAGCCAGACGTTTGCGAATGGGTGCGAAGCATGGATGACTTAGGGTTCTTGGGTTTGAACTCGGCCATAATGCGGTTCCACAATAGACGCCCCGCGCGCAACTTAGCGATCTCCATGTAGAAGTTCATGCTAATGCCCCAGAAAAAAGACAAGCGTGGCGCAAAGGCATCCACATCAAGCCCTGCCGCTAAAGCGGTACGCACATACTCACGGCCATCACTTAGGGTGTAAGCCAACTCTAATGCTGCATCTGCACCCGCTTCTTGAATATGATATCCAGAAATAGAAATGCTATTAAACTTAGGCATGTTGCCCGAGGTGTACGCAATAATGTCGCCAATAATTTTCATTGAAGGCGCTGGCGGATATATATACGTATTACGAACCATGAATTCTTTTAGAATATCATTTTGAATGGTGCCCGATAATTTATCTTGGCTAACGCCCTGCTCTTCAGCGGCGACAATGTAATTCGCCAAAATAGGAAGCACGGCACCATTCATAGTCATTGATACAGAAACTTTATCTAATGGAATGCCATCGAATAATATTTTCATATCTTCTACAGAATCAATCGCCACACCGGCTTTGCCGACATCGCCACTCACTCGTGGATGATCTGAATCGTAGCCACGGTGAGTAGCTAAATCAAAAGCAACGGAAACACCTTGCGCCCCAGCCGCTAGGTTTTTACGGTAAAAGGCATTGGATTCTTCCGCTGTCGAGAAACCCGCATACTGACGAATTGTCCAAGGACGACCAGCATACATGGTCGCTTGTGGGCCACGAACATACGGCGCTAAACCCGGCATGGTATTGGCGTACTTAAGGTCTTTTACATCGTCTTGGGTATAAAGCACCTTAATTGGCACACCTTCGGGGGTATGCCATTCCATTTCTTCAGGAGTTAAGCCTTTCATCTGTTTAATGGCTAAGGCTTGCCACTCTTCTAATGTGTATTTTTTTTCTGATTCGTTGGTATCCGACACTTTCTTATCAGTCATTAGTGCTCACCCGCGTCGTCTTGAGGTTGGTTGAGTTCAATTAAAACGCCATCACAACTTTTTGGGTGAATAAATATCACCTTGCAGTTATGCGCACCCAAGGTTGGCGCTTCCGATAAAAACTGATAACCCTTGGCTTTTAAGCGTTCAACATCGGCTTCAATATCATCGCTGCGGAAACACAAATGGTGCATACCGCCACCTTTTTTATCCAAGTAACCTTGAATTGGGCCTTCACCATTTAATGGGTGCACCAATTCAATGCTGGTTTCTGATAATGGAAAAAAAGCCGTACTGGTTTTGGCTGCCGGCACATCTTCTTGGCCATTAAATGTAAGGCCAAAATCGTCTATAAAACGTTTAATCGATTTTTCTAAATCCGGTACCGCGATGGCGATATGATCTAATCCAACTATCATGATTCTATTTCCCAATAAGCTAATTCTCGAATATTCGTGAAGAACTAGCGATAAAGTTTGTTAAACAACTCGTTACACATTAATTAAATTTAAAAACTCTAGTGTTTGAGCTTGTATCCGTGCCGTAATCACTTCGGGGGCTTCAACGACCGTTTTTTCATCAGGAGTAATTTTAAACAGTACCTGACCTTTACTAATAATAGAGCCATCGGTTTCAATGAGTACTTCATCGACAGTACCAGCAAATGGCGCATTCACTTTATTGAACATTTTCATCACTTCAATAATATAAAGTGGCTGCCCTGCTTCAAAATGAGCACCTTTTTCAATCAATGGCGGCATTCCTGGCGCTTCACAGGCATAGAACATACCACCGGTTGGCGCTAAAATTTCATCACTCTTGGCAATAGGTGGTGGCACTAAAACTTTTGCCATTTGCACTTGCAAGGTCTCATCCAGCAAAGTATCTGGAATATGCACACTTAAATCGTCATTAACTTTTAAGTCAAAAAACTGAGTTTGTAAGCCAATAAATGGCAGTAAAGATAAAATATCATTACCTGCTTGATAACCCAAATGCGCCGACTGGATGGCAAGCCATTGAGCTGCATCAAGACTATCCGTTGGCGATTTTTTCTTAGCTAATAACGTACAAACTTCTGCATAATCGTTGGTATTAAGAACACGTTCCAATTCAGCATAAAAACCCAATGCTTGCGACAGAACATCATGGTCATGATCCCAAATCATACTCGAAGCTGGGCTGTCTGCATTAAAGTCCATATTGAGAAAATGGTACGCTTGAGACAACACCTTAACCGGATTTTCTAGCCAAACAATTTCACCTTTAGTATTTAGCTCAAAATATTTTTGATTTAAGCTCAACCAGCCTGCTAGTACATGTGGCTCTGCAATTAGCTTTTCTAGCGGGCGCGTTAATAATAAATGTTTACGTGTTAACACATCCAATAGCGCTGCCTTAGCTTCTTCATCTTTAGCCGTAGCTAGAGTTTTATTACACACTTGCTGGTAAGCAAAATTTAAATCTAAGTTATTGGCTTTTTGTTTTAGCAAGCCCACTGCAGTTAGATAAGGAACGATAAAACGTGTCGTTGGGCGAGCATTAATATTATTACCCAAAAACCAATTGACTAAACCATAGTGGAACTCAAGATTAGTTGATAAGTCTTTACCGGTTAACTCCGTAGTTCGTAACACTTCGGATAGCTCTTGGTAGCTATTCAAGCGGTTTTGGCCAACAGTTAATAACAAGGCAATATTACTGTCGTAAGCCCCGGCTAGATGGTATTTCATAAACACACCGGTGTCTGGGTTATGCAAACTAATACCCTGATCGTCACGTATTTCACTGGCATGAGGGTCAGACCAGTTTTCAATAATTCCACCGGCATGAGGTGCCAACGCTTGGTTCGTGGCATTTAAACGCGCTTCTACTGAAGCATTATTACGTTTAATACGCTCTGGTTTAGGCAAACGCGCACCATGAGCAGCTAATAGCACCATGGCTTCGACAAGTGATTCTACGATAAAAAATTCTTTGTCATTGTCTGGGTTCACAAACTTCAGCGCATAGCATAGTTCGGTGACGCGGTGCTCAACTTGAATTCGAGTATTCATTTCCATAAAGAAATGTTTGTCGCGATCGACAATACACTCAAAGGTTGAAACACTATCAAGACCTACCGCAGCACCAAATACTTCTGATTCTTTTTCCATAGCGTGCAGTGTTTTAAGGTCTTGAGTCAAAATTTTTGCTTCAACATCACGACCATCTTTTACCGCTTCAGTTAACGCACTTTCAAGCTCTTCTGTGGTTACCGAAACTTCTAACAGTTTTTGCTCATGCATTTGCAATGAGCAATCACGACCACCTAAGGCCAAACTCCAATCACCATTACCAATTACCTGAATTTCTTGGTGGCGAGTTGTTTCAATATTGAGTTCAATTAAAACGTTTTTATTATCGCCTTGGCCCGTGGCTTTTACTTCATTAAGTATTTCTAAAACCAGCGACGGCGCAAGTTCTGCCACTTTCGCGAGTTGCTCGTCTGGCTCACCTTCAAAAGAAGTTGGATTAGGTAGAATTCGTTGACCTTTGCCACCACCACCGCCAATACACTTAAGACGGATGCGGTTCTCTGGATAATCACGACTCATCACAATCACTTGCTCACGAATCGTTTCTTGCAATTCTTCTGTGGTATAAAGATCCACACCTTTCTTATAGCCCGCAGCCAATACAAAATCAGCTTTTTCTACAGCGGTTTCTGCACTGTCAAAAAGTTCTTTATTGAAGGCACCGTCAACAGAATCTAGGCCTTCTTTTTTAACTAGCGCCAATAATGCTTTCTCATCAGGGTATTTCTTTACTAGCGTAATAGCTGTGGCGTTATCAATACCTGGAGTCACACTAACTCCGACTTTTAATGCAGTTCGCTTTGCTTCGTCTTTAAGACCGGCATCGTGAACGGTTTTAGAACACGGGCCAATGAAATTAAGACCTGCATCTTCCATAGCCGCAACCATAGTTTCATCTTCGGCCATAAAGCCATAACCGGTAAAAATTGAGTTGTAATTATTTTCACGGGCAATGCTGATGATCTGCTGAATACGAATATTACGCTCTTCTTTATCAACCCCCGTGTAATCGGGCACACGGTGAACGCGCTTAGGGTCGGTTAACTGGCGCAATTCTGGAGCCAATGCATTTTGATAAACGATAGAATCTTTTTCAGATAATAGAATACCGTAATGCTCAATACCCATTTCTTCAAAAACGTCCATTGCCTCTTTACGAATAGGGCCTCGGCAAATAATTAATGGGCGCATGTTGCTGCACTCAAAGCTTTGCGCCCATTCATTGCCTGCATTGATCAAACGACGATCTTTATGAATTAATAGATTGTTTAAATAATGTTCGTTGTTCATTTTCTATTCCTATAAGCCTTTGGCTTCAAATTCTTTTATATGATTGCTTAAGCGTGATGTTAGTTAAGGATTCCAAGTGTGTTTAATGAAACTAACTTAATGGAACTAACTTAATAGAACTAACTTAATGGAACTCTCGCTGAACAGCATTCAATGGCTCTGGTGTATAATGACGCAAATGGAAACCCATGTTTTCACACAAGACTTTGCGCAAATCACTTGGCATTACAATTTGAGAAATAGAACCTAAACTTAAGGCTTCATTAGGATTCATTAATTCTTCTTCATAGCGTTTGGCTAATAAGGCTTCTTGTTCTTTCGCCCAGGCTGGTGATTGCTCTTTATTTTTAACTGCACTGCGAATTGCTCGCAATTCATTTTTATAAACAAACTCTACACCTGCGGGTCCCATTACTGCAGCACGCGTAGAAGGCAGCGCAATCACAAAATCGGCACCGGTCGGATAATTATTATAAGAGGCGTACGCACCACCAAAGGCATTTCGGATAATCAATAAAAAACGCGGTGTGCGTAAATCAATAATTGCATCCAACATAGCACGACCTGCCTGCACGATGCCTTGAGCTTCTTGATCCTTGCCCGGTAGGAATCCCGTGGTATCTTCCATAAAGATCACTGGAATGTTGTAAAGGTTACAAAAGCGGATAAAACGGGCGTTTTTATAGGCGGCAGCAATATCAATTTGGCCCGAGGAAACCGCTGAGTTATTAGCTACAAAACCGATGACATTACCGCCCATACGCCCTAGTGCAGTAATAGTATTACGCGCACGGTCTGGTTGGATTTCCATAAAGTCACCATGGTCGCATAACTGCTGAATCATAATGGTGACATCCAACGGGGTATTAAAACCACTTGGGCTATTAAAGGCTTTCTTTAGTAGGATATCAATATCCCACGTTTTACGATTTTCCGGATCAGAAGTTTTTTGAAACGGAGCAAACTCACTGTTGTTATTGGGAATGTAATTAAGTAAGCGTTTTACTTTCTTTAATGCACTCACTTCATCTTTGACGACAAAATCCGTTACACCGCTTTGACTATGAACACTGGGACCACCAAGTTCATCAGGGGTGACATCTTCGCCCAATACCGATTTCACAACACCAGGGCCTGTTAACCCAAAAAAAGTATCGTTAGGTTGAATTAAAAAGCTACCCTGGCGTGGCAAGTAAGAACCACCGCCCGCATTAAAACCAAACATACACATAATAGAAGGCACAACACCGCTAATTTTACGCAGAGCGGTGAATGCTTCGGCATAACCATCTAAACCACCCACACCTGCAGGTACATAAGCACCCGCACTGTCATTAAGGCCAACTAAAGGAATTTTACGTTTGCCAGCAAGTTCAAACAAACGCGCCAGTTTCTTGCCGTTAGTTGCATCCATAGAGCCTGCACGCACAGTAAAATCATGCCCATATAAAGCAACGTCGCGACCATTGATCTTAACGACTGCAGTTACCAATGAAGCACCGTCTAAATTTTTACCCCAGTTTTGGAATAAAACCGTTGGACTTTCATCGGTTAATACAGAAATACGCTCCCAAATCGTCATGCGTTTTTTTGCATGTTGGCGAGTAACAGCATTAACACCTGCTGCTTTTTTAGGGCGTTGTATTAACTGGTAGCCTTTCTTTAGGCTTTCTTCATATAAACCAGGTTGATAAGCAACCTGACCTGGAATAATAAATTCGACTTCTTTTTCTTTATCGAAAGGATTGCTTAATGACGCTACTGGACTGGATGCTTTGTTTGATTTTGCCATGCTCTAGAATTCCATCGCGATCTTTAGATCACTCTTATTATTAGCTACCGTAGATGATCAGTATTAACTAATCATCGTACATGATAAACATTCATACTTACTTGAGGATAGATAATAATAAAGAATGTCTATATTTGGAATAGCTTTATTTTTTACCTAAAAGTACTTATAAACACTTAAAAGCACCATAAACAGTGGACTTTCAGGAATATATCATTGAAATTATTGACATTATTTCTATCAATAAATACATATATCCGCTCACCGTATTCACAAATAGTGGATCAAAAGGACACATAAACGCTTAGGAGATAAGAAATAAGAGATAAGCTTGACGATGGCCGGCCCTTCGCAGGCTCAGGTCGTCAAAAACCACTTTTCTGCAGACGAAAAAAAACCCCAGCAAGTTTCCTTACTGGGGTTTTTAGAATAAGAGCTTGACGATGACCTACTCTCACA
>CAJXUK010000011.1 GCA_913061435.1 uncultured Thalassolituus sp. | reverse complement strand
TTAAGCCTGCCGCCAGCGTTCAATCTGAGCCATGATCAAACTCTTCAGTTTAAAATCTTACTCAAAATAAAAACTACTTTGCTTTAGTTAAAAAGCGCTCTTGAATCTAATCAAGAGTTTGTGAGTTCTTACTTTGTTTATGCTTTGATGCAAAACCGTAGTTTTGCTGTCTCCGCCAATCAAGGTAAGCACCCACACGAATTATCTGAATATGTTGTTAAAGAACGTTTCCGGCTTCAGCTAGGCAACTACGCTTTGCTCGAAGTGGGCGCACATTATAGGGTGTGCGGTTTTGAAGTCAAGGGTTATTTTTATTTAAGTTTCTAAGAAAGTAGAAGAAAAACAAATACTTACATTAACTTCGTTATGTTTAATTAAAACGCCATTTCGGCGGTTTGCTTGAACAGGCTGCGAATAATACGCGTTTATTTTTCCTCGTCAACTTCTTTTTAACAATTAACTTAAAACAATCAAAATAGCCTTAATTCGCCATTTTTTAGCAATAAACACCCTCTTTCAATAAACAGCCTTTGAACTTTTTAAGACATACCCCGATTTAAGGTACAAACAACAGATTCGCAGGAATTTTTAAATCTTCTTGCTGCTCTAGTCTAATTGTCACTCTGCGGTTTTCTGCTCGCCCAGCTGCCGTTTTATTGGTAGCTATTGGATAGCGCTGTCCATGAAATCTCAAGGTTATCATTTCTGGATTTATGCCATTATCAATAAAGTATTTTTCTACGGACTCAGCTCTTCTTTTAGAAAGCTGACGATTATCGTATCGCCTACCTATATTATCAGTATGGCCTTCAATGTAGATTGCAAACACCCGAGGATCGTTTTTTACATAAAAAACAACATCGTTTAACAATGCTTGGTCATTAGGAGTTAATTCTTCCTTTCCTCCGCCAAAATAAATTCTATTGCGTGCTACCTGTTCAAAATTCATCGGCAGTAGTTGATCAACGCAACGCAGATATTTGAAATAGTACTCTTTAAAGTGGATAGCAGATAAATGTACTTTTATAAATTTGCCATCATCATAATAGGCTCTTCGGGTTACAACAGGTTGCTTCCCCTCTAGCAATGCATGTAAAAACTGGTTGCTGCGCTCTGGATCTAATTCAAGATTGGGGTTTTCTGGTGTCAACTTTGCATAACCTAGATGCTCTGATGATCTACTTGGTTGCCAAGGAGCTGGTGTAATTGAAATACTCGCCATTCCTGGTTTCATTAAATTCTTTCGTGTTTTCAGTTGAAACACAATATCTTCACCGGCTTCATGATAGAAGATGCCTTCTCCATATTCTGGCAATTCTTGCTCAAACTGGCAGGAAAAAACTGAACCGGTCACTTGCCAGCGGGTTGTTTCAATCCCACCACCATATTCCAGTGCCCATGTTTTTTGAGCCTGCACTATTAATAGCAACATCATGCAGGTAAATATCGTTAACGTCTGAAGCGTAAGTTTACGCATATAATAAGTATCTCGATTAACCAATAAAATGAAAGCTAAGTTCGTTATCGGCCAAAATTTCATTAAATTAAGGGAGTTGAGGTATAATGTTTAAGTTTTTTATATCAGCTTTCTTTATCTATCTAAGATAAAAGACAAGATAAGACATAACACTCGTTAAAGGCTAAAAGGTTCTTACATGACACAAAAACTCACCATTACTCGTCCTGATGATTGGCACCTACACCTGCGCGATGGTGAAGTTCTAAAGTATACTGTTCCTGCAACCGCTGCTTATATGGGGCGCGCGATCATTATGCCAAATCTACAACCACCGGTCATGTATGCTCGCCAAGCCATTGAATATCGAGATCGCATTTTAGCGCACCGCCCTGAGGGTAGTAAGTTTGAGCCTTTGATGGTGCTGTATTTAACCGATCGTACAACACCTGATATGATTCATGCTGCGAAATTAAGTTCTAATATTGTTGCGGTTAAACTCTATCCTGCTGGTGCTACGACCAACTCAGACTCTGGCGTGACTGATCTCAACAAGCTAGACCCTGTATTAGAAGCTCTTACAGAAAACGAAATGCCACTGTTGATACATGGTGAAGTAACCCATGATGATATTGATGTATTTGATCGTGAAAAGCGTTTCATTGATGATGTAATGAAGCCTATGATTGCCCGTCACCCGCATCTTAAAGTGGTGTTTGAACATATCACCACTAAAGATGCCGCAGAATTTGTTGAACAAGCTGGGCCAAATGTAGCCGCAACCATTACTATTCAACATCTAGCATACAACCGCAATCACATGTTAGTAGGCGGTATAAAACCTCACTTTTATTGCTTGCCCATTTTAAAGCGCAACATTCACCAGCAAAAACTTCAAGAAGTGGCAACGAGCGGTAACCCTAAGTTTTTCTTGGGTACTGACTCTGCACCACATGCTAAAGGTGCCAAAGAATCTGCTTGTGGTTGTGCAGGTTGCTACAGTGCTTATGCAGCCATTGAATTGTACGCTGAAATTTTTGAAGATTTAGGTGCACTTGATAAGCTTGAAGGTTTTGCTAGCCATTTTGGCGCTGATTTCTATAACTTACCACGCAATACCGATACCATAACTTTACTTAAGCAAGATTGGACAGTGCCTAACGAAATGCCTTTTTCAGAGGATGTTATCGTACCTCTAAAAGCGGGTGAAACTATTCGCTGGCTTGTTGAAAAATAATAAACCGTATTTAATGACTAAAAGCATCAATGTTTATTGTGCATTGTTTATGCTGCATTCTAAAACTAACTGCGCGATTTAATCGCTTAAGGAACCTTCGTGGCAGAGAAGAAAGATAAATCACTCATGGCACAACGCTTTCGCGGATTTTTACCCGTGGTAGTAGACGTTGAAACCGGCGGCTTTAATTGTAAAACCGACGCTTTATTAGAAATAGCCATGGTGACATTGCGCATGGATGAAAATGGCTGGCTTTATCCACACGAAGCCATTGATGCCAATGTTATTCCTTTCGAAGGTGCCAATCTTGAAAAAGAGGCTCTTGAATTTACAGGTATCGATCCGTTTGATCCGAAACGTGAAGCCATAAGCGAAGAAGACGCGATGACTAAAATGCTTCAATTTGTTCGCAAAGAAGTAAAGTCTACAGGTTGCAACCGAGCAGTATTAGTGGGTCATAACGCCCATTTTGATCATGGTTTTTTGAAACAAGCCATTGAACGCACCGAGATAAAGCGTGATCCTTTTCATCCCTTTTCTAGCTTTGATACTGCCAGCCTCAGCTCTCTTGCTTTAGGGCATTCAGTATTAGCAAAATCTTGTATGCTTGCTGACATTGATTTTGATAATAAAGAAGCTCACTCAGCAGCTTACGACACATGGAAAACAGCCGAGCTGTTTTGCTACATCGTTAATCGCTGGAAAGAATTAGGAGGCTGGCCACTAAAAGAAATTAGTGACGAAGGCGGGGAAAGCTTCGCTGATATGTTTAAGTGATTTGTTAAATTTTAGAGCGATTCAATATTAAAGCAGTTCGATAACTTCGAACTGCTTTTTTTTGCCTCCCATATTCAAACTAATCACATCATCGACATACTTACCCAGCATAACTTTAGCCAAGGGGGCGGTGGGTGTAATACTTCTTATAGTATTTGTCGTATTGGTATTTATCGTATTGGTATTTTTTAATTGATCAACATGAGCAATAGCTGCAGAAAATACTTTTCCACCAGCCACGGGTAATATCCACAACCACTGATTTTCATTGAGCTCTAAATCAACTAAGCACACTAAAGATCCCACCAAGATCGGTTGATTTTGCGTTAATTCAACAAACTCAAAGTGATTCAATACCAGCAACTGGCGCTGTAACTCAGCTATACGTTCTGATTGTCCGTGGGCTAAATAGGCAGCTTCTAACGCCAGAGTATCGTATTGGTTTTCGGGTTTACTTTGCTCATGAGAAGCCAGCGCGTGCGCTTCATCAACCGCTGAACGGGTTGCATTAATTTCTTGCTGCAACTGCTCACATAAACTTTCTAATAATAATGTTTTTTGCACAAACACGTTCTCTTTCAATAGCTTAAAACGGACATATTCCGCTATATTAGCGGCTTACTCACGATTATAAATTAGGATATTGGATATGCGCCATGCTTACTGCGAAAATATAACCCTAGACGAATTAGCAGCTATTCGCATAAAACATCCAAAATTTAATGCCACGGTTTTATTACAAGGTTCACAGCTGATTGAATTTAGCCCCGCCAATAATAATTTTAACAATCTGCTCTGGTTAAGCGAGAGCGCAGAATATAAAAAACAACAATCTGTGCGTGGCGGCATTCCTATTTGCTGGCCCTGGTTTGGGGATTTAAACAAAAACCCCACCGCCATTAAACAACAAGTGCCAACGCCGCAATTGGCCAAAGCTCATGGATTTGCCCGTAATTTAGTTTGGCAGCTGGGTAATATTAATGAAAACAACGATCGTGTGCAGATAGAATTTGAACTTTCCCACACGCCAGAAACCCAAGCGCTATGGCCTTTTACCTTTAACCTAGTTGCACGATTCACTTTTTCAGATACTTTGACCGTTGAATTAATAACAACCAATTTAGACCACAAAGAAATGGTCATAAGCCAAGCCATGCATACCTATTTTCCAACAACTGATATTGCCGAAACCATTATTAGCCCGAGTGACAGTTGTGAGGTTGTTTACATTGATGCCTTGGATAACTGGGAAGAAAAAAAACAAATTGGCGCAATTAAATTTACCCAAGAAACCGATAGACTGTATTTTTTCACAACAACAGAAGCTGCTAATAATTATGAGTTAAAAATCAAAACGCCCACTCAACAATTGCTAATGACTAATCAACACACTAACAGTGCTGTTATTTGGAACCCTTGGATAGAAAAAAGCTTACGCTTGAGCCAATTCAACGCCCATGATTATAAAACCATGTTTTGTATTGAAACGGCTAATGTTTTACATGATTCAATATCACTAGAAAGCAATCAACAACACACATTAAAACTGAGCCTTCAGCTGGCTTAAAAGCTGACTTAAAAGCTATTTAACAGCAGTGCGCCACATCAACAATTAGACGACGCAACCACTTGTGCGCTTGGTGATGCTGCACCAAAGGCGACCAAGCCATTTTGAGTTCAAAAGGTGGCACATCGAACGGTGTTTCTTTTACATGCAAACCAGAAGACTCCGCCTGCATTTCTGCTACTTTTCGTGGCAGTGTCGCAACAAGATCGTTATTCAAAGCCAATAAGGCTGGCATCTGATAGTGACGAGTAAATACAGAAATTTTGCGTTTATGGCCTAACTTGCTAAGCGCATTATCAACCCAGCCTAAACGAATTATTTTTTCAGGATCAATACCCACACCCGCGCCCATACCGGTTTTACTTACCCAAATATGCATACTGTCTAAATAAGCATCTAAATCAAATTGATTAACACGAGGATGATCTGGGTTCACCAGACACACAAAATCGTCTTCCCATAACGTCATTTGATGAAACGACTGTGGCATCTCATCGAAACGGTTAATTGCCATATCAACTTTACCGGCTTCAACATCTTGGAAAGTAACATCTGAAGGCGTAAGCACATCCAAAATCACATGCGGTGCTTCTTGACGTAATCGCTTTACCAATTCTGGAACAAGGGTCGACTCGGCATAGTCGCTTACCATAATACGAAACACACGGTGGCTGGATAATGCATCAAACTCACCTTGAGTTTGCAGCGCTGCTTCGAGCTCGTTTAATGCCTTTCTTATTAATGGCTGTAATTCAAGCGCTCGCTCGGTTGGAGTCATACCCTCACTGGTACGCACTAAAAGAGGGTCATTAAATAAATCGCGTAAGCGTTTTAGACCGTTACTCATGGCAGGCTGGGTAATGCCTAATTGCTGAGCAGATTTAGTAACGCTCCCCTCACGCAAAAGAACATCCAGATAAACCATTAAATTAAGGTCAACGCGATCAATGTTCATAAAAGCCCTATGGATGAAACTATTTATTTAATGAATGAAATGAGTTTAACCTATATTGTTACTAAATAGTAAGCCAAAAAAAAGCCCAAATTCTCACGTATTAAAGAATTCGGGCTTTTAGGTCGTGTTTTAATGCTTAGAAATTATAAGCAACACCCACCATGGCTGTTAGTGGCTTTTGGGCACGAGCACCATTTTTAGGAGCACGAGCAACCACGTCTTCACTGTCGAACAGGTTCTCAACTCCAGCGTACACTCGAGTCTGCTGATTAACCTGATAACGACCCGCTACATCCACTACGGTATACGCATCAATGTCTTCATTAACGCCACACGCAGCCGTTGAACACGTATCGCTGTAATAATTAACATTCATGTCGGCGCTGAAACCTGAAGCATGAGCCAACCCAAAGCGAAGCTGCACTTGTTGATCTGCCAAGCTCGGTAGCTTATCTCCTTTGTTTACATCGCCCCAAACGTCATCATCGTCGAAAGTAGTATCAAATTTAGCATCGGTGTACGTATAAGTAATACCCATTGGCACAGTTAACGCCTGGTTTACTTTATGGTCATAGTTAACCAATACTTCTAAGCCCTGAACGGTTGCTTCACCGGCGTTGCTGGCATCGCCTATATCACAATCACCACCAGTAGAAGCTGTACATGCGCCTAGCAAGTTAGAGTAGTCGCTGTAAAAAGCCGTGGTTTCTGCATACAAGCCGTTATTGGTAAAACGCAAACCAAGTTCAGAATTTAACGCTTCTTCAGGATCGCTCTTGCCATCGTTTGGAGATGGAGAATGACCTTCATGCATACCGGCAAATACAACAAGTTCTTTATTCACTTGATAGCTGGCGCCCAAACCAAGCAAGGTTACATTTTGCTTCGTTTCTTTAGAAGCACTGCCTTCACGCTTAATCTCATAGCTTTCATGACGAACACCAGGGCTAACCACCCAGTTACCCAGCTGAATATCATCGGCAATATAAGCAGACCAAGCTCTTGCTTTAGTGAAGCGAGTATCTGGAGCTCCAGTAGCACCATAACTTAAGTTGCCATTAGCATCTTGATTCCAAGTTTCTGTTGGCTGGCTACGGTCTTCTTGGTCTTCGTGATAACGCGCACCAAATTCAATATTGTGGTCAATATCACCAGTACTTAACTGGTGAGCAATACGGGTTTGAATACCTTTTGACTCATAAGCACGGTTATTGTGTTTAATTTTAATAGCGGCTGCTTGGTTACCATGAAGCACTGCAATGGCATCAGCTTGCGTTGCAATATTGTTAGGATCAGACAGAGTTCCACAGCTGCCAGTATTGGCACAATTAAACACTTCGTTAATGCCGTCACCACCAATTTTATCGACCTTAAACCAATCTCGTTCAAACTCAATAAAGTAACCCGTAGTGGTAATACTGGTATTACCAAATTCTACTAGGTGGCTTAACGTAATTTCGTTATGCTCGTTATTCATTTCGTCTTGCTGAGTTAAGCCGTAACGTGAACGCGCGTCTTTTTTGAAGTCCGCTTCGGTTAGACCGACATAGGTCTGGTTAGACATTTCTGTTGAATGCTGCACTTTTAAATCAAGCTGATGATAAACATCGGCGCTACGATCGCTGTTTACGCGAAACTTAGCCATGACGTCGTCTTTTTTAAAGCCGGTATCATTATCAGCGTTTTGAATTTTATCAAAGCCATCAACTTGATGCTTTTGGCCTTCGATTAACCAACCATAATTCTGCTTGCTATCACCTACATTGGCGTAGTTGCGAATCATATTATTGGAGCCGTATTCTAGGTTTACCTTGCCGCCAAAGGTTTCAGGAATTTGCGTGCTCAATAAGTTTAATGCACCACCCACAGTATATGGACCGTTCTTAATTGCAGAGGAGCCCTTCATCACTTCAGCGCCACTGATGCGACCTGCTGTTGGGAAGTAATAAGCGGAAGAGGCGGAATAAGGGGCTGGGGCAATTAAAACGCCGTCTTCCATTAAAGTGATTTTGCCAGAACGATCATCACGCGTACCACGAATACTGATGTTTGGACGTAAGCCGTAACCTTCTTCATTACGGAAAGAAACCCCTGGAACACCTGCTAGGATCTTTTGAATATCGGTATATTCAAACTTGGCTAACTCTTCTGCATCAATAACGTGTGCTGAACCCGCAATCTGCTTTGCTTGCTCTTCACTACCAATGATAGTTACTGCAGAAAGTTGATGTTCAGCTTTTTCTACGGAAGCATCGTTAGTGTTTTGCACCTCTGCTTGAGCAGCAACCGCAGTTAGCGCCAGAGATATTGCAATAAGATTTTTCATCTTCAAATACTCACTTCTTAATAATTTGAGCGCATTTTATAGCATTGAGATCTGAGGTCAAAAAATAATTATTCGCATTTGCATTACGATTTAAGAATATTTATCTAAGACCTGCTTTTTTACCCCCTGAATTTAAAGAATTTCATTTTTTAACAGCCATAACAAAAACCGGCACTGATTTTTATCAGTGCCGGTTTTTAGGTGTGCAATCTGTACTCAGGGCTAACTAGCGCTAGCCAATCATATTACTCAGCAGCAGCTTCATCCAATAAAGGCTTTAATTCACCTTTCTGGTGCATTTCAGTAATGATGTCACAACCGCCTACTAGTTCTCCTTTTACCCAAAGCTGTGGGAATGTTGGCCAGTTCGCGTATTTTGGCAATTCAGCGCGAATGTCTGGGTTAGATAAAATATCAACGTAAGCGAATTTTTGCCCACATTCCATCACACTTTGTACTGTTTGCGCAGAAAAACCACACTGTGGAGCATTAGGTGAGCCTTTCATATATAGCAAGATATCGTTGTTTTCGATTTGTTCTTTGATCGCTTCGATAATATCCATAATGGTTCCTTTTTTGAGCTGTGTTTATTTAGGCGAATACTACTTAATTTCCGACTATTTTACTAGGTTAATAGCTGCATTAATGATGCGAATCGAACGGCTATTGATCTGTATCAGTGAGTCCATACCCCCCACCTCCAGGAGTATGAATGCAAAACACATCCCCCTTATTCACTTGTATATCGGTGCAACCTTGTAAAAATTCAAGTTTAGGCACCGGTTGACCTGCTGCATCTAAGGTAAAACGCTTAACAAAATTCACCCCAACCTTGCCTGCACCACCACCGGCCATACCGAAAGTCGGCACTTGGCGATGGCCTGAAATAATGGTCGCGCTCATGGGTTTTAAAAAGCGAATATGGCGCTCGATGCCATCACCGCCCTTAAACTTACCCCACCCGCCCGAATTAGGGCGAAGTGCAAAGTGCTCTAACATCACAGGGAAGCGCTGCTCTAAAATTTCCACATCGGTTAAGCGTGAATTGGTCATATGACTGTGCACACCCGACGCCCCATGATTATTGTCTGTTGCGCCTGCACCACCACAAAGCGTCTCGTAATATTGAAACTCTTCGTCGCCAAAGGTGAAGTTATTATTAGTCCCTTGGCTGGCCGCCATAATACCGAGAGCACCTAATAAGGTATCTACTATAGTTTGTGCCGTTTCAACATTGCCTGAAACCACCGCCGCAGGGTATTGCGGAGCCAGCATTGAACCTTGCGGGACAATAATATCCAGCGCGCGGAAAAACCCAGCGTTTAATGGCATTTTTTTGTTTACCAAACAACGGAAGACATACAGAACAGCGGCTTTGGCGACAGAGGTAGGCGCATTAAAATTACCCGAGTGCTGATCGGAAGTGCCGCTAAAATCGACTTTCGCACGGCCGTTGTGCTTATCAATAGTGATGACGACTTTAATTAAACTGCCATCGTCCATTGGGTATTCAAACGAGCCTGAATCCAGATCTTTCAAACACGCTTTTAAAGTCAGCTCTGCGTTATCTTGAACGTGCCCCATATAAGCCTGCAAGGTTGCTAAGCCGTACTGTTTGCTTAAGCGATTTAATTCTTGCGCGCCTTTTTCACAAGCCGCTAATTGCGCTTTTAAATCGGCAATATTTTGCGGAATATTACGCGCCGAAAATTCATGATCAGATAAAGCAGCAGTGATCATTTCAGTTTGAAAAACTCCTTCTTTTACCAAGCATAAATTATCTAGCAAGATACCTTCTTCGTTAATATGCCGACTGCGGGCTGGCATAGAGCCTGGGGTAATCCCGCCGACATCGGCGTGATGCCCGCGAGCGGCCACATAAAAGTCTGCCGTGTCTGAATTGATAAAAACAGGTTTTACAATGGTAATGTCCGGTAAATGGGTGCCACCGTTATAGGGGGTATTTAACACAAAAGCATCACCCGCTTTCATATTGGGGTTGTTATTGATCACCACTTTAATGCTTTCACTCATAGACCCAAGATGAACCGGGATATGCGGAGCATTCGCCACCAGCTCGCCGAATTGATCGAACAAAGCACACGAAAAATCTAAGCGTTCTTTAATGTTCACACTGGCGGCAGTTTTTTCTAAAACAAATCCCATTTGCTCGGCAACAAACATAAACAGATTATTAAAGACTTCTAATTGAATGGCGTCGGGGGCTGACTCAGTTTTACCTTCTTTAATCTGTTCGCTACCTGATTTTTCTTGGTTATTTTTAAAGCCCTCACTTTGATTTTCTTGAGTTTGATCATTATCTAAACGGGTTAAAACCAATGCCCCACTATCGATAACTTTACCCACCCAATTTGGCTCAATCACAATGGTTGAATTACTTTCTGCGATTAATGCTGGGCCAACAATGTCGATTTTTTTAGGCAGTTGCTCACGACGATAAACAGGCACTGACAATGCTTTTGTTTTTCCACCTTGCTGGCACGTCATACTGCTTTCAGCGATGGGCATGAGCTGAGTAAACGACTCAGTCTTTGAACGATTAACCAAATCATTTTGATGGCTAGCAACACGCTCTAGCTGCAAAGCCTCTAAAATTAAAGGCCGCGTAGTATCCGAAAAGCCAAAGGTTTTTTGATGCAGCTGATGAAATTCGGTAGCCACCCAATTCATATCTAAGTTATTGGGCAGTGATAATAATAGCGGCGTATCTGTGCCTTGGTACTTCACATGAATGCGCCAAAAATCTTGAATGGTTTGCGCTGTTTTATTATCGCCTCGGTTAGCGCCAGCCTGGGCAACGTCTTTTGAATTTCGGCTTCGGTTGATAGCCGCATCGGCTTTTTCTTGCAGGCGTATCTGGTTCAACTCAATCACATCTAGCACGGCGCACGAAGTATTTTGGCGAGCATCCAAGCTATTTAAGGTAATTTGCAACGACTGCTCGCCCAACCAACGTTCATTCGCTAAACCAATACCATAAGCCGATAATACCCCAGCGAACGGGTGCAAATAGACTTGTTTCATGCCCAACGCTTCAGCCACTAAACACGCATGTTGCGCACCTGCCCCGCCAAACGCATTCAGCACATAATTACTTACGTCATAGCCACGCTGCAAAGAAATTTTCTTTACCGCATTGGCCATGTTTTCAATGGCAATGGTTAAAAAGCCTTGAGCAATTTCTGCTGCGCTGTAATGCAAACCGGTTTCTTGATTAATGCTTTTGGCTAATGCTTCAAACTGATGCTTAACACCCTCAAAATCCAATTCTTGATTACGCTGTGGGCCAAAACACTGTGGGAAATACTCCGCTTTCACCTTGCCCAATAACACATTGCAATCGGTAATGGTTAATGGGCCGCCATTGCGATAACAGGCAGGCCCAGGAAACGCCCCTGCACTTTCGGGGCCGACTTGAAATCGACCGTCAGAGAATTTAACAATCGAACCGCCACCCGCGGCCACGGTATGAATATTCATCATAGGCGCACGCAAACGCACACCGGCTACTTGAGTTTCAAACTCGCGTTCGTATTCGCGAATAGGATTTTGGGTATTGTCAGAACTGGAAAATTGATCGGCATTAAAATGCGCAACATCGGTTGAAGTACCACCCATATCAAAACCTATGATGCGTTCATAGCCATCATTACAGGCGGTTTCAACCATACCAACAACGCCACCAGCGGGGCCGGACAAAATGGCATCTTTGCCACGGAATTTATGCGCATCGACCAAGCCGCCGTTGGATTGCATAAAATACAGCGGGACTTTCCTTGCAATAGACGTCTTTGTAAAAGAAGTACTTATAGAAGAAGTATTTACTGAAACCGTTTTATCAGAAGCAGAAAGCTGGCTATCGACCTGCTCAACATAGCGTCTTAAAATCGGCGATAAGTAAGCGTCCACTACCGTGGTATCACCCCGCGGCACCAGTTTAACTAACGGGCTAACTTCATGACTGAGCGAAACTTGCTTAAAGCCCAACTCACGGGCTAAACGTCCTGCGGCTTTTTCATGTTCTGGAAAACGATAACCATGCGCAAAAGCAATGGCAATCGACTCAATGCCCTGCTTACGCCACTCAATTAACCGCACCGCTAGGCCTTCTTCGTCAAAGGGCAAATCAACCGTGCCATCAGCCAGTAAGCGCTCACTAGCTTCCTCAACCCCAACATACAACTGCTCTGGCAATCGAATATCGAGGGCAAAAATATCAGGCCGAGTCTGATAACCTATTTTTAAAATATCGCCCAAGCCATGGCTGGTAACTAATAAAGTAGGTTCACCTTTACGCTCTAATAACGCATTGGTCGCTACCGTGGTACCCATTTTCACTTCATCGATTAACTCGACCGGCAACGGCTGCCCATCTTCAAGTTGCAGCAGCTCTCTAATACCGTGAATAGCAGCGTCTTTATAATGAGCGGGGTTTTCCGATAACAGTTTATGTGTGACCAAACTACCGTCTGGCTTTTTCGCTACGATGTCGGTAAACGTGCCCCCACGATCCATCCAAAACTGCCAAGCTGCCATTGTTATTTCCTAGTGTTCGATTGAAAAACGTCTATCTGATACCGAGCCGATTATAGATCACACCTGATCAGACAGCATTGAGTTTTTAGCGGTGCATTTTTTAAAACACGAGGTATGATGATATTTGCTACTATCTTTATGCCATTATTTTTAAGACACTATTTTTAAGCCAACGTATTTTAACAAGAGACTACTATGTCAAAACCTATGCCTAATGATCCCACGATATTCAGTAAAATAATCAATAAAGAATTACCTGCGGATATCGTCTATGAAGATGAGCTGTGTTTAGCCTTTAAAGACATTAACCCATGCGCCCCTGTGCATATATTAGTTATCCCCAAAAAGCCTATTCCACGCTTATGCGACGCAACAGAAGACGATAAAATACTGCTTGGGCATTTAAACCTTGTGGCTAACCAAGTAGCTACTGACGCAGGTATTGGCGAGGCATTTCGCTTGGTAGTCAATAATGGCGAAGGCGCTTGTCAAACTGTATTCCACTTGCATTACCATGTGGTGGGTGGGCGCAGTTTACAATGGCCTCCTGGCTAACGTTTATTAATACTTAGTGCAATTCAGCGATCATTTTACAATCAGAAGCCTTGAGACAGAAGTGGCATTGCAGTTGTCATTTTTGTCATAAAAGGCTTTATCCCATACCCATTTTCCTCAAAAGTAGCTTTATATTTTTTGGCTAATTCATACTAATTTATAATTTAAACAATTATTACTGGCATGATTATTTAGCCAAAATCTAATTCAAGCTACTGATATTTATAAGATTTTATTTTTAAATATCAAATACTCATAAAGATTTCTGGGTACAGCTTATACTTTAAATGAGTTATTTCTCAAAAGTGGACTGATTTATGCTTATCAAGTGTCATTAACGGTGTAATACCTTAACATTACTTAATAGGTCTCAATATGGAATTAGATCCGCTTATCCTCTCTAGAATACAGTTCGCATTTGTCGTCTGTTTTCATGCCATATTTCCGGTGTTTACCATCGGGTTAGCAAGTACTATTGCCGGCTTTGAAGCATTACACTTTAAAACAGGCAACCCAATATGGTTGCGTCTCTCTAAATTCTGGACACAAGTGTTTGCTGTTGTGTTTGGGATTGGTGTTGTATCTGGGATTGTTATGTCGTTCCAGTTTGGTACCAACTGGAGTAATTTTTCTTATGCCACGGCTAACTTTTTAGGGCCCGTTCTCAGCTATGAAGTCATCACAGCGTTTTTCTTAGAGGCGACATTCTTAGGTGTTTTACTATTTGGTCGCGATAAAGTGCCCAAGGGCGCACACTTATTTGCAGCTATTATGGTGGCCTCCGGTACCTTTATTTCCTCTTTCTGGATTTTATCAGCTAACTCATTAATGCAAACCCCAGATGGTTTAGAGTTAATTGACGGCATGTACTACGTTAAATCGTGGTCTGATGCGTTATTTACTGCCTCTTTTGGCTACCGTTTTTTACACATGGGGCTGGCCTCTTTCTTAACGGCAGCTTTGGTGGTTGCTGGGGTAAGCGCATGGTTTATTTTGCAAAAACGCGAACTGGAAGCCAATAAAAAAGCCTTATCTGTTTCTCTTTGGTTTTTACTAATATTGGCACCCGCGCAAACGATTGTGGGGGACTATCATGGTTTGAATACTTTAAAGCATCAGCCAATGAAAGTAGCCGCCATGGAAGGTCACTGGGAAACAAGCACAGGGGTTCCTCTGTTGTTATTCGCAATCCCTGACCAAGACGCTCAAACCAACCACTTTGAAATTGGCATTCCTAAAGTAGCTAGCCTTATTTTAACTCACGACTGGGATGGCGAATTAAAAGGGCTTAAAGAAGTATCTGTTGAAGAACAGCCACCAGTATTTATTGTATTTTGGTCGTTTAGAATCATGGTTGGCCTTGGGCTGCTTATGATTGTATTTGCACTGTGGGGTTTATTTTTACGACCTGGTGGCCGCTACTTTAAATCACCAGTATTTTTAAACGGCTTACGCTTTATGAGTATTTCTCCTTTTATTGCTGTATTAGCGGGTTGGGTTGTAACCGAAACAGGGCGTGCACCTTGGTTAATTTATAATCAAATGACACACGCACAAGGATTAACACCTTCACTAACCGGCGGTATGGCTCTATTTACTCTTATAGGTTATGTCGTTGTGTATGCCGCAGTGTTCAGTGCGGGTATTTATTATCTCTTGAAGGTGTTTAGAGGTGGCTTAGAAACAGCCAACGAACCACACGAACTGGATGAATTTGAACGTCCTAAAAGACCATTTTCAGCGGCGCATGCTGCCATTGATGAGGAAGTTTAATCATGGAACCAACATTCGATCTAACGTTAATCTGGGCGTTCATTATTGGCTTTGGCATTATGATGTATGTCCTCATGGATGGTTTTGTTCTTGGCCAAGGAATTTTATTCCCTTTTGCGCCAGATGAAGAATCTCGCGACACTATGATGAATTCAGTTGCTCCCGTGTGGGATGGTAACGGCACTTGGCTTGTTTTAGGCGGTGCAGGTTTACTGGCGGCTTTTCCCTTAGTTTACGCGGTGTTTTTACCGGCCTTGTACATTGGTGTGTTTTTACTACTTGCCGGCTTAATCTTTAGAGGCATTGCCTTTGAATTTCGCTTTAAAGCAAACCAGTCTAAATACCTATGGAACTGGGCTTTTGCTGGCGGCTCTACTGTTGCTGCCTTTGCACAAGGGGCCGTTGTGGGCGCTTATATCCAAGGTTTTGAAACAGAAGGCTTTGCTTATTCTGGCGGCGCGCTGGATTGGTTAACGCCTTTCACTGTTATCACTGGCCTTGGATTGGTATCGGGTTATGCTTTGCTGGGCTGCACTTGGTTAATTTTAAAGTCTGAAGGTGCCTTGCAAGAATGGGCTTATAATTTAGCGCCTAAGTTACTGGCAGG
Organism: uncultured Thalassolituus sp.; assembly: GCA_913061435.1. GTDB lineage: Bacteria > Pseudomonadota > Gammaproteobacteria > Pseudomonadales > Oceanobacteraceae > Oleispira. Next base: position 59,430 of record CAJXUK010000011.1, on the reverse strand, counting down.
CTTGCTGGTTGTGTTTGCAATTATTGGCATTTACACACCGTTTGTAGATGAATTCGTAAAAGAAAGATGGTTCGATAATTTAAGTATTATTTGGATCTTACCTGCTCTGGTTCTGCTGTGTGCGTTAACGGTAGTGCGTGCTGTTAAAAAGCGTTCTGAAGGCGTGCCTTTTATTGCAAGTATGGGAGTTTTCTTATTCAGTTATTTGGCATTAGCTGCAAGTAAATGGCCCTATATTGTGCCTCCTAAGTTCACCATTTGGGATGCTGCTTCGTCGACTAATTCGCAGTTGTTCTTGTTGCTGGGTTTCTTATTTGTTATTCCCATCATTCTTGGTTATACCAGTTGGTCATACTGGGTATTTCGAGGCAAAGTGAAACAAGGCGGCTACCACTAAGTTTATGATTAGCCACCTTGTAAAACAGCCTGGCAGTTCTAAACAGCTGACAGGCCGTTTATTTTTAAACCAATACATTGCGCAAGAAAAAACAGCACTTCGAGCATCTGTTATTGCAGGGGCTTTATCAACTCTTTTATTGATTTTTCAATGGGTGTCTTTTGTTTATATTGCACAAGACGTTATTGTTAATAAGCAACCTCTTTCAAGTCAGTTAATACTTTTAACAGTACTGTTAGGTTGTATTATTGGGCGAGTATTTCTTACTCGTTTACAAACTTTATTTTCACAAAAAGCCAGCCTTAATATTCGTAAAAGCATTCGTAATACCATGCTTGCTCACTGGCGCTCTTCCAGCCCCGTGGCATTAAAAAACACCTCCTCAGGTGCCTTTGCTTCTCAATTTATAGAAGAAGTTGAAGCAATGGATGGTTATTTTTCTAAGTATTGGCCCCAGCAAGCCTTGGCCATTATTTCACCCTTATTAATTTTATCTGCCATAGCTGTATTTAATTGGCTGTGTGCCTTGCTGTTACTTATTTCGGCTCCCTTAATACCTTTATTTATGATTTTAGTGGGGATGGGAGCAGAATCACTGAATCAAAAATATTCCACTCTTAGACAACGTTTAGCTGGGCACTTTTTAGATCGCGTTTCTAACCTTTCTAATATTTTATTATTGGGAGCAAAAGACGAGATTTTTGAGGAGGTGGAATACAACAGTGAACGCTATCGACATGTGATTATGAAAACCTTAAAGGTCGCATTTTTATCATCAACCGTGTTGGAGTTTTTTACTAGTGTGGCTATTGCATCACTGGCAATTTATATTGGCTTCTCTCTGTACGGCGCAATTACTTGGGGGCCAGCCGATAGCCTTTCATTATTTTCTGGCCTAACTATTTTAATTCTTGCACCCGAGTTTTTTCAGCCTTTGCGAACATTATCTCAGTATTACCACGATCGAGCCTCTGCACTTGGCGCTGCCAATAATCTGGTAGAGTCTTTAACACCGCAAACTTTTACACCCAAACAAAACCCACCAGCATGCGCCGATGCTCAAGAACAACAACAGTTGGTTATAGAGGATCTTGTAGTGGGTTTTGACACCCCTCTGTCTCCTCCTTTAAACCTAACTATTAATCCAGGCACAATGGTTGTGATTTCTGGTGACTCTGGCTCAGGAAAAACAACACTGCTAAATACTATTGCGAATTTTATTCCTGCTCTTGGCGGTTCGGTAAAACTTAAACCTAATAGCCACAGTTCAATCGCCTACTTGCCACAAAAGCCTTGGATTAAAAATAATAGTATTTATGAAAATTTAAAATCACTGGCACCTCTTTCGTCAAAATCAGAAATGGAAAACGCACTGGATCAATTAGGGTTGCTGGATGAGCTTGGGGTAAATCGCTTCGGCTTAGAAACTCTAGTGGGCGAGCATGGCCAAGGGCTATCGGGTGGTCAGATGCAACGCATGGCCTTTACGAGAATATTACTCAATCCAAGTCCTGTAATTATTTTTGATGAGCCGACTGCACAGCTCGACTTAAAGAGTAGGCAATTAATTTATAAAGCCTTAACTGCTTTAAAGTCTAAGCGTATTCTGCTTATTGCTAGCCATGATCCGTTATTGATCGATGTTTGCGACTTGCACTTAACGATGCCTATTAATGCAAAAAACAATGCCTATTAATGCAAAAAAATAACAGGGCCTATCATTCAAATATGGGCACGGTATAAAAAATTAACAATGAAATATTGGTTTAACTTAATTACAAAAAGCCAAGGTAAACGTTTATACATTGGTATTTTTTGGGCTTTTGTAACCGCTCTATCGGGTGTTGCCTTATTGATGCTGTCCGGCTGGTTTATTACCGCAACAGCGCTTACTGGCTTAGCCATTAGTGCCGGCCTAGTGGTGGTATTTGATATGTATATGCCCGGCTCTGGCATTCGTTTTTTTGCCCTTAGCCGCACTGTTGGGCGATATGTAGAACGAATTTATAACCATGATTCTATTTTACGGTTAATCTCTACCTATCGCTTAACCCTTTTTAAAGGTTTGACGAACTTATCGAGCAAGCAACTTAGGGCAACTTCAGATAGCGAATGGCTAGGAAAGCTAACATCCGATTTAGACGCTTTAGACACTATTTTATTGAGTTATATTATCCCTCCCATTGTTGCCGCACTTTCTATCATTACGTTGTCGTTATTTCTTAGTTTTTTTTGGTTTGATCTCGCACTTTATTTAGGCGGCGCCTTGCTGCTGTGTTTGTTTGCCAGTATCCGCATTACTATTAAAAGAACCAAGCAATTTGGGTCACTCTCGGCTAGTTTATTGAATGCCTGCCGCAGCGATGTGATTGAACACTTACAAGGTGCTTACGAGTTACAGTCTCATGATTTAATGCAAGATCACGAGCAACAAATTTTAACCACGCTGGATGATTTTTATCGCGCACAAAATACTCTCAATACGAGCGTGGCAAACATTCAACTTTTGCTGGATCTTGTGTTAGGGCTCATCATTATGGCGCTTATTTGCGCAACGTTAATGGCGGTTAATTCAGGGCTTATCAGTGGTGGCATTGCCATTATGATTGTGATGATGTTTTTGGGGTTATCAGAACTTTTACAGATGGTTCCTTCTCAATTCAATCGCTGGGGAAATACTTCGTTTTCTGCTAATCGCTTAACATCACTTGCCGAGTCTGTTGCTTCAAAGCCTGTAATCACAAAAACCATCATTGACGACATTAACAACATTGATATTGAAATTTACGCGAATAAAAGAATTGCTGTCAGCCAACACTCTCCCTTAGTTTTTTCTTTGGCTAAAAATACTTTAGTCAATTTACAGGGGCGCTCAGGGTCTGGAAAATCTACTGTTGCTCAGTTACTCATCGGCAGTGAACAAGCTAACGATACCGGCAGCGACGACCCGAGTAACTTATCTATAAACAACCTAGCCACAAACAACATAACGATAAACAAACAGCTGAAAATAGAAGATATTTCACGGCCTCATTGGTATGGCAACCTTGTTTATTTAGAGCAAAAAAATGTCGTTCTTGCTGGTACATTAGGCTACAACCTCAGCATTGGTTTAGCAGACGTAACAGAAGATGATATTTGGAAGGCACTGAAACTTGTCGAATTATTTGACTGGGCTAATGCACTACCTCAGGGGCTGAATACTTGGTTGGGCGAGGCAGGCAGTAAGATATCGGGCGGCCAAGCACGACGCATTAGCCTGGCTCGCTTACTACTGAGAAATCCACAATTAATAATTTTAGACGAACCCTTTAATGGCGTAGATGAAAAAATGGCTGAGAGAATTTGGCAGAATATTCAGCCTTGGTTGCGCGCTAAAATGTCTGTTTTATTAACCCATGAGCGACCTGGTTATTTAATCAAAGAGTCGCATTTATCAACACAAGAATATACGCAAATAGACACAGGGTCAGAAACTGATTTCTCGATAACAGAAGTATGTTTAAACGAATAAAGTAGCAGCGCCATCTCTTAGGTTAAGTTTTTATGATGGCTCTATTTTTTCCAGTTTTCTATACAGTGTACGCAAACTAATACCTGCCTCTTTGGCTATACTTTCTTTATTATTGTTGTGTTTCTTCATTAAGCTCTGCCAGTACTCTGCTTCTAATTGCTGCAGTGTTATCGCCTTACCCTTATCACCCATCGGTTGCTGAGTCTGCGTGAGACTTGCTTCAGAAAACTCATAGTTACCAAGGGTTAGCGCTTCTTGAATAATTGGCTCATCAATAACTTCAGTATCGCTCAGTACAATGGCACGAGTAATAATATTTTTCAGTTCTCGGATGTTCCCAGGAAATTGCTGTGCGCACAGTAGATCCATCGCTTCTGGAGTAATAACATGACTATGCCCTGTTATTTTAATCATTTGCTTAGCCAGCTCTGGTAGGTCTTCTATACGCTCTGCCAGTGATGGAACCAAAATAGGAAACACGTTAATGCGATGGTACAAATCCAATCTAAACGTGCCGGCACTCACCATTTCTTTTAAATTTCTATGCGTTGCACACACCAAACGAAAATTAGTTGTACGAACTTCACTTTCTCCGACTCGGCGAAAGGTTTTAGATTCAATAAGTCGTAATAACTTAACTTGAGTGGCCAGTGACACATCACCTATTTCATCTAAAAATAATGTGCCTTTATCGGCATACTCAACAATCCCTTTTTTATCGGTATTAGCCCCTGTAAACGAGCCTTTTTTATGACCAAACAGCTCACTTTCAATTAGGGTTTCGCTTAAACCAGAGCATTCTAAAGTCACAAAGGGTTCTTTGCTGCGCGGACTACTTAAATGAATAAGACTGCTGATTAATTCTTTACCAGTACCGGATTCCCCAAGCAGCAACACCTCAACATCGGTTTTTGCCACACGCTCAACTTTACTTAATAAGCGCTTAAACTGAAGGCTGTTACCCACTATTTTTTTGCTGGCTGATGCACCATTGGTTAACGGCACAGGGGTGAGTAGTTCGATGAAATAATTGAGTTGTTTGTCTTCGTCGAAGATAGGGATCATTTCGACATTAACATGCTCACGTCCGTTTGACGTTTGATGAATGTGCAGTACTTTTTCTTTTTTGCCAGACTGTCGCGCTTTGTGCAAAGGGCAGTCTTCTCCTGCCTGATCGCAGGGCGCACTGTAGCCATGAGAAACAGAAAAACAGGTAGGCTGAGAGCGATAATCTATATCACCAAATTTGGCTTGATACTGTTTGTTACTGGCTAAAATTTCATAATTTTCCGTCACCAAAATGGCAGGAGAATCAAACCCTTCTAGCATCTGCCCTAATTCGTATACTTTTTTCATGATGTTTCTGCTTCACTCAGCGTTCTCTGATAGTGCAACTCGAATACCTGATGCGTCTGAAATGACTCTGTTTATAACAATCTTTAATTTACCGGCACAGTTTGACCGATAAATATAAGTTTGTCATTGCGCTATAAATTTAGCCATGTATTTACACGAGGCGCATACTTTCGTATGATCCATGCTTGATTTTAAGGCGACCCGTGTCGCCTTTTTGCGTTTCTGCCATCAAAGAAATATTAATTTACAGAATTCGGAGTAGAACAATGCCGCCAATCATGAATAACCCTGTCATGAATACTTATGGTCGGCTTCCTGTGTCATTTGTTAAAGGTGAAGGCTCGTGGGTCTTTGATACCGATGGCAAAAAATACTTGGATGCTTTAAGCGGTATCGCCGTGTGTGGTTTAGGTCACGCACACCCAGCGGTGACTCAAGCCATTCGCGATCAAGCGGATAACCTTGTGCATACTTCAAACTTGTACGGTGTAGGCCGACAGCAAGAATTAGCTGAACACCTAACCCGAATTTCTGGCATGGATAACGTATTTTTCTCTAATTCTGGGGCAGAAGCCAACGAAGCCGCTATCAAGATTGCACGTAAATATGGTCATGACCAAGGCATTACCGAACCTCAAATCGTTGTGATGACCAAGGCCTTTCATGGTCGAACTATGGCAACGTTAACGGCCACTGGAAACTCAGCGGCACAAACGGGCTTTACCCCGCTGGTGCCGGGTTTTATTCGCGTGCCTTATAAAGATTTGCCTGCAGCTCAAGCCATTGTTGCTTCTAACCCGAATGTGGTGGCTATCTTTTTGGAGCCCATTCAGGGAGAAGGCGGCTTAGCCACTGCTAGCAGCGAATACATCCAAGGTTTGCGTCATCTGTGTGACGATAACAACTTATTAATGATGCTAGACGAAGTGCAAACCGGTAATGCCCGTACTGGTACCTATTTTAACTTTCAGCAACACGGCATAACCCCCGACGTATTAACCACGGCCAAAGGCTTGGGTAACGGTGTACCTATTGGCGCTTGTATTGCTAAAGGTAACGCGGCTAATGTCTTGCAACCTGGCAATCACGGCTCTACTTATGGAGGTAACCCATTAGCCTGTGCAGCCGCCGTTGCGGTAATTGAGAGCATTGAGCAAGAAGATATTTATAACAATGTACAAGCCCGCAGCGAACAAATGCGCAGCGCCTTCACTACTCGCTTAGTTGAAAAAGGTTTGGCTACTGAGCTACGTGGCACCGGCTTAATGGTAGGTATTGTTGTTAACCAAGACTGCCCTCAATTGGTTAAACAAGCTCTGGATATGGGATTATTAATTAATGTGACGTCGGGCAACGTGGTGCGTTTATTGCCGCCATTAAATATTAATCAGCAAGATGCTGATCAGGTGGTAAACCTAGTTTGTCAGCTGATAGAAAATTTAAAGTAAGGAATCGCCATTATGGCTAGACATTTTTTAACATTATTAGACTTAGAACCTGCCGAACTTGATTGGGTTATTAACCGCGCGATCGAACTTAAAAAGATGCAACATGCAGGTGAAATTTTTGAGCCTTTAAAGAATCAAGTACTGGGTATGATTTTTGAAAAATCGTCTACCCGTACCCGTATTTCTTTTGAAGCGGGTATGACGCAGTTTGGTGGTAGTGCGATCTTCTTGTCGTCGCGGGATACTCAATTAGGTCGCGGCGAACCCATTGAAGACAGCGCTCGCGTTATGTCTCGTATGGTGGATGCGATTATGATTCGTACTTTTGAACATGAAATTGTTGAAACGTTTGCCAAACATTCCAAAGTACCGGTAATTAACGCATTAACCGATGATTATCATCCATGCCAACTACTCGCCGACATGCAAACTTATGTAGAACATAGAGGCAGTATTAAAGGCAAAACTGTGACTTGGGTGGGTGACGGCAATAACATGTGCCATTCATACATCAATGCAGCACGTCAGTTTGATTTTAAGCTGAACATTGCCTGCCCTGAAGGCTTTGATCCACACCAAAGTCTATTAGAGGCTAACGCTGATCGGGTAAAGATCATTCGTGATCCTAAAATAGCGGTGATTAATTCTGATCTGATCGTCACCGACGTTTGGGCGTCTATGGGCCAAGAAGAAGAACAAAAAGAGCGTGAATTGAAATTTGCTAATTATCAGGTAAATAAAGAACTGATGGGTTTAGCCAATAAAGATGCACTATTTATGCATTGCTTGCCGGCTCACCGTGGTGAAGAAGTCAGTGCTGAGGTAATGGATGATCTGGATTCTGTAGTTTGGGATGAAGCCGAAAATCGCTTACACGCGCAGAAGGCGTTGTTAGAGTTTTTAATCTGTAAAAACTAGACAGTTACTTGCGCTTTAATCTTGGTTCACCAACACATTAAAGCCATCCTCAAGCATCGGGCCAAAAACTCGGTGCTTTTTTGTGCAATTTGAATTTAAACATCTACTATTAAAAGTAATAAAGTTAGCACTCACCAACTCACTGAGCTTGCAATTAGAATGCAGACTCCTTAAGGTAAAAAGTTGACCAAACAGACGGAGAAAATAATGAGTACTTCTGACGACAAGTACAGTATTGAAAACACCGACTATACCGTCGGGCAGGACAACGTTCAAAAATGGGGTTTTGATGTTCATAACCCAGTATTTGGTACCAGTGCTGGCCTGATTTTAATCTTTTTAATCGCTACCTTAGTCAGCGATCCGGCAACGGCTAAAGAATTTTTAAATGGCATTAAATCCAGCATCATTACCACATTCGATGGTTTTTTTATGTGGTCTGCTAACTTTTTTGTTATTTTTTGCTTAGCGTTGGCGCTCTCCCCTTGGGGCAAAATTCGCTTAGGTGGCGATGCCGCCAAAGCAGAACACTCGACCATCACTTGGCTGGCGATGTTGTTTGCAGCTGGTATGGGTATTGGCCTCATGTTTTGGGGCGTAGCAGAACCTGCAGCTTATTTTACCGGCTGGTATCACACACCGCTGGGAGTTGAAGCGAATACCGCAGAAGCCGCCGATTTAGCCTTGGGTGCCACTATGTATCATTGGGGCCTTCACCCTTGGGCCATTTATGGTGTTGTCGCTTTGTCGTTGGCGTTTTTCTCTTACAACAAGGGTTTGCCTCTTTCAATACGTTCGGTGTTCTACCCTATTTTAGGTGACAGAACATGGGGTTGGCCGGGTCATGTGATCGATATTTTAGCCGTTATTGCTACCTTGTTCGGTTTAGCGACTTCATTAGGTTTAGGGGCGCAACAGGCATCGGCAGGTATTAGCCATGTGTTTGGCGTCGACAGCACGATTGGTTTGCAGGTGTTCGTTATTGTGGGAGTTACCCTGCTGGCGATTATTTCTGTTGTGCGTGGTTTGGAAGGTGGGGTTAAGGTTCTTTCAAACGTCAATATGATCATCGCACTGTTGTTACTAGTGTGTGTGTCTGCATTTGCTCTTGCTATTTCTATGGGTACGATTCCGCAAACAATTATGGCTTATGCTCAGAATATTATTCCACTTTCTAATCCTCATGGCCGCCCTGATGAAGGCTGGTTACAAGGCTGGACCGTATTTTATTGGGCTTGGTGGATTTCTTGGTCACCTTTTGTAGGGATGTTTATTGCACGCGTATCTAAAGGTCGTACGGTACGAGAATTTGTTACTGCTGTATTATTAGTACCGACTGCGGTGACGATTATTTGGATGTCAGTTTATGGTGGTCTAGCCATTGATCAAATTCAAAACGGTATCGGTGCTTTGGGTGCCGATGGCATTACATCTGTGCCACTGGCGATGTTCCAAATGTTTGAAGGTATGGATACCGGCTACACGACTTTACTGTCTAGCTTAGCCATTTTATTGGTGCTGGTATTCTTTATTACTTCGTCAGATTCGGGGTCGTTGGTGATCGACAGCATTACTTCTGGCGGTAAGATTGATGCTCCTGTTCCTCAGCGCATTTTCTGGGCAACGGTTGAAGGCGCTATAGCGATTGCGTTGTTATGGATTGGCGGCACTCAAGCTATTGAAGCGCTGCAAGCAGGTGCGGTGTCAACCGGATTACCGTTTACCTTTGTGCTGATTTTAATGTGTATTTCTTTGCTAATGGGAATGCGCACAGAGCCTAAACCCGGCGCTTAATTTCAGTGCATGAGACTTTATATCCAAACGCCCTACTTGCTAGGGCGTTTTTTATGCTAACGCCAAAGTGTTCTAACGGGTATATCAGTTAGGCCTTGTTTAACTATTTGTGCCTGCAGTAACTCGGCTGTTGCCAAAGCATCAACTAGAGCATTGTGATTTTCGTAGGCGGGTAAGTTGTATCTCTCCCGCGCATACAATAATCGTAATGACGGCAGTTGCTTTTTTAGTAGCCGTGACGCCAAAGATTGCTGCTGGCGTAAAAACTGAGCTTCGAGCTCTAATGTATCAATCACCGGAAATAAAAAGTTTTGCTCCACCCATTCGGCCACGGCTGTGCGAAAAAATTCTCTTTCCATATAACGATAATGAACCACTACTTGCTTACCTTGTAGGTGAGTAAACAGTTTTGGTAAAACTTCCGAAAGTGATGGTGCTTGTGCTAGCTCGGTGTGGGTTATACCGTGAACAACAATAGACTCTGAAGTTAAATGCTGACTACTAATCATCCAATGCTTAGCTTGTGCAACATAAATACGCCGACTATCAAACGGCACTAAACCAATGCTCACAATATCATCTAACTCAGCGTTCATGCCGGTGGTTTCAATATCTACAGCAACGAAATCAGTTGCCTGCATAGTCTGATGGCTACTCAGCAATGGTTGCTCATAAAAAGCTTTTAACGTAGTCGGTAAATCTTGCTGAACTTGTTCTGAATAAAATTCATCCCAATTGTTTGGAATTTGTTTGTAGGGATATAAAGCCATTTTTATAAACTCTTCTGGCTAGCGGTATAACGAAACCGCAGAAACTTTTGAGCATTGCTAAGCACCTGAAAAGCTTCCTTTAAGCCACGCCGTTCTTTGCTTGATAGTGTCTCAGGCTCCACGGTATTATCCGGCTCTTCACCCGCTTCTAGTGCAGCCACTTGCTGGCGAATGCGGATCATAGATAAATACTCCATGGCATCTGACAGTTCGTCTTTTTTTCCCTCGGGTAATAAAGATGAGGCGGCCAAATCTTCTAGGCGGTCAAATGAATTTTGAGAAAGCGACCCTTCTGCTAATGCATGCACCCGAATCACATCTACCATGGGTGCCGTGCCCCGCCGTTTCAAGTTGAGGCTGTAACGTTGACGGCCATCTATTTCTAACACAAAATCTTTAAAAAACCCCAATGGTGGGGTTCGATTAAGGGCATTACGAGCTAATGCTGCTAAAAAGGCAGGATTATTTTTGGCTTTACCAACGATAAATCGGATTAACTGCTCGGCCCATACGGTTTTACCTTCAACACCGTCCATATCAAAAAAGATAGAGGCATTGAGTAATGCTTGAGGATCAGGTTTTTCTATCCAGTGACTAAAGTGCTCTTTCCAGCCCTGAAGCGTCATTCGCCATTGGGGGTTAGACGCCATAATACCGCCAGTGCAGTAGGTATAACCACATTCATGTAAACCGTCACAGACAAAATCGGCAAGCTGTTTAAAGTATAATCCGTGTTTATCTTCATGATAGTTGGGCGATAAGATCAGTGCATTATCTTGATCGGTGACTAATAACTGTTCTTCTCTTGCCATTGATCCCAGTGCTAAAAAACAATAAGGCACAGGAGGCGGACCTAGTTTTTCCTCAGCCAATTGCAGTAAACGTTGCTTAAAGGCTCGCCCGATCACCGACATAGCGGTACCGATCATATGTGAATTGGCCCCTTCTTTTTGCATACGAACCATCATTTGACCAATTTGAGGTGACAATTCGATCAGCCCTTCGACTGTTTCTTGTAGCATAATGCCACGCACTAATAACAGACTGTTTTGAGATTCATGCTGAACAATATCGGTTAACGACACTACCCCAGTAACTTTTTGGTTATTGACTAGCGGCAAATGGTGAATATCGTGACGCAGCATCAGCAGCATGGCTTCATACACATAAGCATCGTGATGAATGGTGATTAAATCGGTGGTCATTACTTCGCGCAGAGGCGTTTCTAAAGATAAACCTGCAGCCAACACGCGCATGCGCAAATCCCGATCGGTAATGATCCCTGGAGCTAATACATCATCTTCTTCTGGGCTGGTTGCTGTACTGCCTTGGTCTAAAATTACCGCAGAGGTGACATTTTGTTCTGTCATTTTTTGAGCGCATTCACGCACTGGGGTATCAGCACTCATGTATATGGGTTCACGCTGAATGATTTCACGCACTCTAACAGTGGTCATATCATTTTCATCGGCCTGATTCAGAACTTCTTGCTGTAAAGTTGAGTGTTCATTAAATTCAAAATAATCACCGAATTCAGCCACTAAATCACACATTTCTAGAATTTTTTGTGAGGGTATGCGGTAAACCAAGGTATCTTCGAGTGCGCGAACTGGATAACGCACATGACCGTTTAATAAAATCCCCATTTGGCCAAATACTTCCCCTGACTCTAAACGGTTGTAGAGTTCACCGGTACGACGAAACACCTCTACTGATCCTGATCGCACCATGTGCAACGCATCGATAGTGCCGCCATGCTCTAAAATCTGGCTGCCGGCTTGATAATAACTGACTTCTATATTGCCACATAAGCTGGCTAGCTCTGCTTCTGGCAGATTGTTAAAAGGCTCGAAGGCGCTGACAAAGGTGATTATATCTTGTATTTCAACCGACATATTTAAATCCTACTAGAGGTTATTGGCCAAAAAAACTGTGGGAAAATGCATAAAAAAACCCAGTTCATCGCTGAACTGGGTCTTTCACTGTAACAAACTAGCAACTGATTACTAGCGTGCGATAACCGAATTATGCTTTAGCACGTTTCGCGGCATCTTCATCTTTTAATTCGCGACGTAAGATTTTACCTACGGGTGTCATAGGTAGCTCATCACGGAATTCAATCTGACGTGGTAACTTATAGGCCGTTAACTTGTCTTTGCAGTAAGTTTTAACATCGTCAGCGGTTAAATTAGTATCGGATGCAACCACATAAAGCTTCACAGCTTCACCTGTTTTGTCATCAGGAACACCAATTACAGCGCAGTTCTCAACACCTGGGTGACCGGAGACTACATCTTCGATTTCGTTAGGATAAACGTTAAAACCAGATACTAAAATTAAGTCTTTGATACGATCTACGATTTTAACAAAGCCATCTTCATCAATAACCGCAACGTCGCCGGTACGCAACCATTCGCCGTCGGCAGTGAATGAATCACGAGTAGCTTCTGGGCGATTCCAATAACCTTTCATTACCTGCGGACCTTTAACGCACAATTCACCGCGTTCGCCTACAGGCACTTCATCACCATTATCATCGATGCATTTAAGCGCAGTACCTGGCATTGGCTGGCCAACAGTACCCATACGTTCTAAACCATCTGCAGGGTTCATGGTTACCGCTGGAGAACACTCGGTTAAGCCATAGGCTTCGGCAACGCCAGTACCTGTAATTTCTTTCCAACGTTTAGCTGTATCTTCAACCAAGGCAGTACCACCAGAAAGGGTTAATTTCATGTTACTGAAATCAATTTCTTTAAAGCGTGGGCTTGCCATAAGCGATACGAACAAGGTGTTAAGACCAACGATGCCGGTTAACTTCCAAGGTTTCATAAAACGAATGAAAGTTTCAGTATCACGTGGGTTAGCAATTAAAATACTGTGATCACCCAGCTCAACTAACGACATTAAGTGAACCGTAAACGAATAAATATGATAAAGAGGCAATGGGGCAACGATAATCGCTTGTTCGTCGCCTTTCATTTTGGTGCCATCAGCCGTTGTTTGGCCTAAAGCCGCAGCAGCTTGCAACATGTTAGCGACTAAGTTGCGGTTGGTTAGTTCGGCACCTTTAGCTACACCTGTAGTACCGCCGGTGTATTGCAGGATAATTGTATCGTGTGGGTTTTTCATGTGGTTAGCTTGGAAGCCTTTACCTTTACCCAATTTTAAACAATCACGAAAACGCACGGCATCTGGAAGACTGTATGCTGGAACCATTTTTTTAATGTGCTTTGCCGCTGCGTTAATTAATACGCGTTTAAAACCCGGAAGCATATCAGCCAAACTAGTCACGATAATGTGCTTAATACCGGTCTGGTCTTTTACGTTCTGTACCGACTTTGCAAAGACATCCATACACAATAATGCTTTAGCACCAGAATCGTTGAACTGGTGCAGCATTTCACGCTCTGTATAAAGAGGGTTGGTATTAACCACTCGTAAACCTGCTCGCAATGCACCGTACATTGCAATAGGGTATTGCAAAATATTAGGCATTTGAATGGCAATGGAATCACCCGGCTTTAGGGTTGTGTGATTTTGAAGATAGTTGGCAAATGCAGCACTGTATTGATCTATTTGTGCATAGGTAAGCGTGTAACCGATGCTAGTAAATGCAGGACGTTCAGCATAACGCTTGAATGAATTTTCAATAACGTCAACAACGGAATCGTAGGTTGATAGGTCAATAGTATCTGTGATACCAGGTGCACGTTTTCCGTCCCAAAAAGAAGCTTCCACAATTATCCCCTTTAGCAATTAGCTATTAAAAAATCATTACAATTAAAGGTGTTATTTAACCGACTAGCACATCAAATTAATATGCTAAATCTAGAATGATTTTAATTTTATTTATTATTAATTTTCGCACGCACACTATGACGTAATTTTGTCTTGAAATGAAGACTTAATAGCGGCATAATTTCTGTCATATTACGCCATGAAAGTTTAGCATGAAGCCTATATCTTCGCACCAACACGCTTTTTTGACTACTGATTATTTAGCTCAATTAGTGACTTTATTAAAACAACAAGGCTTTAATGCCAAACAAATTTTGGCTAACAGCCAAATTAGTGAAAATTCTCTGCGTCAAAATCACAAAATTTCTCCAATTCAGTATCAACAGATTATTGAAAATGCTCTTGAACTCACACAAGATCCATTAATCGGTATTAAGCATGGCCAGGGGTTAGATATTTCCAGTCACGGCTTTTTAGATTTTGCTGCCATAGCTGCAGATACTTTAGACCAAGCTTTGTCTTTAGCCATTCGTTATACTCGCACGCGCACCTTGTTAGCAGACTTACGCTTCCATAAAGAAGATGACAGCGCGGTAATACAAATTGCTCGTTTAGCAGCAATGACCAATACATTTCCGTTTGTTGTTGAGAATATTGTTGCAAGCTTTTTAGGAATAGCACGCTTTTTAATTAATAGCAGTGAGCCATTGCCAGCAATAGTGAAGCTAGCCTACCCTGCTCAAACTGACCCTGCTGAGTATGAAAACTTACTAGGCGTGCCTGTTCTATTTAACCAACCATACAACCAAATTTGTTTCCCTGAATTTTTACTTGAAACCCCCGTCTCTAAAGCCAATGCAAATTCTCGAGGTTTAGCAGAAACTGAGTGTGAGCGCTTATTGGCCGAACTTGATCAGGGAAACGACTTAGTAACTAAAATTCGCCATCAACTAGTCAAATTAAACGCTTTTCCTACCTTGCCAGTAATTGCTCAGGTAATGAATAGCAGCCCAAGAACTATTAATCGGCAATTGGCTCAGCTCAATACAACTTACCAACATATTTTGGATGAGGCTCGACGCGAAAAAGCCATAGAGTTACTCAGCCACAGCAAGGTAAATATTGAAAAGATAGCCACCCAGCTGGGTTACAATGATCCATCTAATTTTGGCCGTGCTTTTCGCCGCTGGTTGGATAAAAGTCCCAGAGCTTTTCGTAAAGACGCCTGAGGTCTGGTCGACATTACCGTGAGTCCAAGGTTTACTTTTTGGGCGTAATCCGTAGGATACTGACCATAGCTAAGCCATAATGATAATAACACTAGCACTGAATATACAATGACTCAATTAAGCCATAATAATAGCCAACGCACTCTACAAACACTGCTTTCAGCCGCAGTGAATGAGTACTTTCGTGATAATGCTATCGCAAAAACAGGCAATGCAGCACTTTATCGCAAGGCACTCATTATTCTATTCTTTCACATCACTTCTTACGCTTTATTATTTGCTATCGCATCTCCTTATTCATGGCTAATTTGGGCATTTCATGGCTTTACAACAGCACTCATTGGTTTCAACATCATGCACGATGGTGCTCACGCCAGTTTTAGTAAAAATAAACGCTTTAATATCCTTGCCGCTCATACTTTTAATGCCATTGGTAGTAATGCTTTTTACTGGAAACAAAAACACAACCTTAACCACCATCCTTATACCAATGTTGCCGTTGCCGATGAAGATATCGAAGCATTTGGTCTATTACGCATGAGTCCAGACAAACCACATTATTGGTTTCATCGCTGGCAGCATATTTATGTATGGGTGCTTTATCCACTAACAAGTTTATTCTGGTTTTTTGTACTGGATTTTTTGGCATATTTTAATCAAAAAATTGCTAAGCAAGAATTTTCACAACGCTATCAATTCAAAGACTCTGTTATTTTTTGGCTAAGTAAACTATTTTACATTAGCGCTTACTTACTTATCCCTAGCTATTTTTTGGGTTGGGAAACTGTTCTAATCGGTTTTTTATGCCTTCATGCTGTGATGGGATTTTTATTTGCAGTGGTTTTTCAGCTAGCCCACGTGGTCGATAAAACTGAATTTCCGCAGCCCGATAAAAACGGAAATTTACCTTACGAATGGGCAGCGCATCAGTTGGCTACAACCGCAGATTTTGCACCAAACAGTAAAATAGCCACTTGGTGCTTGGGTGGTTTGAACTTTCAAGTTGAGCATCATTTATTTCCACGAATTAGTCACACTCATTACCCTCATGTGCACAAAATTGTTCAGCGGATTTGTGCTGAAAACCAAATCACACATCGCGAATACCCGTCTGTTTGGTCTGCTGTTAAAGGGCATTTTAAACATCTAAAGAATTTAGGGCGGAGCTAATTTTAGTTTATGTTAGCTTTCTTTTTAGAGTGTGATTGCTTGCTTACATAAGACAAGCAGACTATCGTAGCGTCGTTTAGAAATCGTCCGTTTAATTAGGTAAACTGCATGCAATACCCTCAATTTTTAGCCATTGACGCAAGCTCTTATGAATTAGAGGGTCACCCCATTGCTATTGCTTGGTCCTTAATCGATGGCTCAATTAAAAGTACGCTAATTCAGCCAGAAGAAAACTGGCACGAATGGGATGCGGGATTAGAAGAATTGCACGGCATGACGCAAGATATCTTAGTTCAATCCGGGGAACCTGTTTGGGAAGCGGTAAAAGAGTTTGAGTTTGATTGCGAGAACTCCTATTACTTAGTTCACGATGCAGAACGCACCATGGAACTATTGGAGCGCATGTACGATGCTTACGATAAAGAACCAGGGGCTGACTTGATAGGCATGCACGAGTGGCATACAAGCGACACGGAAGAACGCTATCAATTAATGGAAGATCTCCGCAGCGATCTTGAACTCAACCCACATCGTTGCGAAGACAACGTTCGCCTTATGTTAGAGATGTGGGCTCGCACGAAGTGTTAGGCCAAAAACGCTAAACTCAGCGAGCGGCTAGCACGATTCACCATTACCAATTCATTAATTCTTTCACAAAAGGCTTAGTCAGCTTTCGCTGCGCCGACAATGACGCTTGATCAAGTTCGGCTAATAAATCAAATAAACCAGACATATCCCGCGGGCCACGTGTCAGAATATAACGTGCAACCTCTTCGTTCATATTTAAACCACGAACTCGAGCACGTAATAACAAAGCTTTTAATTTGTCTTCATCGTCTAAAGCTTCAAGCTGATAAGTAATCCCCCAACTCAAGCGTGAGGTTAGATCTGGCAACAAAATACCGTTGTTACGAGGGCCTTCTTTTGCCGCGACCAACATACGACAACCTGAGTCCCGCAAACGATTGAATAAATGAAATAACGCTTCTTCCCAAATCGTATTGCCTGCTATCACTTCGATATTATCGACAGCCACGAGTTGAAGTAGCTCAAGGTCTTCAAACACTGCTGGGTCATAAGCAACCAATTCCTTTAGCGGCAGGTATACCGCTGTATGCCCCAAACCTTCGGCATAATGGCAGGCAGCTTGCAATAAATGACTACAACCTACGCCTTCACTACCCCATAAATAAATAAAGGGTTCACCACTTTCTCGCCACTGATCTTGCACAGAGTAAACCACCTGTGCGTTCGGCCCGGCGAAATAATTGGCAAAACGTGCGTCATCTCGCATCGACACCGATAAGGTTAATTGTTCAACTTGGGCTTCAATAGCCATTTAGGGTGCTCCTAAGTCAACGCTCATTGCGTCCATTCAAATTCTTTATCGCCTAGCATGGACAACTTATTATCCAAACTAATAATTCTTTGTACTTTGTCCCAACTACCTTCCAAACTTAAAAATAATTGCACAGTATTTTGATTTACCTGAGCAACTTCAACCAAGCGCACCCCTGTTATACGCTTAAAATAATTAAGTACCTGAGAGTAGTCCGTAAAGTTATTGATCTGTGTCACCGAAACTCGAATCCCTGAGCGGCCATTCATGGGGTCAGATTTTATAGCAAACTGGTTGGCAAAAAATCGGCTAATATCAGCCGTTGCTAACGTTAAAGCCAACATCGGTGAATCACCCTCTGTAACTATATTTTGCTGTTCGCCATTATGTAGTAAAACCCCCTCATATTGCCACTTGCCAGTAGTAGCCAAATTCAATTTACCGGCTAAGGTCGCATCTGCCTGATAACGTTGTGAGGCGATTTTAATAGAGTCGGTAGCAAGCCACCACAATTGATTAAGGGGTAAAGTAGACTGATCTTCTAGGTCATGCATAGGCCACAAAACGGGCAATCCACGCTCAGAAAATGCTCGATTGAAGCGCTTTTGCAGCTCGGGTACCTGTTCTGACACCATCAAGCGCTCTTTTCTAACCACAGGAGTTTCCGAAATCACCGCTTCAGATGAGTTAACAAAATCGATAGACTTTGCAACACCCTGAACGCTTTCTGGATCCCTTAAACGATCATTAACAGTTTGGGCATATTCAATTAAGCGCGCAATATCAAAGCGACCAATCTCCATATTGTCGATCGGTTCTATTGCCAGCCAATTAATTAACAATGGGCGATTTTCACCCCATATTGGCATTTTTGCGCGCTTAACCAAAGGCACCACCAGTGCTTTGCTAAACCATGCTTGCAGATAAATTTGACCATCAAAGTTATCTTGCTGATAACTGAAACCCTGTAGGTAACGCTCAGCATTTTGACTGGCCGACATCAACGCAGGATTAATCAACACATCTTGGTAACCAGAAACTTTAATCAAAAGTTGCTGAAAAGCTCGCTGAATTCCCAATTTACGACTTTCATCGGTTTGATCATCAACAGCCACATTGACGCTGTAAAGGTCTTTTACCATAACAGCAGAGACATTAAAGCTTAATAAACACACACATAAGATGAAAAAGCGCACAAAGATTCCTTGCTTCTTTATTAACAGCAATTAATAGCAGGGCGCTATTGTGCCACCCCTACACAGGATGAGCCAGCCAAACCAACGTTTAGCAAACAATATCCTCACAATTAGAGTGCACAAACATCGACAAACAGGTAGAATACCCCGCCTAAAATTCCCACATTTGGTTAACTTTTGAGTCAAGCTAAATTAGCTCGACTCAACAACCAAATGCCACAAAGCGAACGACGAGACGTAAACGAATGAGCGATCAAAAATCCTTAAGTTACAAAGATGCTGGTGTAGACATCGAAGCCGGTAATGCACTGGTTGAACGAATTAAAGGCGTCGCAAAACGTACTCGCCGTCCTGAAGTAATGGCAGGCCTTGGTGGCTTCGCCTCTCTGTTTGAATTACCACAAGGCTACAAACAACCCGTTATGGTTGCTGGTACCGATGGCGTGGGTACAAAACTGCGCCTTGCTATGGACATTGGCAAGCATGACACCATTGGTATTGATCTTGTTGCTATGTGTGTTAACGATCTGATCGTTGGTGGCGCCGAACCCTTATTCTTTTTAGATTATTACGCCACAGGCAAGTTAAATGTTGATATCGCCGCCGATGTAGTAAGCGGTATTGGCGATGGTTGTGAATTGTCAGGTATATCCTTAGTGGGTGGTGAAACTGCTGAAATGCCAGGCATGTATGAAGGTGAAGATTACGATTTAGCCGGTTTTTGTGTCGGTATTGTAGAAAAAGAAGACATACTGGATGGTTCAAAAGTCGCAACCGGTGACACTTTAATTGCTTTGGCTTCTTCTGGCCCTCACTCTAACGGCTATTCTTTGATTCGTAAGATAATTGAAGTCTCTAATGCTGACCTAGAACAAACCTTAGCAGACGGTCAATCTTTAAAAGCAGCTTTAATTGCCCCCACCAACATCTATGTTAAATCGGTACTTAAACTCATTAATGCCAGTGATGTTCACACCCTTTGCCATATTACAGGCGGCGGTTTTCAAGAAAACATTCCACGCGTATTGCCAGCCACGGCAAAAGCGGTAATCAATACTAAGAGCTGGGATCTACCACCCGTATTCAAGTGGTTACAAGAAAGCGGTAATGTAGATGCGTTTGAAATGTACCGTACCTTTAACTGCGGTGTTGGCATGATCGCTTGCGTGCCTGCGGATAAAGCCGACGCTGCAATCGCCTTATTGAATGCCGAAGGTGAACAAGCTTGGATCATTGGTCACATCGAAGATGCGGTTGAAGGTGAAGAGCAAGTTGAGCTGCAAGGTTTATAGATAATGCAAGCAAGTGAAGCTGAAAAACCCCGTATCGTTATTCTAATCTCCGGCAATGGTAGTAACATGCAAGCCATTGCTGAAGCGGTACAAAACCAAGAAATAGATGCTGAAATTGCCGGTATTATCAGTAATCGACCTCAAGCCGAAGGCCTATCTAAAGCACAAGCAATGGGGTTACATACAGATATTATTGACCACACTCTTTATGTTAGCCGAGAAGAGTTCGATCACGCCTTAATCCGCATGATCGAAGATCTAAAGCCAGATTTAGTAGTACTGGCAGGATTCATGCGCATTCTCACCGCTGACTTCACTCGCTACTTTGAAGGCAATTTATTAAACATCCACCCTTCTTTGTTACCAAAATACCAGGGGCTAAATACCCACCAGCGCGCCCTAGATGCAGGAGATAATGAACATGGTGTTACAGTTCACTTTGTGACCGAAGAATTAGACGGTGGCCCAAACGCCATTCAAGCCGTTATTCCTATTTTAGATATTGATAATGCCAAAGCTTTACAGCAGCGCATTCAAATTCAAGAACACATTATTTACCCTATTGCAGTTAAATGGTTTTGCGAAGGTCGCCTAAACATGAATGGGCAACTCGCTTTTCTGGATGGTCAAGAATTACCTACTAGCGGTATCCAACTCCACTCATAAAATTTTTATACTCCACAATCCTTACTTCATACTAAAAGTTATAGCGACCTCTATATATTGCTATAACTTCTAGCTTGATTACTTCTCACTCACATCACCTCAGTTGTCATTTACTCTGCGCTCGATATACTGAATTTTCTCACGATTCGTTAAATACCAATGCAAATGGCCTACTTCATGATTCATTTTCGTATTTTACTGTTGTTGACTGGCCTGCTTGCAAGCATTTTTTGCAAGCCTGTTATCGCCGACGATGTAAACACACAGGTTCGTTATCCAGAGTTTACCGCTGAATATAACGCCACTTGGACTGGCGGTTGGTTTCCTATCAATATTAACGCTCAGCGCTCTTTGCGTTACCAAGAAGATGGTACGGCCTTATTAACCTTTGAAGCCGATTCTGCGATAGCAGGGCTACAAGAAATTAGCAGATTAACGATCAATAACAACATCGTGAAACCGCTACAATATCAATATCTACGCACCGGCTTATTCAACGAGCCTGATCGTAATCAAATATTTGACTGGCAAAATAAAAAAATCATCAATGGCGATAATCAAACTGTATTTAAAGATCATTGGCATGACCAAGTTCAAGACAATTTAAGTTACAACCTGCAAGCCAGTATCGATTTAAACAAGGGCAAAACTCAGTTCAATTACCCAGTATTTGATCGAAAAAAAGTGAAAAACTTCACTTTTCAGATGGTTGGTTTTGAATCATTAAAAACACCTGTCGGTACCTTACGCACAATTAAGATCGAACAATTAGAAAAAAAGAAAAGTAAGAAAAAAACCTACATTTGGTTTGCCAAAGATTATGAATTTTTATTAGTTCGATTAAAGCAAACTCAGAAGGATGGCCAAACCTATCAGATTGATTTAACCGGCGCAGAAATTAATGGCCAAACTTTGTCCATTAGAAAATGAGTGAGTTAAATTGACGAATACCTCAGCTGATAATTTTATCGTCCCGCCCTGTCTGCAAGAAATAGATATTTTGTTTTACGATGAAGACATTTTGCTGATTAATAAACCGACAAAATTACTCAGTTTATCGGGTAAACACCCTGCTAATTTAGATTCTGTTCACTACCGAATTCGTCAATTGTTTCCAACAGCATTAATGATTCATCGCCTTGATTTAGGTACTTCTGGCATCATGGTACTCGCGCTAAATAAAACAAGTAATCGCTTACTTAACCGCCAATTTAGCGAACGCAACGTACAAAAAACCTATACTGCGTTGTTAGCAGGCAAGTTAAGCAGAGGTCAAGGGAGCATTAATCTTCCCATCGCTAAAGGAGAGTTTCCATACCAAAAAATATGCCATCAACACGGTAAGTCGGCATTAACCGAATATCAACTGCAAAGACACGAAGAGTTTTTTTTTAAGGGGCATGCTTTTCCAGTTAGCCGGGTTATTTTACGACCTTTTACTGGCCGTACCCACCAATTAAGAATTCATAGCCAGCAAATGGGGCATGCCATTATAGGTTGTGATTTATACAGTGATAAGCAGCTGGGGGAGATTGATAACAGCGAGCAAATGGCTGAGCGCTTAATGCTTCACGCCACCACTCTGGAGTTTGATCATCCTGTTACAGGTGAGCGGATACTGGCCAAAGTACCCTGCCCATTTTAGTCACGCACTCATACGAACCTTTTATCACCTTCTTTTTATCACCTACTTTGTTTTATCGATATCATTTTTTCGCTTTCTACAAGCACGGTGCCTAGAACAATGTTTTCAGTTCGATTTAAGCGCTGTTTAACAAAAGAGCCTTTACACTGATAGTGCATTCTTTTCTAATAGACGGTTATTATAGAATTTATTAAATACTTGTATAAAGCTCAGGAGAAAATCATGGCCGGTTTATTACCCGATATCGATCCAGCAGGGTTATTAGAATATTCCGTCGTCTTTACCGACCGCTCTCTTAATCACATGTCACAAGCCTTTCAGGGTGTAATGAACGACATTTCTAGCAACCTAAAAGAGGTCTATAATGCCGACGCAACCGTGATTGTTCCCGGCGGTGGTACCTTTGGCATGGAAGCTGTTGCACGCCAATTTGCTCAAAATGAAAAATGCTTAGTGATCCGTAACGGTTGGTTTAGCTATCGTTGGACACAAATTTTTGAGATGGGCAATATCCCATCTGAAAGTATTATCATGCAAGCACGTCGCACTGAAGAAGGCCCACAAGCTCCGTTTGCACCTGCTCCTGTCGAGGAAGTTGTAGCAACTATTTTACGTGAAAAACCACAAATGGTATTTGCTCCTCACGTAGAAACCGCTTCTGGCATGTTATTACCTAATGATTACATTAAGGCTGTGTCGAATGCCGTTCACTCCGTGGGTGGCTTATTTGTTTTAGATTGCATCGCATCTGGCGCACTCTGGGTGAACATGAAAGAAGTCGACGTAGATGTATTAATCAGTGCCCCACAAAAAGGTTGGAGCGCTTCACCATGCGCTGCTTTGGTGATGCTGAGTTCAGCTGCAATCGCTAAAATGGATGACACCTCCAGTTCGAGCTTTGCCTGCAACTTAAAGCAGTGGCACGGTATTATGCAAGCCTATGAAAATGGCGGTCATGCTTATCATGCAACAATGCCCACAGATGCATTAATGAAATTCCGCGATACCCTTTTAGAAACCAAAGCCTATGGTTTTGATAAAGTATGCGCAGAACAAATAGAACTGGGGCAAAAAGTACGGGCTTTACTAGAAAGTAAAGGGGTAAAAAGTGTCGCTGCCGAAGGTTTTAAGGCACCGGGCGTTGTGGTTAATTACACCACTGACCCAGACATGCAAAACGGCAAAAAATTTGCTGCCCAAGGCATGCAAGCAGCGGCTGGGGTTCCCTTGCAGTGCGACGAAGGTGACGACTACAAATCCTTCCGCTTAGGTTTGTTCGGTTTAGACAAGCTGCACAACATTGATCGCACCGTTGCTAACTTAGAATCTGTGTTAGACCAGATTCTTTAAGCCTCTATTTAGAAGCCAGTTTTGCTTATTACTGCTACTGGGTATGACATTCCACAGCACGCCGTGAATACGGTCCCTGCAGGCCGTTCCTCCCCATCCATGGGGAGGAACGGCCTCAAATGCCATACCCAGCAGCGATACGCAAAACCTATATTTACCAAGATTCAAACTCTTCGAGCGATACCTTAGCCCCCATGTTTTTAAAACCCAACTGGCGAATTCTCACCATTGGCGACGGCGATCTTTCTTTCTCTGCCTCACTTTGGAATCGTTTCAAACCTGCGCAGCTCACAGCCACGGTATTTGATAGCCAGCAAACCCTTGCAGATAAATACCAATATCACTCAATCGGACAACTCAATACTAATGCGAACCAGCAAGTTCTATTTGGTTTTGATGTGACCAATCCAGATACATGGAATCATCTTAAGAAACACTCATTCGATTTGGTTATTTTCCAATTTCCACTTGTACCCGCATTTTCAGATCCAAACTACTTCCACAACATGGGCGACATCAGCATTAACACGCTCAACCGCTTACTGTTACGAAAATTTTTAATACATTGCAATGAATTTTTTCTTGATCCAAACGGCCAACAACTGTGTTACATAACCTCAAAAGACGTTAAACCCTACAGCGAATGGAATATTGAAAATAGCCTCAACCGAGGCTTAAAACACATAAAATATCTAGGCTCAATGCCCTTCAATATTAGCGATTTTCCAGGTTATAAAATCAGAAATGTTGATCGTGATAAGCACGTAAAGGATACTCAAGGAATCACTTATATTTGGAGCTCAAAGACAGGGAATAAACACGACATTATCAAAAGCAGGGGGTTGATCGCCAAGAGCCATCAAGGAGAAAAATACTGCGAGTTTTGCAAAGCTGGACCCTTCGTTTCCGCTGGCGATAAATCACTGCATGAGCGATCAAAAAAACATCAACTCATGCAACAATATGAAGATCAATACGCTCGTGCAATCGAAACCTAAACAGCTACTAAATACCTAGTTAGTTATTTAACCTTCTAGCTGAACCTGATACGACTCTCCTTCAAATTCAATGACATCACCCGCAACAATTTGCTTACGCTTTTGGGTTTCAAACTCACCGTTTAATTTAACTTCACCATCAGCAATGGCCGCTTTCGCTTCTGCACCACTGGCGCGTAGGCCCTCAAACTTTAATATTTTATAAAGCTCGACCGGTTCTTTGTTAATAAATATCTGATTCATCTAGATCTACTTTTTAAACAGCTAATAATAAGTCGCTAAAATAACACGAATCGTTAAAGTTTCCATGTAATCCTAATCAAACAGCGTATAAAACTCGGATTCAATTTATTGATTAAACCGAATCTCCACACAGTACTTTTTTCACTGCTTCTAACCAGCCACGGTACAAACGCTCTCTATCAGACTCTGACATACGGGGCTTAAACTGAGCTTCATGCTGCCAAAGATCAGCAACTTCTTCCACGTCCAAAAATACACCTGCCTGTATGCCTGCCAAATAAGCCACGCCCAAGGCCGTAGTCTCTGTTACCTGAGGGCGCTCAATATCAATACCCAAAGTATCTGCTAAAAATTGCACCAACCAGTTATTAACCACCATGCCGCCATCAACCCGAATACTGGTTGGTTTAGCGCCATCTTGGGCCATAGCCGCTAGTAAGTCTCGGCTCTGATAACACACCGATTGCAGACCCGCTGTCACAATCTCTTTAATGCCTGTATCTCGACTTAAACCAAAAATAGCACCACGGGCTTCTGGATCCCAATAAGGTGCCCCTAAACCAGTAAATGCGGGCACCATATAAACTGAATTATTGGCTCCAGTTTGCTCTGCTAACGATTGCGATTCTGTAGCATTAGCAATCATTTGTAAGCCATCACGAATCCATTGAATGGTTGCCCCAGCCATAAAAATACTACCTTCTAAGGCATAAGTGGTTTTACCATTGAGACGATAACCAATAGTAGTTAGCAGTCTATTTTTAGATTGCAGCGCGTGCTCACCCGTGTTCATAATCATAAAACAGCCTGTACCATAAGTACTTTTGGCCATTCCTGGAGTAAAACAAGCTTGCCCTATCAACGCAGCCTGCTGGTCACCGGCAATGCCTCCGATAGGAACTTCTGCACCCAGTAAACTGGCTTCTGTCGAACCGTAATCTGCAGCGCAATCACGCACTTCTGGCAACATATTAGATGGAATATTAAACAGGGCTAATAAATCAGAATCCCATTGATGACTGTGTATATTAAACAACAAGGTGCGGCTGGCATTAGTGGCATCCGTTGCATGCTGCTTACCCCCAGTTAATCGCCATAACAAAAAGCTATCAATTGTCCCAAATAACAACTCCCCAGCCCTTGCGCGCGCTCTTGCACCAACAACGTTATCCAATATCCAAGCAATCTTACTCGCAGAAAAATACGGATCTAATAACAAACCTGTTTTGTTTGCGACCAGGTTAGTAAGCTCTGGCTGCTGCTTTAGCCTCTGACACTCTTCTGCAGTGCGTCTGTCTTGCCACACAATTGCATTATAAATTGGCTTGCCTGTTTGCTTATCCCAAACAACCGTTGTTTCACGTTGATTAGTAATACCGATAGAAATGACATCGCGAGCATGAAGTTGGGCCTGCTGAAATACATCACGACAAGTTGCTAGCGTTGTTTGCCAAATTACTTCTGGGTCGTGCTCTACCCAACCATCTTCTGGGAAAATTTGAGCAAACTCTTGCTGACTGGAAGCAACTATTTTGCCTTTAAGATCAAAAATAATCGCACGACTACTCGTTGTACCTTGATCAATCGCTAATAAATATCCAGACATACTCGTATTCCTCTATAAATAAACGCTCATAAAAAGGCTGTACTGCTGGTATTTGCGTTTTTTTAGAGGATATTACTTGCCAATGCCGTCCAGTGCCAAGACTTTCTAGAATAAACAGCTATAGTTTAGCAATTAGCGTTTTACCAGCGCGCGACTATTTTAAGGCACGCCTCCACTATGAAAAATAATCAGCCAGTTACTCAAAAAGAACATGTACTTGATGATTCTGCGCATCTGGTGTCATCCACCTGCGTAAAGGGTCAAATTACCCACTGCAACGATGATTTTATTTCGATATGCGGTTTTTCAAAAGAAGAACTGATGGGTGCATCACACAATATTGTTCGCCACCCAGATATGCCTACTGCAGCCTTTGAAGGTATGTGGAATAAACTGAAAAGTGGTCAACACTGGCAAGGTCTGGTCAAAAACCGTTGTAAAAATGGTGACCACTACTGGGTAGATGCTTATGTAACACCGGTATTAGAGCAGGGTAAAATCGTTAGTTACGAATCGGTAAGAATAAAACCCAAAGCAGAGCAAGTAGCCCGTGCAGAAAAAGCCTATCAAAACATTCAGCGGGGCAAAAATCCAATTCCAAAAAAATCCATCATAATGGATTGGCTTTACAGCTTTTTGCCTTGGCTATTTGCCATTTCGCTATTAATAATGCTGTCGTCGGATGCAACTACAATTTTATTAGTCCTAGTGCCTACTCTGCTGTGGAGTGTCATTCAGCAAAAACGCAAGAACAACACCCTCACTTCTATTGCTAAAGATATTATTGACGATGATCTAGCGGCCTATATTTATTCTGGCAACGCCACAGTAACCGGACAGCTCCAGCTTGGTCAGCATACTCTTAAAAGACGATTAAAAACTGTTTTGGTTAGAATGAAAGACAACATGGGCACACTGAGCCAAGTCGCACAATCTGCAAGACAAATGAGTGACGACAATCTTGAACAAGCCCGTGCTCAACATCGTGAAACCGGTCGGCTAGCAGAGGCAAGCCACCAAATCAGCGAATCAGCTGAAACATTGCTTACTAATACCGAAGACACCAATAATGCCGCAACAACCGCACAGCAAGATGTAAAGCAAGGACATAACCTAGTAACGGATACTGCAACTAAGATCAGTGATCTAACTCAAGAACTCACCGCCACCTCCGCAGCCGTTGAAAACTTGGCAGAAGAAACTGAATCGATCAAACGTTTCTTAGACGCAATTAAAGACATCGCCGAGCAAACCAATTTGCTCGCGCTTAATGCGGCAATTGAAGCGGCACGCGCCGGTGAACAGGGCCGTGGTTTTGCAGTGGTCGCCGATGAAGTTAGAAATTTGGCCGTTCGCACTCAAGAATCAACTGCAGAAATTCACACAATTGTTGGCAAATTAACCACCGGAGCAGAAAATGCCGTATCAACCATGCTTCTAGGACAAAAACATTCAAACAATTGCTTAGAGCAGGCTAAAAATGCCGATGATTCCTTATTTTCTATCCAACAAAATATAAATGCTATTCAAACCAGCACACAAAACAACAGCCAATCTATTCGTCTACAGACAGAAACTGTATTACAGATAGAACAGGGCTTAGCGCGCTTATCCGAATTGTCCGACCAAGTCGAAAAAGTCTCCGAACGCAATGCTTTAGCCAGTGATGAGCTAGCAAATCTGATGAAGGAACAAGAACAAATAATTCAACGATTCGAATAACAGAAACCGAATCTAGCAAGGGATTAAAGCAGCCTGTTATTGAATTAATTACATGATAAATATAATATTCCATTAATTATTTTCAATTTATTTTATAATAAAGCATTTTTATGCTTTTAACAGACCGCTAAATAAACCTCATGCTTGAAATTAAACATCTTAAAACTGTACGCGCCTTGCGCGACGGCAGCTCTTTAGTAGAAGCCGCCAAACGCTTACACCTCACACAATCAGCGTTATCACATCAATTAAAGGATGTTGAAGAGCGTTTAGGCTTGAGTTTATTTGTTCGAAAAACCAAACCCATTCGTTTTACCCGTGCAGGTGAGCATATCTTAGAACTGGCCGACAAAATCATTCCCCAGCTAGAACAAACCCATCGAGATATTAAAAAGCTAGCTGGTGGATCAGCGGGTCGATTGCATATGGCCATTGAATGTCACAGTTGTTTCGACTGGTTAATGCCAGCCATCAACAGCTTTCGAGATCAGTGGCCAGAAGTTGAAATTGACCTAATGGCTAGCTTCCACTTTGAGCCTTTACCCGCCTTAGCTCGTGGTGATTTAGACCTTGTGGTAACCGCCGACCCAATTCCGATAGCGGGTATTTACTACCAGCCTTTATTTCGCTATCAAGCCTTACTAGCCGTTGCTAACCAGCACGCCTTTAGTGAATCCAAGTACATCAATGCAGAAGATTTAGCCGAGCAAACATTGATTCACTACCCTGTTGAACGAAAGCGACTGGATATTTTCACCCAATTTTTAGACCCTTCCGGTATAGAACCCAGCAATACTCGCCAAGCAGATTTAACCTTGATGATTGTTCAGCTGGTGGCCAGTGGTCGAGGGGTGGCCTGCTTGCCCAATTGGGCACTTCAGCCTTATCTTGATGCGGGCTTAATCACATCAAAGCCTTTAGGCAAAGACGGTATTTGGCCCACGTTATACGCCGCTATTCGAGAAGAACAACGTGAAACCAGTTTCATGACAGATTTTTTACAACAGTCATTACAGGCTTGTCATGAAAATTTAGTAGGTATTGAGCCTGTATCGAAATAATAAATAGCAGGAAAAACTCAGAAAAAAGGCAAAAAAAAGGGACTCTACAAGGAGTCCCCTAAAAGCGAATAATTCGCTACATTCTCACCACGTGTCCATAAGAAACGCAAACAGATCATGCCAGTAGTTATTAGTCATGTCTGTTAACTAACCGTGACTAATTGTTACTTTATGTTTCAACTTCAACACAGAGTGCTAACCTATTTCTTGATGACGTTTAGGCCAAACCAAGCTGAACTTAGCACCTCCCAAACGCTCATCACGACTAACCATAGCTCGACCACCATGCCAATAAGTAATGCGACGAACAATTGAAAGCCCGAGGCCGTAACCTCCTGAACTTCGAGTACGACTGTCATCTAAACGCGCAAAAGGAGTGAATACACGATTCCATTCTGCTTCTGGAATACCAGGGCCATCATCCGCTACATCTACACGACATGTATCTGCACCAATTGAAAAACTCACAATAACTTTCGACTTAGCATAGCGACAAGCATTACCAATTAAGTTTTGAATGGCGCGGTGCATATAACGATATTCCACCTCAGCTTCATGCTGAGAACCAATAGCCCCACCATAATCCACGACAACATGCTCTGGAGGACGAGCTTCATCGACTAGCTGCAAAATTAGCTCTTGAATATTGGTTAATTCAAAATCCAACAAAGGGCCACCTTCTTCAAGGCGCGCATAGGTCAAAATTTCATCAATTAATTCGTCCAATTCTTGAATATCAGAATCCATGCCAAGCAACTGTTTAGCCACAAAGGGATCGTCACCTGCAGAATCTTCTATGATTTGAACGCCAAAACGAATACGCGCAACCGGGGTCCTTAACTCATGAGATACCGCTCTCACCATTTCTCGCTGTACGCTAATTAAACGTTGAATATGGTCTGCCATTTTATTAAAGGCTTGACCTAATCGACTGACAGGGTCTGAACCAGATATACCTACTCGAGCATTAAGGTGACCTTGTGATAAACGACTGGTGGCTTGCTCAAGCTTGCGTAAACGCATTTCAAAAGAGCTAACAACCCAATAAACACCCAACCCAAGTAACATAAAACCAATGAGTGCAATGATCGCTATACCAGCGGGAGTATATCGCTTAAAAGCATGGATAGGACCCATTCTAATAACCCGTTCTTCACCAGGTATTCGTATTAAAGCATCGGCACTGTCACCACCAATCGCCATACGCATTAAAACATCACCATAAATCATTCGGCCCATATCACCCTTGCTTAATTCAACATCATCCAGTGGCATCAAGCTCAACGGATAGCCAAAATAAGGTGATATATTTTTAAGAAAGATTTCAATTTCTAAGCCACTTCGCTGCCAGTCTTCAAGCAATAGCTGACCCGTTGCCTGTGCTTGAACTTCGGTAACATTTCTTAAAGTGGTTTTAATTAGATTATGATCATCTAACACAGTGATCAGTTTAGCTTCGCTTGCAATATCGTTAGATACAATCAAAACGCTCTGACGCTCTAAGCGGCTCAGTTGATATTCATTAAGGTTCGCTTTTGCTTTAGCAACAATATCGATCTTGGCGTCAAATCGGGCTTCTAAATCCCCCTGCTCTGAAATATCATTTCGCAACCTAGTAGTTAAAAGGTGCAAACTACCGCGCACAACATCTTGATTAAACTGCTCGCCGCGCACATGATCGACTAAGCGCAAGGCCAGCATGCATAAAATAACCACAAGCACCAACGCAGCCAGCAAGCCTGAATACACTCGAATAAAAATGCTATTTCTCCCTTAATTATTCAAGCTGATATAAAAACACCACTCAGGAAGAGTGGTGTATTGAGAGATTAAATTTCTTTTACAAAAAGATAACCTTTGCTGCGTACAGTTTTAATACGCTTAGGATTAATAGGGTCATCCCCAACTTTTGGTCGTATTCTTGAAACACGTACATCAATCGAACGATCTTGACCGTCATACTCGATACCACGCAATTGATGAAAGATTTCTTCACGCGTAAGAATATGCCCAGCACTGCTCGCTAGTAACCATAACAAATCAAATTCAGCACTGGTTAAGTCAATACTTTCATCATCTAGCCATGCCTCGCGCATAGAGCTATCAACGACTAAATTGCCAAACGTTAAACGCTTAGCAGATGATTCATCTTGACTTTCGGCAGCCTCTGCTTTGTCTTTCATTCGACGCAACAAGGCGCGAATTCGAGCTAACAAAACCCGAGGACGCACAGGCTTAGCAACGTAATCATCAGCACCCATTTCCAAACCCAGTACCTGATCCAAATCCTCTGTACGAGCAGTTAACATCAAAATAGGGCCTGTATAATGAGGGCGCACAATACGACATACTGCAAGACCGTCTTCACCGGGCAGCATTAAATCCAGTACAACCAAATCAGGCTGTTCATTTTTAATACGCTCAATAGCACGACTTCCGTCACCTTCAATAGAAACCTGCAAGCCGTTACTTTCTAAATAATCTTTCGTAAGACTCGCTAATCGCTCATCATCTTCGACAATCAATATGCGCCAATTTTCATCTTGGCTACCACCATGCTTAAGTTCCACGCTGTTTCCTTATCCTAATTTCGAGCGATTATATAAATGATTACCCATAACTTTAGACGGTAAATCAATGCTTTGCACTGACTTCCCAATTTTTCTACAGAGAATAATGAAATTGCAAGCTTTTTGAGGGATTAATTGAACCTATTTTCAAGGCGAATTGTGTCCACCTATTCTCCACAACTTATCCACAGGAGCAACCCTTGATAAATTCTTACAAGCACTATATAGGGTGTAAAAGTCAACATCAAAACGCAATATAGTGTGTTTATAGTAAATTTCAAAACTATCGCAAAATATCCTCAACATAGGCTTGAAAGTGATTCAATTCCACAATATCCTGTTGTTCCGTTTAGAGACCAATCCCATTTTTTTGGTTACAACCAAATTGATTGTAAATCAATAGAAACACTCTATCTAAACACCTTTTTTGTACTCATTCGCGTGATATGCGATGAGAAAGTCGACATAACAAGATTTAAACAGGCAACCATTATTATGAACAGCGCGCTATTTGTTACCAAACGAGACGGTCGCCAAGAACCTATTGACCTAGAAAAAATTCATAAGGTTGTTGATTGGGCTGCAGAAGGTTTGGACAATGTTTCTGTCTCTGAAGTTGAGCTAAAAGCCCACTTACAGTTTTTTGATGGCATCACTACTTCAGAAATCCATGAAACACTTATTAAAGCCGCTGCCGACTTAATCTCTGAAGATACTCCAGATTATCAATATCTAGCAGCTCGCTTGAATATTTTTCATTTACGCAAAAAAGCCTATGGAAAATTTGAGCCACCAAAGTTGTTTGACCACGTTCAACAAATGGTTGCCAGCAATCGCTACGACAGCGATTTACTCAAAGACTATACCGCTGAAGAATTTGCTGAAATCGATGCTTTTTTAGATCACACACGCGACATGAACTTCAGTTACGCTGCAGTAAAACAGCTCGAAGGTAAATACTTAGTACAAAACCGAGTAAGCGGTGAAATATACGAGAGTGCACAGTTTTTGTATGTATTGATAGCAGCTTGCTTATTTGCTCAGTACGACAAAGAACGTCGTCTCGACTTTATAAAACGTTTTTACGATGCAGTATCAACTTTTAAAATCTCGTTACCCACTCCTATTATGGCTGGTGTACGAACGCCAACGCGCCAATTTAGTTCGTGTGTATTAATCGAAGCTGGCGACAGCCTAGATTCTATCAATGCCGCCTCTAGCGCCATTGTTAAATACGTTTCTCAACGAGCAGGGATTGGTATTAATGGTGGTCGTATTCGCGCATTGGGCAGCCCTATTCGTGGTGGAGAAGCCTTCCACACAGGTTGTATTCCGTTTTACAAGCATTTCCAAACTGCCGTTAAATCTTGCTCTCAAGGCGGTGTTCGCGGCGGTGCAGCCACGTTATTTTACCCGCTGTGGCACTTAGAAGTTGAATCTCTACTGGTACTTAAAAATAACCGTGGTGTTGAAGAAAATCGCGTACGTCATTTAGATTACGGTGTGCAGCTTAATAAATTGATGTACGGGCGCTTAATTAAAGGCCAAGACATTACCCTATTCTCACCGTCTGATGTACCTGGTTTGTACGATGCATTCTTTGCCGATCAAGAAGAATTTGATCGTTTATATGTACAATATGAACAAGATCCATCCATTCGTAAAACCACAGTAAAAGCGGTTGATTTGTTTTCAACCCTCATGCAAGAGCGAGCGGGCACCGGCCGTATCTATATTCAGAATGTTGATCACTGCAACACTCACAGCCCGTTTAATCCACAACTAGCCCCTGTGCGCCAGTCTAACTTGTGTTTAGAAATTGCCTTACCCACCAAGCCCTTGCAAGACGTCAACGATGAAAATGGTGAAATCGCGCTATGTACTTTAGCCGCCTTTAACTTGGGTAAAGTTGATAACCTTGACGAATTAGAAGAGCTTTCGGACCTTGTTGTACGTGCTCTTGATAGCTTATTGTCATATCAAGACTACCCAATGATCGCTGCGCAAAAAGCCAGTTTAAACCGCCGCACACTCGGAGTAGGTGTGATTAACTACGCCTATTTCTTAGCAAAGAACGGCGTTAAGTATTCCGATGGCAGTGCGAACGGGTTAACCCACCGTGCCTTTGAAGCCATTCAATATTATCTATTACGCGCATCAAATAAACTGGCTCAAGAACAAGGTCCTTGCGAAGCTTTCTCTGAAACAACCTATTCGCAAGGTATTCTTCCGATCGATACCTACAAAAAAGATGTTGATCAATTCTGCAATGAGCCTCTGGTATATGACTGGGAAGCATTACGTGCTGACATCAAGGCAACAGGGTTGCGTAACTCAACGCTAACCGCATTAATGCCATCTGAAACCTCATCACAAATTAGTAACGCAACCAACGGTATCGAACCACCTCGTGGTTACATCAGCGTTAAACAATCGAAAGACGGAATTTTAAAACAAGTGGTTCCAGAGTTCGATAAATTACGTAATAACTATGAGCTGTTGTGGCAAATTCCTAATAACCAAGGGTATTTGCAACTTGTCGGTATTATGCAGAAATTTGTAGATCAAGCTATTTCAGCGAATACTAACTACGACCCATCACGCTTTGAAGGCAATAAAGTACCGATGCAGGTGCTTTTAAAAGATCTATTAAGTGCTTATAAAAATGGCCTAAAGACACTTTACTATCACAACACGCGTGATGGCATGTCTGATCCACAAGCACCAGAAATAGAAGATGATGGTTGTGAAGGTGGCGCTTGTAAAATTTAAAACACTGCTGTTGCAAACTTTATGGTCATTACATACCAACAGCAGAATTAACTTTAAACAAAGAGCGTCTTTGCTCTTTGTTTAAAGCTTGCAATATTTCAATAACTTTTCTTTTAGAGTTGTAGTACCTATGTCCTATACCACGTTTAACCAAAATTCTTTTGATACGCTGAAACAGCCGATGTTCTTTGGCGAAACAGTGAACGTTGCCCGCTATGACATTCAAAAGCATAAAATTTTTGAAAATCTAATCGAGAAACAACTGTCTTTTTTCTGGCGTCCAGAAGAAGTTGACCTAGCTAATGATCGTAAAGACTTCAATGATCTTCTTGATCATGAAAAGCACATTTTTTTAAGTAACCTTAAATACCAAACATTATTAGACTCTGTTCAAGGTCGATCACCTAACGTTGCTTTTTTACCCATCGTATCTTTGCCTGAATTAGAAACTTGGATCGAAACCTGGTCGTTTAGTGAAACCATTCACAGCCGAAGCTACACTCACATTATGCGCAATGTTGTGCCAAATCCTGCAGAAGTTTTTGACGACATTACCCGCAACGATTTTATTACCCGCCGCGCAGTGAGCGTAACTAAGTACTATGATGAACTCATTGAAAAATGCAGCTTCTACACTCAGCTTGGCGAAGGCACGCATACAATTAATGGAAAAATCGTAGACATTAATTTATACGACTTAAAACGCACCCTTTATCTCACTATGGTATCGGTAAACGTTTTGGAAGCCATTCGATTTTACGTCAGCTTTGCATGTTCATTTGCCTTTGCAGAACGTGCAAAAATGGAAGGTAATGCAAAAATTATTAAATTAATTGCCCGCGATGAAGCATTACACCTAACCGGTACCCAACATATTTTACAAATCATGGCGGCTGGTAAAGACGACCCTGTCATGGGCGAAATTGCCGCCAGCTGCAAAGAAGAAGTTCGTGAGATTTTCTTAGAAGCAGCCAACCAAGAAAAAGAGTGGGCTGGTTATTTATTTAAAGATGGTTCAATGCTCGGCCTAAATCAAACTATTTTGGCTCAATACGTTGAATATATTACCGATCAACGAATAGTAGCATTGGGTTTACCCCCTATATTTGAAACCAAAAACAACCCACTGCCTTGGATTAACTCTTGGTTAAACAGTGACAACGTACAAGTAGCGCCACAAGAAGCTGAGATTAGTTCTTATCTTGTTGGTGCACTTGATAGCGCTGTTGATACTAACGATTTTGGTGACTTTGATCTTTAATATCAATATTACAAAAACCAAGCACATGACTGCACACAAGCAAACTAACTTAAAGCCAAGAATGAATGACCAGCAAGAAGAATTTTTTCTTGATGGTCATAATCCAGCGGGTACACATGAGCCTCTTGATTTTGCTTTAGAAACACAGTTTGCTGAGCAAGATCATGGCGAAGCACCTGTGCAAGAAAACTTATTGTTTGATCGGGAATATTCCGAAAATCCCAGCAATAGCCCACAAATCGATCTTGATGGAATGAGTAAACCGATTCACCAAGTAACGGTTAAACAGTATGAAACGACTCAAAACCTTGCGTTTCAGCATGCAAACAACCTACTAGAATCATTAGAAGCTCAAGACGTAGCTGTTCAGTATCAATGCCGCGAAGGTTACTGTGGCAGCTGTAGAGTCCAGCTATTAGAAGGCGAAGTTCACTACATTGATGAACCCATGGCTTGGGTAAATAGTGATGAAGTATTACCTTGCTGTTGCATACCTAAAACAGCCATTCGCATTAAATTGCCTTAACTAATTCAACCACAAATTACTAATAAGAATAGGTTTCTATTATGAGTAACGGCTTAGCCTTTCCGCCACTTGACCAAACCGCACCACAATTTACCACCACCGATCAAAACGGTGACAGCGTATCTTTAGCCGACTTTAAAGGAAAAAAAGTTGTTTTATACTTTTATCCCAAAGCGTCTACCCCTGGATGTACTGTGCAAGCTTGTGGAATTCGTGATAGCAAAGATGCATTTGCCGATGCTAACGCTGTTGTGTTGGGAATCAGCCCAGACTCAGCAAAGCGCTTAACCAACTTCACAACGAAGCAAGAATTAAATTTCACCCTTTTATCTGATGAAGATAACGCCATTGCAGAAAGTTATGGCGTTTGGGCGTTAAAGAAGTTCATGGGCAAAGAATATATTGGTATTCATCGCGTGACTTTTATTATCGATGAAGAAGGTGTTTTGCGTCATATCATGGAAAAAGTAAAAACGAAAACTCATCACGACGATGTCTTAGAGATTATCAAAAGTATTTAAGTAACTATCGTTTTTTTAAATAAGCTTATCCTAAACTCCATGCAAAATACTGTAGATTTTGCTTGGGGTGTCGATACAGCTTTTATGAAACAATTATTTCTACTCGCTTTTTTGATTTTAAGCATTACACCTTTTACCACTCAAGCCAATACCAACACCGTGTCTTGCGGGATAGACAGCCGTCAAAAAATCTTAGGAGCATTGCCTGAGTTAAGCAAGGATTCAAGATTACTATTTGGCTTTCGTTGTGACACTTACCCTAAAGTTTCAAGTTTTCTGGGAGATTGGTTTCCTAGTTATCCTCAACTCTCTATTAGCCAACAACAGCGCCATAAAATAAACACTAACGATATTATTCAAGATTGGTCACTGTCTTATGGGATTAAGCGTATTGCTGAAGGTCAGCTAGCGGTATTTGCTGGACAAAATTTATCTGAATTTACTCTTAATACAAAAGAAGAAATACCGTTAATTAATAAAGATTCTGGAGCAATAGAGACACTAAACAATCAGCAAAAAGTTCGCCTATCAAACAAACAAACCTTTTTGGGTTTAGGGATGCAATTCCCTGCGATAAAAGGACAACCATTGACCGAAGTAATTATACAACGTTCGATTATACAGCAGCCTTTACAAGCTAATGTTCAGGGTTTTCCTAAACGCAGCCTTTATGAAGGTAAAATTGAACTATCAGAAATCCTCATGGGTAAGCACTCGCGCCACCGCGGTCTTAATATAAATTGGCAAATAGGTTTGGGGTTAGGTGAAATCAAATTACAACCAGAGGGGCTAACCACTATTAGCTCTCAATTTGATAGCACCCAAGAAAAAATTGTAACCCTAGGGACTCAGATAGAAATTTACTATCAATATCGTTTAAATCGCCGTTGGTTCAGTTATTTCAGAGGTGTTAGCGATATACAGTATTGGTATCAAATAGAGACAGATAGCAATTACAAAATTGCTAACTATCAATTAGTAGATTACCAAGCAGAAATGGGGATGGGGCTACGCTTTTAAAAACCGAACATAGGTTTAATGAGTGGTTTGCCTACTCATAGAGACCAACAATTCAGCTTCTGCTCGAGCAACACCGCAACTACTAACTAAGTCGTCTGCAGTAGCGCCCATACCTACCAAGCGCTGTGCTTGTTGATATAAGGCTTCATCAGAAGTAGCTAAGGCTGGCTTGCGCTCATTGGACGCAACTCGATGCTCTAGTTTTTTTATCACTCGGCCAATACCAACAGTACTTTTGCTCATCGCATCTAAATCAAAACGTAACTTTTGTAATTGATTATGCGAGTGTTCAAGGTCTTGTTTGTGTTGATTTCTAATCAACACAAACCCGACAACAAACACAGCTAATAACAGTGAATTGCTAATCAGTAACCACTGAACCATTGATATTGATGATAATGACAACATGACGTAGAGCTCCTACTTCTGATTAAAAACCAGAAATTTCCATCCACTCTTCATCCGACATCAGTTTCTCTAAATCTACCAAGATCAACAGCTCATCATTTTTATGACAAACCCCTTGGATAAATTTAGCACTTTCTTCATTGCCGACATTCGGAGTGGTTTCAATTTCAGACTGACGTAAATAAACTACTTCAGCAACTGCATCCACCAGAATACCAACAACTTGATTTTCCGCCTCAATGATTACTATTCGAGTTTGATCCGTTGTTTCTGCAGTTTCTAATGCAAAACGTAATCGAGTATCGATTACTGTAACAACATTTCCTCGAAGATTAATAATCCCTAAAACATACGGTGGCGCACCTGGTACAGGAGCAACCTCTGTATAGCGTAAAACTTCTTGTACTTGCATCACGTTGATACCGTAGGATTCATTTTCTAAGCGAAATATCACCCACTGTAAAATCGGATCCTCAGCACTTTTCATGGCATTGGTGGACATAAAATTTCCTCACTAAGAAAGCTAGAATTGATTTTGATTGTGTCAAAAAATATTCTTTATCTTTCTTAACTATAGTAGATAGCACAAAGTGTACCAGCTTAAAGTTAAATAAATTTAACTAGGCCTACAATTCGTTTCTACCCGTTGCAAAAGCCCTGATACATCAACCAGAGCACACATTTTTTCAATAACAGTACCCGCTAACCAAGTGCGCTTACCACGATCACCACGCCACTTTATTTCTGACGCTTCTAAACGCACTGTTGCGTCAATAGATTGGCAAGCAATAGCCCAAGGAGTCTTCTCTAACCTAATAAGGTATTTAAACCCTTCGCTGGATAAATTGCACGACCGCTCTGGCATTATGAAATTAGCGGTATCAATAACTTGCAAATTCCCTTCGTCGGTATGCAGCATACCCAAATACCATTTAGGTTGCCCCATCAAAGGTTTTATCTCTTCTGGATCAATTTCATGTACACCGCCTAAAAACAATAACGGTACTGCTAAGCTTAGGCCACAAACACGAAATATTAAACACTCTACACCCTGACTTGACCAAGATTCTTGAACAGTTAAGTGCTTAGCTGCCTGTTCTACCGGTTGTGACTGCTCTTGTAACTGACTAACCAAGGATTCAGCAATACTAGGGTTAACGACATTAGTAACAAAATCGCGGTTCGCGTGTTTAACCAGTGGTTTATTAGATTCTACCTTAGCAACAGCTGTTTTCGCCACAGGCTCTGCTTTTACCAAGGGCTCTGCTTTTACCAAGGGCTCTGTTTTTACCAAGGGCTCTGTTTTTACCAAGGGCTCTGCTTTTACCACAGGCTCTGCTTTTACAACGACATCAACTTTAACGACTGGTTCTGTGGCGATAACCAGTAATTGATCAAGATAATTTTGTAAAACACCTTCAACAAGGTTTTCTTTTACCGGCTTGGGCCTATTAGATTCAAATATATCAGCCACGACTACCTCCCGGCACTTGTTCCAGCTCTGTCAATAAATGACGATAAGCACGTACACCACGAGACTGCTTATCTAGCTCATTCGGAAACAAGCCCTGGTGACTAGCATCTCGAAACTTGGTGTCTATTGGAATGGTTTCTTGCCAAACATGTTGTGGATATATTTGACGCATCTGCTTTAACGTTGTTATCGAAGCTTGAGTGCGGCGGTCAAACAAGGTTGGAACAATGGTATAAGGAAGCTGACGATTTTGAGAATTCATCACCATTTTCAAAGTATGAACCATTCGCTCTAAACCTTTTAACGCCAAAAATTCAGTTTGAGTAGGAATCACCAAACGTTGACAAGCGGCTAAAGCATTAACCAAAAGTACACCTAAAATAGGTGGCGTATCCAATAGCGCATAATCATAGTCATCCCATACCTGGGCCAATGTCTTAGCTAAAACCAAACCCATACCATCTTGGCCACTTACTTGCCGCTCTAGGGTGGCAAGAGATGTCGTTGCCGGCAACAAATCGACATCTTGGCGACTCGTTGGCTTAATAACGTTTTTAATATAATCAACATCATTACAGTGTTGATTAAAAAACAAGTTATACAAGCTAGTATCTAAGCTGTCGGGGTCGTAACGAAAATAGCTTGTTAACGAACCATGTGGATCCAAGTCTATAAGTAAGACACGTTCACCACGCTCTGCTAAAAGACCGCCAAGAGAAACAACTGATGTAGTCTTACCCACACCGCCTTTCTGATTTGCTATCGACCAAATTCGCACGTTAAGTCGTCCTTATATTGACATCGAGATATAGAATTTACTTTCAATGCAATTATTATGCTCATTCTGTAATTATTTCTCTCGACCAAGGCTGATTTAGACTCCCTTGC
Source organism: uncultured Thalassolituus sp. (assembly GCA_913061435.1). Lineage (GTDB taxonomy): Bacteria > Pseudomonadota > Gammaproteobacteria > Pseudomonadales > Oceanobacteraceae > Oleispira. The sequence goes on along the minus strand of CAJXUK010000011.1, from coordinate 18,535 downwards.
TTAATTAATATCTCAACACGACGATTTATTTGTCTATTTTCGTTACTCGTATTATTCAAAAGAGGCTTATGGTAACCATAACCCACTGCCGCCATTCGTTGAGGTGCGACACCAAATAACTCAAGTGCTCTCACCACCGCTACGGCTCGTAAAGCAGATAAATCCCAATTACTGGCAACTCGTGGCGTGTTAATAGGCACATCATCAGTATGCCCTTCTACATTAATTTCATTAGGAATAGGGCGAACGACTAAAGCTAACTGCTGCATCATATCCATCATTTCATCGCTGATTTCCCAACCACCAGGAGGAAATAATGTATCAGTCTTAATTCGAACCTTCACCCACTCTCCTTCTTGCTCAAGCACTAATTGCTGGCCATCAATAAATACCTGCAATTGTTGCTTAACTGTCTGAAAAAGAGGCATAACACCATTATTATCCATCAAAATAGCGTCAGACACCTCAGCTTGTGGCAATACCTGAACAGCATCGGTAGTAAACATACCGTCCAACACATCCTGAACAGCCTGATACTGCTCTTTATTCAATAAACTAGCGCTGTACATCATAATAAAAAAAGCACACAGCAAAGTCATAAAGTCAGCGTAAGAAATAAGCCAACGGTGGCTGTTACGTTCCTTAGTCATTCTCGCTTACTCATCAGCCAACTCCTGCAAATGCTCACAAATCCATACCTTCTAGGCGATAACGAATAAGCTGAGGATTCACCCCATCTCGCATTGCCATTACTCCCACTAACATAGCCTTATGATAACGAGTACGCAGCTGCACAAAATTACGCAAACGGCCGGCAATGGGAATAGCGATTAAATTAGCACTGGCAACTCCGTAAAAAGTAGCTACAAAAGCAACCGCAATGCCCTGTCCTAACTCCTCGGGTTGCGATAAGTTAGACAAAACCTGCATTAACCCTAATACAGCACCAACAATCCCCAAGGTCGGTAAGTAACCGCCTAAGTTATCAAATACTTCAGCGGCTGATATGTCTTTTTCTTGATGGGTTTCTATCTCTAAACGCATACTGTATTCAATGGCTTCTGGAGGTTGTCCATCGGCCAACATAACTAGGGCACGCTTCATAACAGGATCTGCTTCAGCTTGAGACATTCGCTCTAGCCCTAAAATGCCATCCTTACGATAAGCATTTGCGCAAATAGTTAACTTGGATAAAAGCTGATCTAAAGAAAATTGAGGAGGGGCAATAAGCCAAGCCATCAAAGACATAGTACGACGAGCAAGAGCCAGTGGCGTTTGTACTGCCACTGCTAAAAATGAACCACCAAAAACAATCAACAATGCAGGGCCGTTCCACAAAGCAGAAACAGCACCACCTTCCAAAACATGCCCAAAAACAACACTAGCGACGGCCGCTATGATTAACAATAAAACCATGCGATCCATTAATTAGCCTCGTGATAAATATTCGAAGCGACATCCGATATCGGTAAAACTTTTGATACGATACCAGCGTCAATCACTGCCATTGGCATCCCATAAATAACACAACTGGCTTCGTCCTGTGCCCAAACAGCTCCTCCTGTTTGCTTCAACAATTTAGCACCTTCTTTACCATCAGAGCCCATGCCGGTTAGAATAATAGCTAAAGCATTTCTGCCGAAATGCTTAGCAGCAGACGCCAACGCAATATCGACACTAGGGCGATAACTAATACGAGCGTCACTTTCATGAATATGGATACTCCCACCAGCACGCTTATCAATCATTAACTGCATTCCACCGGGAGCGACATAAACATGCCCTGCCTGCAAACGATCCCCTTCTTCTGCCTCTTTCACAGTTAATGGTGATAACCTATCTAAACGCTCAGCAAAAGCTTTAGTGAAGGTTGCTGGCATGTGCTGGACAATAACAATTGGTTTAGAGAAATCACCAGGTAATTGTTTAAAAATAGTCTGTAACGCCGCAGGACCGCCGGTTGATGTACCAATCACAACAACACTTACATGATGCAAACTTTTACCTGGGCCTAAAGCTTTAAGTTGATCACTTTGCTCATGAGCAGATAACCGACTAGTTGCAGACGCATCTGACGCTTTTACAGATGCTCTTTCAGAAGCCCTATTAGAAGTAGAAGTAGAAGTAGTAGAGCTGATATGAGAAGGACTTGCAGCTTTATCTGAAGGGCTACCGACAGTCTTTGAAGACGCCACTAAAGGCTTATTACTGGGTGCTGCAGAAACAACACGCTTCTGGTTAGAAGCAGCAACACTAACGATTCGGTCGGTTAAAGTTTTGTGTAAGGTTGCTTGAGAAGCAGCAATAGCATCGAACTGTTTGGCTAAAAAATCAACAGCTCCTGCTTCAAGGGCATCAAAGGTTATTCTCGCGCCTTCGTATGTTAAAGATGAGAACATAAGCACAGGAATGGGGTGCTGGCTCATAATCATGCGCACAGCAGTAACACCATCCATAACCGGCATTTCGTAATCCATAGTGATTACATCGGGCTTCAAAGCCAGCGCTTTTTCGACCCCTTCTTTGCCATTGCTGGCAGTTCCGATAACTTCTAATCGGGGATCTGCATTAATTATTTCAGCAACGCGTCGTAGAAAAAACCCTGAATCATCTACAACCAGTACTTTGATTGTTTTGGACTGAACCATAGCAAACATTTACCCTTTATAGCGCTGATTGCTAGCGACCAGCGTAATGTTGAAGCATGCTTGGAACATCCAAAATCAAGGCGATTCGACCGTCTCCGGTAATTGTTGCGCCTGCCATGCCAGGAGTTCCATGCAGCATTGCCCCAAGCGGTTTAATAACAACTTCTTCTTGCCCAATCAATTGATCAACCACAAATCCGGCTCGTTGATTACCAATAGAAACAACTAACACATGAGCCGCTTCATCGGTCACTGCGTTTTGCTCTCCTTGGATTAGCCAGCGCTTTAGATAAAATAAAGGAATAGGCTTCTCACGCACAACGATAACCTCTTGGCCATCAACAATGTTGGTTTGTGATAAATCGAGATGGAAAATCTCATTCACACTAACCAAAGGAAAAGCAAACGCCTGCTCTTTAACCATAACCATTAACGTCGGCATAATGGCTAAAGTTAGCGGCACTTTAATTTCAATGCGGGTGCCTTTACCTAAATGAGAATCAATATTTAGGGTACCGTTGAGCTGTGAAATTTTTGTTTTCACAACATCCATTCCCACACCACGACCCGACACATCAGAAATCGCTTCTTTGGTCGAGAACCCCGGCGCAAAAATCAAATTATAACAATCATTATCAGTTAAACGGTCGGCAGCATCTTGATCCATCATGCCTTTTTCTACAGCTTTATTTCGCAGCACATCAGCATCCATACCAAAACCATCATCTTCGATGGACAATAAGATATGGTCGCCTTCTTGTTCGGCGGCTAATACAACAACCCCAACTCGTGGTTTACCAGCAGCCTCACGAACATCTGGGCCTTCAACACCGTGATCAACTGCGTTTCTCACTAAGTGAACTAGAGGATCTGCAAGTGCCTCAACCAAATTTTTATCTAAATCAGTCTCTTCACCACGTAGTTCGAGATTAATTTCTTTCTTTAGAGAGCGTGCTAAATCACGAACAACGCGTGGGAAACGTCCAAATACCTTTTTAATCGGTTGCATTCTTGTCTTCATAACCGAAGACTGAAGATCAGCCGTTACCACATCTAGGTTTGATACCGCCTTAGACATGGCTTCATCGTTACTATTTGAGCCCAAGCGCATTAAACGATTACGAACAAGTACAAGTTCGCCAACCATATTCATAATGTCATCAAGGCGCTTGGTATCCACACGAACTGTTGCCTCAACAGCAGGCGCCTGATTTTCCGTTGATTTTGCTGGAGCTTTTGCAACCGGCTTAGCAGCTTGTGCTTTCGGAGCTTCGGCTTTCGGAGCTTCGGCTTTCGGAACTTCGGCTTTCGGAGCTTCGGCTTTCGGAGCTTCGGCTTTCGGAGCTGCAGCTTTCGGAGCTTCGACTTTCGGTGCTTCGGCTTTCGGTGCTTCTGGCTCAGACCCCATGTCGGCGGTTGAAATTTGGCCTTTACCGTGTAATCGATCCAATAAATCTTCGAACTCGGAATCAGTAATCAAATCATCTGAACCTGATGGGACAGGTTCTGCAGAACTACTAACATCAACTTTTTCAGCTTCTGCAGGGCTAGCCTCAGCCGTTTCTTTAGGTTGATTGGTGCCATGAATTTGATCTAACAATGCTTCAAATTCATCTTCTGTTATTTCATCATCACTGACATTGCTGGCTGCAACTGAATCGTTGCTAACATCAACAAAAACGCCATCGCTAGTCGCCGCTTCTGCCGGTTTGCTGGCCGCTGCTTCATTATCAAGGGCATCCAGTAATTGCTCAAACTCATCATCGGTTATGTCGTCACTGTCACTGGCTGCAGTTTCAGTACTTGCTGGCTCAGTAGCTTGAGGCTCAACAACGGCTTCAGGCTCAACAACGACTTCAGGCTCAACAGTGGCTGCAGGTTCGGCAACCACTTCTGCTGGGCTACTGCTTTCTGGTTGAGCAAGACCATTAAGAGTCACAAGCAACTCAGGATCAGCAGGTTCAGGGGCTTGGCCACTACGAACCGCGTCAAACATTTCATTGATACTGTCTAATGCTTGCAGTACAACATCCATTAACTCAGATGTGACACTGCGTTGACCATTACGCAAGATATCAAACACGTTTTCGGCTTCGTGACAGCAGTCTACTAGGGGATTAAGCTGTAAAAAGCCAGCTCCCCCTTTAACAGTATGGAAACCACGGAAGATGGCATTTAACAAATCTTTGTCATCGGGTCGCTGTTCTAGATCAACAAGCTGTTCTGATAGAAGCTCTAAGATTTCTCCAGCCTCAACTAGAAAGTCCTGAAGGATCTCTTCATCGGCATCGAAACTCATCCATCAGCTCCTTAAAAACCAAGACTTGATAATAAATCATCAACGCCATCTTGGCCGCCAACAACACCGTCTAAACTAGTGTCGACTTGCGGCCCTTCTGCGATGATTTTTTTATTAACATCTTGTGGGGTTTCATTTAGATGAGGGTCGGCATGGGTAATTCCCGTAATGCGATCGACTTCACCAGCCATAGCAACTAAATCAACTAAACGTTCTTCTACTTCTGTTACTAACTTTGTAACGCGTTGAATCACTTGCCCAGTTAAATCTTGAAAATCTTGAGCCATTAAAATGTCAGACAATTGAGCTGATATCTTTTTAGAATTCGCTTGGGTTTGCGTAAAGTACAAATCTACTTTTCTGGTTAAATCACGAAATTCTTCTGGTTTTAACTCTTTACGTAAAAACTTTTGCCATTGCTTTTGCAATTCTTCTGCACCACTGAGGTTTTCTGAATTGAGAGGCATTGCATCTTCGGCTAAGTCCATCGTTTTATTAGCGGCTTTGTCGGTCATTTCTATAACGTACGACAATTTATCAGATGCCTGGCACATACCGGTTGCTTCGCTTAGCTCATCACCGGTTGCAATACCTTTAATCGCCTCGTGTAAGGCACGAGTTAACTTACCAATTTCGTCGTACAGCGTTCTATCACGAACTTCGTTGATGCTATTTACAACACCAACCACTTGTCCAAGGTCACCACCTTCGATTTTTTGCAACAAATCTTCAGCAAGTTGTTTTATTTCTTGCTGAAAGGATGGTGATTGAGACCCTAAATGCAGCTCAGACATACCCATTCCTTTCGATCAACCTTCAAGACGCTCGAAGATTTTATCAATTTTTTCTTTTAGTACCGCAGCAGTAAAAGGCTTGATAACATAACCGTTAACACCCGCCTGAGCGGCTGCAACAATCTGGTCACGCTTAGCTTCTGCCGTTACCATTAATACCGGCAGGGTTTTCAACTTATCATCAGCACGTACATGCTTCAGCAAGTCAAGTCCCGTCATACCTGGCATATTCCAGTCCGTTACTAAAAAGTCGAAGTCGCCATTTTGCAGCATAGGCAAAGCCGTTAACCCATCGTCTGCTTCTTGAGTATTGGTAAATCCCAAATCTCGCAGTAAATTTTTGACAATTCGTCTCATCGTAGAAAAATCATCTACTACGAGAATCTTCATATTCTTGTCCAAAGCGACCTCCGAATGCCTGCTTCTTAAACTTCTAAATAACGCCTAATCTAAAGTGTAGACTGTGATACCACTTTAGCCAGAAAGATAATTAATAGTAATTACAAAGAGTTGGGTTATTTAAAATATTAAAAAGAGCTAATAATTGGCTACTAAGCCATAAGTTAATTAAAGTAATAATTCTAAAAAAGTAAAGAATACTTTATTCAGCCCAGTCCGTTAAGCGTGACCTGAGCCTAAGTGCTGCTTGACTGTGTATTTGGCTCACACGAGACTCACTAATACCCAGCACAGCACCAATTTCTTTTAAATTTAGTTCTTCATCGTAATATAAAGCTATCACTAGTTGTTCTCGTTCGGGTAGAGATTTTATTGCATCAGCTAACGATGATTGAAATGCATCGCGCTCTATACCCAAAGAAGGGCCTGGACTAGCACCCGTCATTTGCTCTTGCCCCTGCTCTCCCTTTTCCATCACATCTTCAAAACTGAACAGCCGACAACCAGCGGTATCCTTAAGGTGTGTATGATACTCATCTACTGTCATATCTAAGTGAGCAGCAACTTCTGTGTCTTCAGCATCTCGCCCCTTAGCGAGTTCTACTTCTTTGATGGCTTCACTAATACGTCTAGAATTTCTGTGTACCGAACGAGGTGCCCAATCGCCACGACGTATTTCATCAAGCATAGAGCCGCGAATGCGAATACCTGCATAGGTTTCAAAGCTGGCCCCTTTACCGCCGTCGTATTTGCGTGCAGCTTCAATTAACCCAATCATGCCTGCCTGAATAAGATCATCTACCTGCACACTATCGGGCAATCGGCCACGCAAGTGATGAGCAATCCGCTTAACTAATTCAGCATGATCGCGCACCAACTCGTCAAAATTTGGACTACTTACTGCATCATACATAGCACATCCATTCATTACAGCTATTACCCATGGGCTCCTGCTTGCACCAGGTTTTCAACAAAGAATTCTAAGTGCCCTCTTGGCGAAGATGCCAGTGGCCAAGTATCTACTTTCTTTGCTAAACCCCGAAATGCGGTTGCCGCCTTTGATCTTGGATAGGCTTCAACCACTGCTTTTTGACGCTGAACAGCACGCTTTACCGCGTCATCTTGCGGTACAGAACCTACATACTGCATCGCGACATCTAAAAACCTATCGGTTACCTTGATTAGCTTAGCGAATAACGCATGGCCATCCTGCGGCGTTCGTACCATGTTTGCAACCACACGAAAACGAAACACGCCGTAATCACGATTAAGTAACTTAATTTGTGCATACGCATCGGTAATTGATGTCGGTTCATCCGTTACCACCATTAGTACTTCTTGTGCTGCGCGCGCAAAGCTCATCACAGCATCAGAAATACCGGCTGCGGTATCAATTAACAATACATCTAAATCATTACCGATATCACTAAAAGCCTGAATCAAGCCTGCGTGCTCCTGGGTAGTCAGCATAGACAAATGCTGAGCACCAGAAGTAGCAGGCACAATTTTAACTTTTCCTGGCCCGTCAACCATAACTTCACGCAGAGTGCATTCTCCGCGCAACACGTTCTCAATGGTTTTATTAGCAGTAATACCCAAAAGAACATCAATATTTGCCAAGCCTAAATCGGCATCTAAAACTACAACCCGGCGGCCTAATTCTGATAGTGCACAGGCTAAATTAACCGTTACATTACTTTTACCTACGCCACCTTTACCACCAGCGACGGCAATTACTTGTACTGGGTGCTTAGCCATTACTACGCTCCGTATTGCATAAAGTTGTTATTCATTGCCGAACTCACTTCTGAAGTTTGCCAGCGGGCCTGAGCCATGCGAGCCATTTGTTCAGCTAAGCGCACCATTTTTTCCGCATTCGGAAAATGTATATCTTCTGGAATATGCGGTCCATCCGTTACCATGTGAATGGGCAAACGGGTCACCGAAGCAATACTCATTGCCTCACCTAAGCTAAAACACTCATCCAGCTTAGTAAAAATACAACCGTCGATGCCCGCTGGTTTAAAATGCTCATAGTTTTCTTGAAGGCATCGAGCCTGACTGGTTAAAGGCAAAGCCAATAAAGTTTTTATTCGATCTCCCGCACTTTCTAGCATCGATAATTGCACTGGAAAATGCGGATCCTGAATGGCCAAGCCTGCAGTATCAATCAGTATAAATTTCTTATCAGATAACCGATTCAGCATAGCATTTAAATCACCGTTAGGTTCTAAAACCAACAACGGTATCTCCATAATACGAGCAAAGGCTTTTAACTGATCGTGTGCAGCAATACGATAATTATCCATGGTGATTAATGCAATATCGTCACTGCCATTTTTTAACACATACTGAGCGGCTAATTTACCAATCGTCGTTGATTTTCCAGCTCCAGTAGGGCCAACAAAAGCAAAACAACCACCGGTATCCAACATGTTAGTTTCTGCCAGCGGCAAATCATCAGCGATTGATCGCAAACACTGATCCCAGCCTTTTTCTATATCATGACTGCCTTCTGGTAACACACTCACTAATTTATCTGACCAAGAAGGATCGATACCTAAATCTTGGCAACGCTGCCAAATTTGAGCTTGCTGCCAACTCAATGGGCGAGTTGAATTCCAAGCATTACCTTGTTGGCTGACTAACCAATTTTTAAGGTCTTTTAATTCTGCTGTTACCTTATCAAATAAAGGCATAGCATCTTGATCGCTCATGCCCATAGAAGACACCTGCTGTTGCAGATCCTGCTGCAGCTCTTCTTCACTTTGCATCACGGCATCAAGGGCCGCTGACTGTGCAATCGTGCCTTCTTTAAGACCCATTAAAGCTTCTTTTAATGCAGCGGTCGTTTGCACATCAGACTGATCAAAAACTGGCTGATGCTCGCGGATCTTACCCGTTGCCTGCTTGGCTTGCTCTAATTCTTGCTGCAAAGCTAACTGACGGTCAAGCTCTTGTTGCTGTTGCTCATTGGCGATTTCTTCATAATCAAGCGCAGCAATCACCTCAACACCTTTACCTAAACGCTTGTTAGATAAAATAACCGCATCTGGGCCTAATTCATCCGATACCATGCGCAGAGCCTGCTGCATATTTTTTGCCGTAAATCGTTTCGCTTTCATTTATTGAGCCCCCACGGTAGAGACAATCGTAATCGTTTTGTTATCTGGAATCTCTTGATAAGACAAGACACTTAGATGTTCAATTGAGTTACGCACAAATCTCGACAATACAGGACGTAGCTGGCTTGAAACCACAAGCACCGCTGGACGGCCTGCATTTTCCTGCTCTTGTGTTGCGTTCATCAAAGAACGCTGAATGGCGTCGGCCATGCTAGGTTCAATTACTAAGGTATCCATATTGCCTGTCTGCTGTGCACTCTGTTGTACTGTCTTAAGCAATAACTGTTCCAAAGCTGGGTCTAGGGTCATAACACTGAGCTCATCCGCGGTACCAAAGATGTTTTGGATGATCAAACGTGCCAGACCGGCTCGGGCAGCACCCGTCAAAGCGGCAACTTCTTGACTCTTTGGCGACATATTCGCCAAAGATTCGGCTATTGTGCGCATATCACGCACTGGCACATCTTCGCGTAATAAAGACTGTAATACAGTTAATAGCTGGCTAATTGAAACCGTATTCGGCACTAACTCTTCAGCCAATTTAGGAGATGAATCACTCAATATATCCAACATCTTCTGCACATCTTCATGGCCAATCAGTTCGTGAGCATGCTTATTCAGTAATTGATTCAAATGAGTTGCAACTACCGTACTGGCATCTACGACGGTATAGCCTAAAGTTTGCGCTTTATCTTTTTGCGTACTTTCAATCCACAAGGCTTCTAACCCAAAAGCGGGATCGAGAGTTTCTATCCCTTCAAGCTTGCCAAAAACCTGACCCGGATTAATCGCCATCTCACGTTCGGGATAAATTTCAGCTTCGGCCAAGGTCACACCCATTAAAGTAATTCGATATTGACTCGGCATTAAATCTAAATTGTCACGAATATGTACCGATGGCATTAAAAAACCAATATCTTGAGATAACTTTTTACGCACACCTTTAATCCGGGCCAATAGCTGACCACCTTGGTTTTTATCTACTAATGGAATCAAACGATAACCGACCTCAAGACCCACTCGATCTACGGTTTCTACATCATCCCAGCCCAGCTCCTTAACTTCTTGTTCGGGTAAAGCTTCTCCCGGCAAAGGTGGCGCGCCGCCGGTATTAGCCATGGCTTTGCTGGCCGAACTGTTGCTTTGAGCAGCCTCGGCGTTTTTACCGGTTACTGGCTTGCCATCGACAAAAACCCCACCTTCATTGCGCCATTGAATAAAGTACGCACCCGCGCCCGCCAATGCAGCCGCAAATAAGAATACAAAATGAGGCATGCCCGGAATAATGCCCATAAAAAATAATACAATAGCGGTAATCGCTAATGCTCTAGGAGAATCAAACATTTGACCAATGATCTGATCACCTACATCAACCGCATCACTGTTACGAGTTACCATAATGGCCGTGGCTGTTGATAACAATAACGAAGGGATTTGTGCAACCAAACCATCACCAATGGCTAAAATGGTATATTTTTGAACCGCATCGGCAAATAACAAGTCATGCTGACCCATACCAATGGCAAAACCACCCACTACGTTAATAACCAAAATTAAGATACCGGCTATCGCATCGCCTTTAACGAATTTACTGGCACCGTCCATTGAACCGTAAAATTCAGCTTCGGCAGCAATTTCTGAACGACGAGCCTTAGCTTGGTCAGCGTCCATTAAACCCGCGTTCAAATCCGCATCAATCGCCATTTGTTTACCCGGCATTGCATCCAAGGTGAAGCGGGCACTTACTTCGGCCACTCGACCCGCACCCTTGGTAACCACGACAAAGTTAATAATCATTAAAATAGCGAATACCACAAGACCTACAGCATAGTTACCACCAATTAATACTTCACCGAAGGCTTCAATTACCTTACCCGCAGAATCACCTCCCTGGTGACCTTCGAGCAAAACAACACGGGTAGAAGCAACGTTCAGCGCTAAGCGTAATAAAGTAGCAACCAACAAAATACTGGGGAAAACGGCAAAATCTAACGGCTTTTTGGAATATACACAGATAAGCAACACCACGATCGAAATCGCAATATTGAAAGTAAAGAAAGTATCCAACAAAAACGGCGGCAAAGGCAGGGTCATCATGCCTAGCAAAATCAGCAGCATAAATGGAATGCCGAGATTACCCGTGATTAGAGTAATAAAATTACCTCTAATCTGTTCAAAGATTTGTCCGCGATTTAACGTGGCCATAAATACCTTACTGCAAAAAATTGACGTTATTAAGTCTCTTTGCAAGAAAGGTGCTAACTTTGAAATTATGGCGATATTTTTATGAAATTATTTAACAACGACAAAACCGCTGGCCTTAAAACATGCTAACTTTTATCTGGCTCAACGCGTAAGTCTTTAGGAATCGGCATATCAGGACGACGCTCTGGCTTAGGACCCTGACCTTTAGCAAACTGATCTACCTGATAAATGTATGCCAGAACCTGTGCAACAGCGACGTACAAACCTTCCGGAATTTCATCGTCTATTCGGGTGTGAGTATAAATCGCTCGTGCTAATGGCGGGGCTTCCATTTGGGGTACGTTATGCGCCTTGGCAATTTCTCGTATTTTTAATGCCGTTTGCTCAATACCTTTTGCAACAACCACAGGTGCACCACCGCCACCAGCGTATTTTAACGCTACAGCATAGTGAGTGGGGTTTGTGATAATCACATCAGCATCAGGTACCGCGCCCATCATTCTGCGTTGAGCGGCCTCACGTTGCATTTGTCGAATGCGGCCTTTTACTTCTGGCTTACCTTCAGTGTCTTTAAATTCGTCTTTCACTTCTTGCAACGACATGCGCAACTTTTTATTGTGGCTATACAATTGCCAAGGCACATCGACCATTGCAATAATTAACGTAGAAGCACATAAAATAACCGCAGCCCACAGCACAATTTCCGAAGAACGTTTAATAGCCGGTCTAACCGGTGCATTTTGCAAAGCCATTGCATCTTGAAAATAATAAGCAATCACAAAGTACGCCACCGCACCCACCACCAATACCTTTGCCCACGCTTTAATCAGTTCTACTAGAGAATTCATTGAAAACATGCGTTTGAAGCCAGCAAAAGGATCAATACGCGATAACTTAGGTGCCAAAGACTTAGCACTGAATAACCAGCCGCCCACACCCAAAGGTGATAAAAAAGCCGCAATCAACACCAAAATCAACCAAGGAGATAACGCTGCGACAGCCTCCCACATGGATTCTGACAAATGGCTAAACATATAATTAGAATCAAACGCGGCGGCACGCTCGACATCCAAATTATAGCGGGCGATGTGGTACATTTTGTCACCCATAAAAGAACCAAACGCAACCAAGCCCAACGCGCCAAAAAGTAAAATAGCCGTTGTATTTAATTCTTTTGAACGAGCGGTCTGTCCATCATCTTTCGATTTCTGAATTTTCCGCTCGGTGGGTTCCTCTGTTTTTTCTTGACTGCTGTCTTCTTCAGCCATCAATATGCTCCATTAACGCGATCATAAGATCATCACCGCGTTCGGATTAATGAACGTAAAAATTCAAATAGAGTTTCCAATAAGTCATGAAAACTCTCCCCTAACTGGCCAATCGTTAACCAAATAATGGCCAAACCCACCATCATGGTTACCGGAAAACCCAAGGCAAAAATATTTAACTGTGGCGCTGCCCGGGTCATTACCCCAAAGGCAAAGTTTACAATCAATAAAGACGTTAACGCCGGCAGAGCGATGACTAAAGCAGAAGCAAACATCCAACCGCCCCATAAAATCATTTTACCGTAATCTTCTGCGTTCCAACCACGATCACTAATCGGCATGGTGTAAAAACTTTCTACCACCACCTCAATCACGACCAAGTGACCGTTTAACGCCAAAAAAGTCAAACTGACTAAGAATAAAAACCACTGGCTCACGACCACCACAGAAACACCCTGGGCAGGATCAACCGTAGTCGCGATTCCCAAACCTGTTTGCATGGCAATTAACTGCCCTGCCAAAACAAAAATCTGAGTAACAATTTCAACCATAAAACCCAGTACTATGCCAATCAGCATTTGCTGAAAAATAATCGTAAACGATGCCAATGATAGCGGCTCAACATCTGGTACAGCAGGTATCAAAGGCGCAACGATTAAAGTAATGGCCACCGATAATAAAATGCGAATCTGGCGAGGCACCAACTTACTTCCCAGTAATGGCATCACTCCTAAACAACCGGCAATACGAGCAAACGGGTAAAAGTATTGGCTAACCCAGCCATTTAAATCGAGGGCGGTGAACTCCAGCATAATGCTAGCCTTTAACCGACTAAAAAGGGAATGTTGGTATAAATACCGAGGGTGTATTCAACGACTTTATTAACCGCCCACGAGCCAAAAAAAATCAAACTTAGCAGAGTAATAATTAGACGTGGTAAAAAACTCAGCGTTTGTTCGTTAATCTGAGTGGCTGCCTGAAACGTTGCTACAACTAAACCTACAATCAAGCTTGGAACCACCATCACAAATACTATTAAAACGATGATATACAAAGCCTGAGTAAACAAATCGCCAATATCCGCTACCCCCATATCGCCCCCGTTAATGTGTTTGAGGTACTGACGCTAATGCTCACCCAAATGCTCATTATATTGTCCCAAAGCTATTAGCGAGAGTACCCATCACCAACGCCCAACCATCAATTAAAACAAACAGCATGATTTTAAATGGCAAAGAAATAATAATTGGCGATAACATCATCATACCCATGGCCATAAGAATACTAGCAACCACAAGGTCAATAATTAAAAAAGGAATAAACAATAAAAAACCAATCTGAAAGGCTGTTTTTAGCTCGCTGGTTACAAACGCTGGAATTAATATATGCAAGGGCGTTTCATCTGGGCTAAGTAAATCTTGGCGACCGGATATACGCACAAATAAATTTAAATCGGTTTCACGAGTTTGTGCCAACATAAATTCTTTCATCGGCTCAGAGGCTAGCTGTAAAGCCTCCAAAGGTTTAATGGTTTCGTTAATGTAGGGCTGAATAGCAACTTCGTTTACTTTTTCAAATACCGGCATCATGATAAACGCCGTTAAAAACAGTGACATCCCCAACACCACTTGATTAGAAGGTGTTTGTTGCAAACCTAACGCTTGTCGCAGGATCGCCAACACGACAATGATACGGGTAAACGCGGTCATCATCATAATAATGGCTGGTAGCAAACTCAATAGCGTCATTAACGCTAGAATTTGCAACGTTACCGTGTATTCACCACCCGTATCGGTTTGCTGAAAAGTAACCGCAGGAATACCCAAAGCATTGATATCGGCCGATACTAAAGTCGGAAAAAAACTCAACAAAAACAAAGGAAAAATTTTAAAGATAAAAGACTTCATTATTTATGCAGCGCCTTATTTAAAATGGCCTGAAAAACTGGCGTCTGCTGATCAATATCACTGGCATTGATCGGTTCTTCCAAGACTAATAAGGTTTGGATCGAATGGGCAGTTATTCCCACCAACAACTGTTGTTCACCCACTTGCAAAAGTGATACTTTTTCTTTTAGACCAAGAGATATAGTCGCTAAAGTTTTAATTGCTTGGCCTTTAGGCGCTAAACTACTTCGCCCTGCGGCCGTCATATTTTGCAAGCGCTTGGCGCCATAAGCCAATAGTAAAATAAAGCCAATCATAGCCACCAGCGTCAAGGCTACCCGCCCGATTGACGACATAGGATCGCTGGTAGCCAACGGTGTTTCTACCGCCTCGACCGCATGCGATACAAAAGGCATGCAGAGCAATAATAAAGTAGCAAACACTGGTTTAACGCAAGCGCTGAATTCTTTCACTTTGACTCACCACATCCGTTAAACGAATACCGAACTTATCGTTCACCATCACAACTTCACCATGCGCAATTAAAGTGCCATTCACCAACACATCCAAAGGCTCGCCGGCTAAACGATCTAATTCAACAACCGAACCCTGGTTTAACTGCAACAAATTACGAATCGGAATCTGAGTGCGACCCACTTCCATCGAAATAGATACTGGTATATCAAGAATCACATCCAATTCTGGCGTTAAATCACCAGACATTGGTTTGGATTCATCCGTTAATGAATCCAGTGGAGCTTGTTTAATGGTGTCATCTTCAGCCATTGCACTGGCCCAATCATCTCCTAGATCTCCAGCGGCTTCTGCAGTGGGATCTTCAGCCATAGCCGCAGCCCATTCGTCGGCAACAGACTCATCTTGACTCGATGCTTCTTCAACACCGGCTAATACATCGGCGGCTAAATCATCAACATTGACATCCGCTTGTTCAAGATTTTGTTCATTTTCATTTTCGTCTTGGTTATTAGTGTCATCACTCATAACGGCCCCCAGCGAACGCGTTAGCGTCGTTTATGATTAATTTGTTCAACAATTTTTACAGCTAAATTCTCATCAGAAACACCCAGCTTTCCTCTAAACATAGGAATGCCTTCAGCTTCTAAAGTAAATGTTTCTGGTAAATCAATAGGAATAATATCCCCAGCGTGGAGCTTAGAAACATCTCTGAGCGACATCTTTTTTTCTACAACCGTACCATGCACACCAACTTTTGCACTTAATATATCTTCGCGCAAAGACTGCAACCAACGGTCATCAACATCGTCAATATCGCTTTGCATGCCAGCATCAAGGGTTTCACGAATCGGTTCAATCATGGAATAAGGCACAGTGATGTGTAAATCACCCCCGCCGCCATCAAGTTCAATATTAAAAGTGCTTATCACCACAACTTCTGAAGGGCTTACAATATTGGCCATGGCCGGATTCACTTCAGAGCCCACGTATTCAAACTCAGCTTCTAAAATACTGCTCCAAGCTTCTTTATAATCTTTAAAAACTTGCGCCAATACCAACTGAATCACCCGAATTTCAGTGGGTGTAAATTCACGCCCTTCGATTTTGGCATGACGACCGTCACCACCAAAAAAGTTATCCACCAATTTAAACACTAATTTTGCATCTAAAATAAATAAAGCCGTGCCTCTTAAAGGGCGAAATTTTACGAGATTCAAGCTAGTGGGGACATATAAGGTATGAACGTATTCACCAAACTTCATAATCTGTACGCCAGTTGAAGACACTTCGGTACTGCGGCGCAAGAAATTGAACATACTTATGCGTGTATAACGTGAAAAACGCTCATTTATCATTTCCAGCGTCGGCATACGGCCGCGAACAATACGGTCGTTACTGGTAATGTCGTAAGATTTTACCCCAGTGTCGTCAATGTCAGATTCGGGCTCAATATCGCCGTCGTCTACACCGTGCAATAAGGCATCAATCTCATCTTGGCTTAATAAATCTTGCACATTAATCGCCTTATTGCATTACAAAGTCAGTAAACAAGATGGCTTCTACATCGTCTACATCGGATTCATTTTTGAGTGTAGTGATTAGCTGTTCACGCAGCTGATCACGCAATGCGGTGCGCCCTTCTGGCAGCCTTAACGCATTAAAATCTTGGTCAGATAAAATTCTTACAATGTCATTACGAATCATCGGATTATGCAACTCTACCGCATCAACGACTTCTTGAGAGCGCGTCATAATTTCGATACTGGCTTGTAAAAAACGCTGACGCGTGCCGACATTATAATTAACAATAAAACGCGGCTTCAATTTAATATACTGAGCCGGTTTAATAATTTCTTCTACGACTACCTCTTCAGCAGCTTCTGCATCGACATCGCTTTCAGTATCATCATCTGCCAATAAAAACCACGCTACACCCGCACCAATAGCAATGACTAAAATAGCCAAGACAATAATAATGATCAGCTTTTTCTTTTTACCACCCCCTTCGTTCTCTGGGATAGCCTGATCCAAGGATAAATCTTTTTCTTCAGCCATAACGTCATTTCTCCAACAGTTGATATCGTGACAGCAAGAAATACGCCAAACGCTTTAAAACTAGCGAATGGCGTGAATAGATAGGATATCTTATTCACTTTAGGCCAAAAAATATCCCGTTTAAGCCAAAAAATTCAGTTTTAAGCAAAGGTATCCAATAAATTATTGTTTTTAGGTAAATTTATATCAAGCGATATTTCATCACCAACCGTCATCAAACCGTCAGTATCTGCTTCACCTTCCTGTGCTAGCCGGCCATCGGCGTCAAGCTCTGCATCTTGTCGACCTCCTTGCCCCTGCCCGGAATCGGTATGCACATCAAACTCAGATAAATTAAGCCCTTGATTAGCTAACATATCGCGTAATCGCTGCGCACTACTTTCTAATGCTTCTTTCACCTGATGATTTTGCACAACCACCTGAACCTGAGTTTGCTGATCATCTTTCACCTGCATTTTTAATTCTAAGCTGCCTAACTCTGGCGGATCGAGATGTATCGTCACTTGTTTAATATCTTTCGCGGCGTTCATTGAAATACGTTCTGTTAAAGCGTCCCCCCAGGCCTGCTGCCTCTTAGTTAATTTTAAGATTTGCTCATCCTGCTTACGTTCACCTAATACTAACTTAGATTCAGCTTCGAGCTTTTCGCCTTCTTCAATAAAATTAAGGTCTTGCAACGACTGGGTCACTGGGTCTTGATTATTCTTTGCTGCTAATAAGCTGGTTTCTGCCTGCAAAGCGGTTAACGACGAACTCATCCCTGACGCAGGGCCTTTCTCATTAGACAATGATAATGATGACTCTTTAAGGCCATCTAAACCCGTACCTTTAAACTGACCTGCTGATCCTGCCGTTTGCTCGGGCGCACCCAGAAAGCGCTCACCCAAACCAAACTCGCCATTAACATCTGTACCAGCATTTGCCGCCAATGTCAGAGGAGTCCCAGTGCGACCAGCTTGAGTCGGTAATAAATTAGAAACTAACGCTTGTGCCGGAAAACTTTGGCTGGTTATCGTCGACAAACCACTTGCAGCAAACGGCAAACCTTGTCCTAGTTGCGGCAAATCATCGACCGCATCAAGGGCGAAGCTCGACGGATTATTCACATCTGCTAGGTCTGGGGATTCCGCTACCTCAGCATCTGAGGTTGTCTCTGATAGTGTGCCTGAATCACTTTTATAATCTGCTAAAACTTGGCTAAAAGCCTCATTCTCCGGCTTTTTCGAGCCATTAGAAGCAGAACCAACAGTGATTGACGATGTACTTGATTTAGATCCAGAGCTACTAAAAAGCGGCGCGGAACCTTGCTGCATTAATGGGCTTTCCATAATACCTCCTATGAGTCATATAGAGGTAACAGCAAAGGCTAGGCCAAGTTA
>CAJXUK010000010.1 GCA_913061435.1 uncultured Thalassolituus sp. | reverse complement strand
ATGGTTGTATTGGCTTCTATCCTAGGCCGTTTCCCAACGATTGCTGAGTACAAAGAAGCGGTTGATGGTATTAACCTAACAAGCTTCGCGCCACCGTCTGAAGACCTAGCGCGTCCAGCAATTCCTCTTAAAGCAGTTTAATTGACGTACAGGATGTACTAATGCCGAGTAGGACATGGATGTTCGAGAACGGCTTTATTTAAACAATAGCTTTAAAGAGGCCAACCCGTTATTAACAAGTTTAAAAACGGGTTGAGTTAACGATAAACGTTGGATTTTAAAGATTCTAAAAAGAGTCTTTTCACAGCACAAAAGATCAATGACGAACGAGTAGATTTAAAACTGACTTTTAAAAAAGTCTTATGCAGCTCTCTGAAATGATCGGCTTCTACTGAAAATAAAAATCAACGCAAAAAACCGGCACTCGAAAGAGTAGCCGGTTTTTTATTACCCAAAAATTTTACACAACTTTAGCTAATTAAGTTTTTGATGGTTCAGATCGCACCATTGTAGAGCATTCGTTGACATTCTCATTACAGCCGTTTAGTGCTAACCTGAAAAACGAAACACACTTGGATTTCTAATCAGCATGATCACCATTGAAGTTATTGCCCCCTCTTCTAATGAAGATGCGATCATTCGTATCGCCAAACAAAACGAAGCCACCGATTTCTGGTTAAGCAGCTCCAGCGAAAAACAGGTTGCGATTAAAATCTTAGTCGATAAATCTAAGTCGCAAAAGATTCTCGACCAATTGCAAAAATTAATGAAAGGAAAAAGTAATTTTCGTGTTTTAGCCTCACCCTTAGAGATTGCTTTACCCTATGAAAAAACCAGCACCAGCAACAGTAATGTTACGATTTCTCGAGAAGCCTTATTAAGCCAACTAAAGGTCCAAGGAAAGCTTGATAGTCATTACCTGATGTTGGTTTTTTTAAGTACCATTGTGGCCGCGATTGGCTTAATTCAAAATAATGTGGCAGTAATAATTGGGGCTATGGTAATTGCGCCCTTACTAGGGCCGAATCTAGCATTATCTTTATCTACCACACTTGGCCAAGTAAACGGTACTTTAGATGCCTTGCGCACACTCGTGGTGGGCATTGCTTTCGCGCTAGTTATCTCTATCGTTGTCTCGTTTTTTTATCCAGAACTCGTATTAACAACAGAATTACTTTCCCGTACCAGTGTCGGTATCGATGGTCTAGCTTTAGCCTTAGCATCAGGTGCTGCGGCAGCGCTTTCGATCACTACTGGGGTATCATCAGTGTTAGTAGGTGTTATGGTTGCTGTAGCGTTATTACCGCCTACTGTAACCTTGGGTATTTGTTTAGGAATAGGGGCTTTTCCAGAAGCGAAAGGGGCTGCTTTTTTACTGGTTGCCAACATTGCTTCTGTGAACCTTACAGCTCAACTGACTATGCGCTTTAAGGGTATAAAACCAAGAGAAGAAGACAAGCAGCGCACTGCGCTGCTTGTATTTATAATTGGTATATTGTGCTGGTGCGCACTGATTAGTTATTTAATTTACGATTTGTATGTTGCTCAAATCGTAACTTAATCGCCTGCTAAAACAGGCGCTTAAGATTGCTTTAAGTTTCAAACTTTATGTGCGGCACAGCCTCAAAGCTATTATCGATGCGAGGCTTACACAATAATAAACGCGAAGATTCAATTTGCTTTTCTTCAACCATATATTGCTTAAACATACTGCCTCGCTGCTCGGATATTTTAATTAAATTTTCAATATCAACCGCACTTAATTGATCACCTACTTGCTTACCAATATCGACAGCAGTTGAAACACCACATAACTTGATCTGTAAATCCGATTTATCATTTAATAACTCGGTGAACGTCGTTATAAATTCTTGGTGATCAGCACCTACCTGAGTAACTGTCGCCGGATAATTTAAATTGTTGATTTCTAATTTTAATAAATGCTTATCCGCCGCGATCACGACTTTAACTAAGCTCGCATAAGGCACAAATGTCATGGTTAAGTAATCTTTTGCCGCTGCGATGGTCGCGCGTTTAACCAATAAGGTTACGAATCCAGAAAGACCAAATGATGGACGACTGGTATCCCCCGAGATAGGAAGATTAAGATCAACGTTACCATCACCATCTTTAAGCATACCTAAAGCGGCATTAAAGGGAATGTAGCTATCATTACTCTTGTCATTTTTTTCATAATTTTCTAACGAACTCAATTCAATACCTCGCAGCAACAGGTGTGAATCCCCCTGTATTGCACTTCCCTTTAGCACCAGATCAAGATTTAAATCGAGTTGGCCACTTTCTATTTCATAGCCCAAAGCATCTTTAACATAGGCTGTTAATGCCGCTAATTCCATCTGGCTTAATTGCCCTAAAATTTCATACTCTGCGGCCTCTAAAAAAGGTTTTGCTTTAATCACTACAGTAAACGTTGCGTATTGATTACTACTACCTTTAACGTTGATCTGAGTGCTATCAGCAGGCTTTGAAGTATCTACAGGGCCAATAGTGAGTTCGTTGAATTCGACGTAGCGATTATAATTAGGTGATACACTGCGATCACTAAACTCAACAGTCGCGCTATCGGTAAGCAAAAATTGATTAAACTTGATGTTAAATTCTACTTGATCTTCGACAGCCTCAAAACCCGAATTAATTTCTGAGTCTAAAACTAAATTTGGTTCCGAATCTAATTCCGAATCTGGTACCGAACCTGGGGATGCTGATGCATTTTTAGTACTTAAACCAAGCGCCTGAGAAAGCTCATTAGCAGTGATTATTAAATTCTCGATTTGCTTTTCTGGGTTTAATTGAATATTGGACTGTAAACCTGCCAAATTAATAGTATTCATACTCAGTGAATTATTATTTAATTCAATATCATCAATCATTAATTCTTTAAACAAGGCCAATGCAGGCATTTCATTGTCGGTATTGTTTGAGAAAAAGGTATCTGTTAATTGCATTTCATTAATGCTCAGCAATACCTTTTCTGCCTTGCTGGTAAAACTGACATCGTGCAAACCTAAATGCGCAACAGCTGCTAAAGTTTTATTAGAGGTGTGATTAAAAATAGTTAAGTCTTGCCAATTAATACTGCCATCACCCGTAATCTTGATGACAGGATTTTCAGCATTATCTGGGCCAGTAACGATACTTTTATTCAAAGGTAAGTCGAAAGTAACTGATGAACTTGAAAAAGACTGTTCTAATAACGCCAAATGAATATCATTTTTGTTAACTTCTAAGCCCTCTGTAGCCAATAAAAGATCACGTACCTGTAATCTCAAACCTTGTTGAGAAAGTTGTATTTCATGCGCTCCTTTATAACTCATAAAACCACGGGCAAGTGCGATATGGGGTGCAAATAACGCTTTAAATTTTTGTAAATCCACATCAGCCACATCAACTTTAAAGCGAATATCGCCCTGTTGATTGGTTAATTCCGTTGATGCTTGCAAAGAGACATCAGCGTTGTTGATCTGGGCTAACATATTCAACGACACGTTTTGTAATCTTGAAGTGATTTTGGCAACGTTGATAGTTAGGTCTTCAATATGAAACACATGAGATTGGCCTTGTGCGTGCAATTCTATATTGGCGTTAGTGAGTTGCATATTTGGCATGATCAACTGCAATGTGTTCAGTAGCGGCTGTTTTTGTTGTGATTGAACATCCTCGGGCTGAATGCTTTCTGATTGAGTATCTTCTAATTGAGCAACTGATTTTTTATGCTTTACATTACCACTTGCAGGCTCTGTTGCAGAGCCAAGAGATAAACCCGCCACCGTTAAAATTTGTGGCTGACTATCAACTAACAAGTACGCACCATCGACCAACAATTTCTCGACATTAATCTGCTGTGATAATAAATCAAACATACTAATTTGCAGTACCAAGGTGGGTAGCGAGAACACTATTGTGTCTTGATGGCTTAAGGACAAATCATTAATAGTTAACTTTGACACAAATGGGTTGTAGCGAATCTGAGTTTCAGAAGCCAAGTCCAAATCATGAGTGCTCACATATTGGCTAATAAAATAATTAACCGCTATTGGTGAAAACGCCCAGATTAATGAGGCTAATAATAAATACCCCCCTAGAATCACAAAAGCAGTGGTTAACGTTACTTTTTTTATAGCGAGTTTTATTTTTTGAGAAAAAAAGCGCGTTGGTGGAACCATAGACATTTAAATGACCCTTTACTTTACCCTGTTGGATTAAAAAATAACTAACTATGTTAAATGGTTGATTATAACTTTTATCAGTATTGATGTGATCAAGTTAACCAGAAAAACGTATAATAGATTGAATATTCGTCATGCATCGATTCAACGATAGAGCTTATAGGATCCCAACAATGTCATTTGACCAACTGCTAAAATCATCTCTAACTTCCCAAGATACAACAGTCGATGCCAGCTGGGGACAAGGCAGAACCTTATTTGGTGGAATTTCTGCTGCATTGGCTTTCAATCAAACACGCAAATTGGTCGATGTTGAACGGCCATTACGTTCTTTATCTGTTAATTTTAGTGGTCAGGCCTTGGCTGCTACGCCCTTTTCATTATCACAAGAACTGCTTTCTAACGGCAAATCGATTAGCCAAGTAACGGCTAAAGTAATACAAAATGATCGCACAGTAACTCATGTTACCGCTTGTTTTGGTCTAGAGCGCGATTCTGGCATTCAGGTAACTGCAGATAAAGCAGATTTACCAAAGCTAGGAACCAACACACGCCTAAACTACATTAAAGGCCTAACACCTGAGTTTGTTCAACATTTTGAATTTGAATACAGTAAAGGCGGATTCCCATTTACAAATAGTCCGTTAAATGAGCTAGCCGGTTGGGTTAGGTTTAAAGAACCGGCTGAAGAGTTCTCTGAGGCTCACTTAATCGCATTAATCGATGCCTGGCCACCTACTGTTTTACAAAAACTAAAAGGGTTTGCACCGTGCGCTACGGTTAGCTGGAATCTAGAGGTTATCCAACCGATAACGTTATTAGAACACCCCATTGCCGGAGATGACTGGTTGTATTACGAAGCAGAAATCAAACAAGCACATCATGGTTACGCCCATACTGAAGCAAAAATTTACAGCGCCGATGGCACCTTATTAGTGCTGAGTCGCCAACTGGTTGCGATTTACGACTAAATATCAAGGATTAGTTCAATATTTATAAACTAAGGTTTGATCAGTATTTAATAAATTGATTTTTAAGGTCATCAATACTGCCAATATCAATGCCTAAATCATTGATCAAACCATTATCTAACCCATAAACAAACCCATGCAAGTATAACGACTGGCCCTTTTTCCAAGCATCTCTGACGACGGTTGTTCTGGCTAGATTCCGCACTTGTTCCATCACATTAAGTTCGCACAACCGATCACGAGCATCATCGTCAGACATAAGAGATAGTTCATCCATGTGCTTATAATGAACATCTTTTACATGGCTCAACCAGTTATCTACCAAACCGTGTCGGCAATCATTATAAGCCGAGTGAACGCCACCACAACCATAGTGACCGGTAACAATAATGTGCTTAACTTTAAGCACTTCAACTGCAAATTGAACCACAGACAGACAGTTTAAATCAGAATGAATTACCTGATTTGCAACGTTACGATGAACAAATACTTCGCCCGGCATTAAACCCACAATCTGATTGGCTGGTACCCGGCTATCGGAGCAGCCAATCCATAAGTATTCTGGGTTTTGTTGTTTACTTAAATTAGAAAAAAAATCAGGGTTTTCTCGGCTAACGGTTTCGGCCCATTCTTTATTGCTGTTTAACAAACGATTCAACTTTGACATTATTAACTCTACTTTTAATGAATAAGCGCAGGCTCTGTAGCCAGATGGGCAAATGATGACGGAGGCGTTGGTAATGGCTCAGTATTTGGCAACTGTCCAAACAAAGTACGCCACAGCCAACCACTATCAAGGGTATCTCGACAAGATATTAACTGTTTATTGTACATTTTCGCACGACGATCGACTTTTCGGCTCACCGACATCAACCAGTCTTTTTGTTTATAAGTTCCTCTTAAATAGCCACCAGCACCCTCGTGGTAAGCTAAATAAAGGCGATATGCATCATGTTTTTGAATACCGGTGCGTTTAATAGTTTGTGTGTTGTACCAACCAATAAAATCAACCGCGTCAACAAAGTCATCGCGATCAGCACTCCATTGATTGGTATCATTTTGATACTCTCGCCAAGTACCGTTTAAAGCCTGTGTGTAACCGTATGCGGTAGATGGGTAGTCACCTGGAAATATCCATAAGAACCATTCTCGTGGTGGTCGAGCATCTTCAACAAATTTTGATTCTTGATGAATAAAAGCCATCGTCACACCAATGGGAATCCCATATTTTTGCTCGACTTCTTGCGCTGCGTTATACCAGTCATAATACTCATCGAAAATTTCACATACATTGTCTAGATTTTTAGGAGGCGCTGTCGCACAACCAGACAGCAAGGTGAAAGTAGCAAATAATAAAATAAGTGGCTTAAACATAGTTAACAAAATCACAGCACTTCAACAAGGTATTGCTTTAACATCTCAATGAAGCCCGCTTCATCTAAAATATCAATGCCTAAAGATTGCGCTTTTGTTAATTTTGAACCTGCTTTTTCACCCGCTAGTAAACAATCTGTTTTTGCCGACACACTGCCAGTGACTTTAGCACCGAGGGCTTGTAAATGTTGTTTAGCATCATCGCGCCCCATTTCAGACAGTGTTCCTGTAATCACAAACACCTTACCCGCTAAAGGTAAGTCGGCCTGCTGATCCGCAGATACAGGCTCTGACTCTTGCCAATTTACACCTACTTTTCTCAACTGTTCGATAATGATTTTATTATGCTCTTCATTGAAAAAGGCTAAAATGTGTTTAGCTACAATCTCACCAATGTCGGGGACTGCCAATAAGCTCGCTTCGTCAGCTTGCTCAATGCGCTCTAAAAAGCCAAAGTGATCGGCTAAATTTTGCGCGGTTGTGACACCAACTTCACGAATCCCCAGGGCATACAAAAAACGCCCCAAGGTGGTATTTTTTGCTTTTTCCAATGAGTTTAATAAATTCTGTGCCGACTTTTTGGCCATACGCTCTAAGCTGGCTACTTCATCTAACTGCAAATGAAACAAGTCATCGAATGAGTTAATTAACCCTGCGTCTACTAATTGCTCAACGAGCTTGTTGCCTAGCCCATCTATATCTAATGCTTTACGAGAGGCAAAATGTTTAATCGCCTCTTTACGCTGAGCGCCACAGTACAAACCACCACTGCAACGCGCTACCGCTTCGGTTTCTATGCGCTCAACATTGGAGCCGCACACAGGGCAGGTTTGAGGAAGAACAATATCCCTGACCGTATTTGGTCGACGATCTAGCACCACAGCCACAACCTGAGGAATCACATCACCGGCGCGACGAATAATCACCTCGTCGCCAATTTTCACCCCTAAACGGGCTACTTCATCCATGTTGTGCAAGGTGGCATTACTGACCATGACACCGGCAACATGAACGGCTTTTAGGCGCGCTACTGGGGTTAAAGCACCCGTTCGACCTACTTGAAAATCTACGCCCTCAAGAGTAGTGATTTCTTCTTGTGCAGGAAATTTCGCCGCGATAGCCCAGCGCGGGGCTCGAGCTACAAAGCCTAAGCGTTCTTGCAACCCAAGATCATTTATTTTAAAAACGATACCATCAATGTCGTAATCTAAAGCATCACGCTTTTCACCCATTTGGGTAAAATAAGCAACGCACGCATCAATACCTTGAACAACCGCCATATCACTATTAATTTTAAGACCCCAGTGTTTGATACAATTCAAAATTTCACTGTGGGTTTTAGGTAATTCAAATTCGTCTGATACTACGCCGATACTGTAGGCACAAAACTCCAGAGGGCGCTGGGCGGTAATACGAGAATCTAATTGGCGCAAAGAACCGGCAGCCGCATTGCGAGGATTCGCAAAGACTTTTGCGCCGTTAGCACGAGCAGCTTGATTGAGCTTTTCAAAACCTGCTTTTGGAATATAAATTTCACCTCGTACCTCGATCCGTTCAGGGTAATCGCTGTTAGCTAAGGAACCACGCAATGACAAAGGCACGTTTTTTATTGTACGAACGTTAAGAGTAATGTTTTCTCCGGTAGTTCCATCCCCCCGGGTCGCTGCTTGTGTAAGCTGCCCATTTTCGTACAACAAGCTCACAGCTAAGCCATCCAATTTTGGCTCACAAGCATATTCAAGGGTTTGAGATAAATCCAGATCAGAACCTGTTTTTAAGCGGGCCCTCACCTTACGTTCAAAGTCAATTAATTCATTTTGATTCATCGCATTATCAAGTGACAACATGGAACGCTCATGAGTCACTTGCGAAAAACTGGCTAAGGGTTCAGCGCCGACTTTTTGGGTAGGTGAATCGTTGCTTATGGCGTCTGGGTGTTCGGCCTCTAACGATTGTAATTCACGAAATAAACGGTCGTATTCGGCGTCCGGAACAGTGGGTGCATCGAGCACATAGTATTGATGGCTGTAAGCATTTAGTTGCTCACGTAATTGCTGGATACGCGTTAATACGTCCGCTGGAATCGTCATATTGTTATGGCTGCTTTAATACGGTTGCTGGTTAATGGCACAAGTGTCTTTTCTGCAATTTGGGGTTTACATCATTAAGATTTGCTGGCCAGTTTTTGTTTACGCACAAAGTCACGCACCTGCTGACGATTATGTTCAATGGTTTGTAATGCCATAATACTGTGAGTTTCGTCGTGTACTTCCCCGCCCAAATTACGCGCAATAACCGATGCCATTTCAGACATAGCTTCAAAAGCATCCATGGCTTTCTCTGGGCCGGGTAAGCTCATAAAAAGGCTAACCCCATGAATACGCTCGTGGAGTAATGTTTCTGGGTCGAACGTACCGGGGTTAAAGGAGTTTGCCATAGAAAATTGCACACGGCCTTCGCCATTTTCTTGTTCAAAACGATGGAAAATGCCTTTTTCGCCATGGCGTAAATCACAGTTATTTACTAAATACAAGATATCTTCACCGCAAAAACCTTCGTCGTCGTGAGGCACTACATGGGTTATCAATACCAGACTAGCGGCACTTCGATCAGCAAGAACTTCAGCATTAGGCCCAGGTTTTTTCACTGGGGCATAAGCAGCTTGTGTTAACATGTCGGCAGCTTGTTGGCGACCATCATCAAGTTCATCTTCTTGCACTTGAGCGGTGCCATTATCTAAGGGCTCGGTATGGGATAATCCTGCGCTATTGTTAGTAGAAGCCGAATTTACATCCGAACTATCTACAACCAAGCTATCTACAACCAAGCTATCCTCAACCAAGTTATTTCCATCCAAGCCATCATCAGTCAAGGGTTCAATTTTACCGTCAACTTCCACAGTGCTGTTATCAGCGTTTCTATTATCAACATGAACATCCTCAGCCAACTGTTTTGTATTAATACTGAAATCTTTCGAATCAGTATTTTTTTCAGCATCAAACGCCTCGGAGGTTTTTGCCGTTAATTCTGCAACTTCTAGCGCCTCATGACTGATGTTATCGGTAACAGGTGCTTCTTCACCTAACTCTTCTACATCCATTAACAGCGGAACATGTTCATCTAAATTTAACGGCTGGGTTTGATGAGAAATATGAGTTTCGATATTTGCTGTATCACTCTGTTGAGATTCAGAAACAGGTGAGTCTGTTGTGCTTATGGTTTCATCTAAATGATCTTCATTTTGTTCCGTAGGTTTAGCACGGAAATCATTGGCTTGAAAATCGTCGCTTACAAATTGACTGTTAGTTGACGCGGGCGTAGACGATTCATCCTTAATGTTATGATCATCATTTGCAATAATCTCTGCATGCTGATCATTAATATCAGCCAAAGCCGACAAGCTTGGTAAATCATCTAATTGCTGGTTAAAAGCTTCACTGCCATCAAAGTCTTCGTTGTGCTGCTTATCACTGTCGATAATTCTTGCACCCCCATTGGGCAACTCAGAAGCAAAAGTATCTTCTGGGAACTTAAAATCATCTTGCACGTCAATTTTTAGTGCTTCTTGCCGCGCTCTACGCATACGACGAAAACCATCAATAAGAATGGCTAACATGATAATACTTCCCAGTATGACCAAAACTGTTCGTAGATTTAGCTCCACGTTCTCACCCTCTTAGTGGTTCTTTTTAGGGTTCTTTTTAGGGTTCTTTTATCCATAATATCCATAATATCCTTAAACTCTTGTCGATTATATTTCATTACGCCTCAACCATTTTTGCAGCTTCTTCAATATCCACAGATACCAATCGAGAAACACCCGGTTCGTGCATAGTTACACCCATTAATTGATCGGCCTTTTCCATGGCGATTTTATTATGGGTGATATAGATAAATTGTACCTTTTCTGACATGGCTTTTACTAGTCGAGCATAACGACCAACGTTAGCATCATCTAAGGGAGCATCAACTTCGTCCAGCATACAAAAAGGTGCAGGGTTTAATTGAAATATAGAAAAAACTAAAGCGATCGCCGTTAGCGCTTTTTCGCCCCCCGACAACAAATGAATGGTACTGTTCTTTTTACCGGGTGGCGAAGCCATAATCGCCACTCCTGTACTTAATAAATCATCGCCTGTCATCTCTAAGCTGGCATGACCACCACCAAATACTTTTGGAAATAACTCTGCCAAACCTGAGTTTACTTTATCAAAAGTTTCCTTGAAACGTGTTTTAGTTTCACGGTCAATTTTATGAATGGCACTCTCAAGAGTCGCTAATGCTTTTTCTAAATCTTCATGTTGTGTATCCAGATACACTTTACGTTCAGACTGAATTTGATACTCATCAATTGCCGCTAAATTAATGGCTCCTAGACGACGAATACGATCAGCAATACGCTCAAGATCTTCACTCCAAGCTTGAATATTTGCCTCACTTGGTAAACCAGACAAGACTGCGTCGAGTGTTAAATCGTCTTCTGTTAATTGCTCAACAATACTGTTTCGACGAATTTCTAATGACTGCGTTTCCATTCGCACCTGCTCTAGTTGAGTGCGTAAATCCAAAGCGGCTTTTTCGGCTACAGCTCGGTCTTTTTCAAATTGGCGCAACTCTGCATCAACAGCCTCTAATTGATGTCGAGCTTCCGTCATTACCTGATCTGCATGCAAGCGTTTTTCTAACAGCTCTTCTAACTGCATTTTTAATTCTTCAAGATCAGAATCATGATCACGATTTTGATTGTGCTCTATCTGCGCTTTACGCGCTTGACTGCGTTGCATTTGCTGATGTAAACGCTCAACAGCTTGCGCTAAGCCTTGCTGCTGGCTCATTAGGCCTTGGTAACGCAATTGCAGCTGGTGAACCTGATCTTTTTGTTGACGAGCAGTGATACGCGCTTGTTCAATACGATGAGTAGCTTGTTCGCGCTGAGATTGCAGGCGACTGCGCTGATCGGCATCTTGATCCATATTCGCCATGGCTTCTTGCCATTGCATGCGTGCCTCGCTGACTTGCTCACGTTCCAATACCTGTAACTCATTTACTTCTACTAGCTCTGCATTAATTTTGTCTATACGCAGAGCTAATTGTTCAGCACGGGCTTGCTTACCCGACAACTGTGATTGGAATTCTGACAACTGGCGAGCAAAAGTCGCCATTTCCTTTTGCTGAACCTCTCGCTGCTGCTCCATATTACGCAGTTTTAGTTGCTCTGCATCTAGATCAACCTCCCACTCTTCGACATTAATATCTAATTCTTCAAAACGCATATCTAGCGCTTCAAGCTCTTGTTGGCGAGCAAGAATACCGCCATTGCCATCACCATCTTTAGCAACTCGCAACCACGATTTACCGATCCAAAGCCCTTCTGCAGTAATAAGCGATTGATGATCAGCCAATTGATGACAACGGGACAAAGCATCTGCTAAATCCGTGGCCGTTTGAACAGAACTCAGTAACGCACAAACACCCTCATCACCGGCTACTTTGGACGACAGCAAATGATTCGTCATCACGGTGGGGGCAACTCCCTCGTCACTGGCCCAAATGATAACTTCACCGTCTTTTAAGCCGTCTAACCAATGCTGTACAGGATCTAAATCATCCACAATAACCGCTTGTAAATAATTACCCATGACCATTTCGACCGCTTTTTCCCAGCCGCTTTCAACATGAATTTTTTCTGACAAACGTTTTTTTCGGGATAACTGATGACTTTCTAGCCAATGACTAACAGCAGTATTACCTTCGCCTTTCGCCGCCTGCTGTAAAGCTTCTAAAGAGGCTTTTCGACCTTGTACTTGTTGTAATTCACTGCGTCCTTCATCTAATTGGCGGCGTAATTGTTCAATTTTGTCACGCTGAGCATTCACTTGCTCACCAAACGTTTCTCCAATCGCTTGCTGTTCCTCAAGTTGCATTTCGTGTTCTAAAATCTGCTCTTGCAACATTAGGATTTCTTCAGCTTCGGGGTTAGATGTCAGCTGATGCTTTTCTTCATCTAAACGCTCAGTTCGTTGCTGCAATCGGGTTATCTGCTGTTCTAAACTTTGAATACGACTCTGGGCAACTTCCGCTTGCCTGGCAGGAGCACTGGCTTTTTGTGTAAATTCGTCCCAGTCTGACTGCCAAGATTGCAGGGTTTCTTCAGCAAGACTGAGTTCTTCAATGGCGGCTTCCTCACTGGCCTGTAAAACTTCCAGCTCAGGCTCAAGCATCATGATTTCTTCGTTAATATCTTCGAGCTTTAGCTGATCTTCTTCTAATGCACGCTGAGTATCCAAAATGGCTTTTTCTGTTTCTGCCAAATCCTGAGATAACTGCAAGCTCATTTGAGCCTGATGCTCCAGTTTTTGCTCATGACGTGCAATTTGAGCGCCTACTTCGTAATATTTAGCTTGCGCACTATTCAACGTTTGAGTGCGCTCGTGATGATTTTCTCGACGTTCTTCAATCGC
Source organism: uncultured Thalassolituus sp. (assembly GCA_913061435.1). Lineage (GTDB taxonomy): Bacteria > Pseudomonadota > Gammaproteobacteria > Pseudomonadales > Oceanobacteraceae > Oleispira. Next base: position 71,319 of record CAJXUK010000010.1, on the reverse strand, counting down.
TGCATCGGCGGCTGTTTGCTGGGCCATTTTAGCTTCAAACTGCATATCCAGTTCAGCTATTTCCAATTCACGTTTTTTATAATCAACATCCAGCAACTGCCATTTCATTGCCAGCAATTGACCTTTTTTCAAACGCTCTTCCGCTTTATATTCCTTATATTTTTCTGCTGCTTGCGCTTGCTTGTGAAGGTGCGCTAATTGTCGCTCCATTTCGTCACGAATATCGTGTAAACGCTCTAGGTTTTCGTGAGTACGGCGCATTCGATTTTCAGTATCGCGGCGACGTTCTTTATACTTTGAGATGCCTGCTGCTTCTTCAATAAATACTCTTAATTCTTCGGGTTTTGATTCAATTAATCGTGAAATCATTCCTTGTTCAATAATTGAATATGAACGTGCACCTAAGCCAGTTCCCAAAAAAATATCGGTAATGTCTTTACGACGGCATTTAGTACCATTTAAATAATAAGTTGATTGTCCTTCGCGGGTAACTTGGCGGCGTAAAGCCACTTCTGAAAATGCAGCGTATTCACCTTTTAAAGTACCATCTGAGTTATCAAAAATAAGATCAACACTGGCTTTACCTACAGGTTTACGCTGTGACGAACCGTTAAAAATAACGTCTGTCATCGAATCGCCGCGTAAATTTTTAGCCGAACTTTCACCCATAACCCAACGCACAGCATCGATGGTATTTGATTTACCACATCCATTTGGCCCTAAGATGGCCGTCATATTGGTTGGAAACGGTATATAGGTCGGATCTACAAACGATTTAAAACCTGCCAGTTTGATGGCCTTAAGGCGCATACCTATTTTTCCTAGTTAATTATTATTGTAGTGTTTTCTTGTGAGTTAACGTTGCCAATCGCTATTACTCAGCTTCTAAGGCAGCAATCACTAACGTTAATTGATGATCAAAATATTGTTTAACAGCATCTGGCAAAATTTCAGCTTTTCTCTGTGTCACGCCTTGCATAAGTGCGGTAAAAAATGTAACAGCAGCTTGACCATCATTGGGCTTGTAACGTTGAGCTAATGCATAGCAACGATGTACGGCCGGTTGAAGGTTTGACAACAACTCGTGCAAATAATCGTTCTTAGCCAAGGGATAAGCCATATTTAATAGGGCAAAGACCTGCGTCATAAACTCCTCGCGATCTTCTTGGTTGGCCATCGTTTGTAAGCGTAATAAGTGCTCAACAAGAGGTTCTAACTCTTGCCCCTGCCAACGCTCAGCAACCAATACTGCCAAGCGACTTACCAACACACCAAACACATCAAACAAATTTTCGACAGAACGAGAATTAATTTCGGCAACCATCGCACCTTTTCTTGGTGCTATTTCAACCAGGTGACGCCTTTCCATTAACAGCAAGGCTTCTCGGACAGAGCCTCTACTCACATCAAGTTCTTCTACAACTTTTATTTCTTGAATACGCTCATTAGCAATACGCTCTCCAGAAATGATCTGATTTGCAAGGTGTTGGGCAATTTGTTCTGCCATGCTTTTGGGGGCATTAAAACTCATGGAATCGACCATATAATCATATAAGTGTGAATATAAACCGATTCTAACACAGCCACTTAGCGCTGGAAGCCTTAACTAAAGCGGTATCCTCATTTTTATAAGGTTTATTTGGCAGAGGATTACTGCTCTTTTGGTTATTTTTCATTAGCAAAAGCTGTTTTAAAACAATATTCGACGTATTTACTGCCAACTTGTACATAAAACACTCAGATAGATCCCCAACAATCACAGCTAAATCTAACTGACTTACATTCATTAGACTATTGCTTAATATTCTATATTGTCCTACAATCCTACAATAAGATTTGCAAGAAGCTGTCAAAGAGCTGCACAAACGTTGCAAATACTTATAACCAATACAAAAAAACGAAAAAAATAAAAAGAAATCGATTAGGGAGCATGCCATGAGCATTACTCAAGCGCGATCAACAAAACTACCCAGCCAGCATAAGGATCTTGATTTGATTATTAAGATCAAAAAATATGCTTATCTTCTTGTTACGTTACCCTCAATTATTTTGCTCGCATCAGTTTGGTTGGGTAATGAATTTGGTTATAAAGACGCGTTCGCCTTTACCACGGTGATATTTGTTTTTGTTATTGTACCGTTTTTAGACCATTTGATAGGCCAAGATCCGGTTAACCCAGATGAAGAAGTTCAAGTACCTCAACTTTCCAAAGAAATTTTTTATCGCATATTAACCCTACTCTGTTTACCCATGCAGCTGGCCACAATTTTTTATGGCGGTCATATATTAATGTCGGCTGAATTAAGTTGGGTAGGTCAACTGGGTTGGATTTTATCGGTTGGTACCGTAGGTGCAATTGTGGCAATTAATGTGGGTCATGAACTGATCCACAAAGACCCATTGATTGAACAATGGACGGGTGGACTGCTGTTTTCTTGTGTGACTTACGGTGGCTTTAAAGTTGAACACGTACGTGGTCATCATGTGCATGTGTCTACTCCTGAAGATGCCTCTTCTTCACGTTATGGACAATCTCTGTATCGATTCTTACCCCACGCCTATTGGCACAATTTTTTAAACGCGTGGAAACTTGAAGCAAAAAAATTAAAACGTAAAAACAAACGCCTATTCAGCCTAAGCAATGAATTAATATGGTGGTATGGGATCAGTTTTATTTTTGCAGGTATCTGCGGCGCTTTATGGGGATGGGCTGGCGTAGGCTACTTCTTTGCTCAAAGTTTTGTCGCATTTTCTTTATTAGAAATTATAAATTATGTTGAGCATTATGGCTTACACAGAAGAAAGTTAGAAAATGGTCGTTATGAACGCACCACAGTCGAGCATTCTTGGAACAGCAACTACTTGCTTACCAATTTGTTTTTATTCCAATTGCAACGTCACTCAGATCATCACGCCAATCCTAAACGCCGCTATCAGGTTCTGCGTCATCATGATGTGAGCCCACAATTACCCAGTGGTTATGCCACTATGGTAGTACTGGCGTTATTTCCGCCTTTGTGGTTCAAAGTTATGAACCCAAGAGTTGAAGCGTATTACAAAGGTGAAGAACACCAACTGCAGCACTCTCAACTAAAATAATCAAATAAATACTTTATCAGACAGTACATAAATAGATTACAAACCTCAGCATCGCTAAATTAATGCTGAGGTTTTATCCCGCAAACAAAACCATCGTACTAAAAATCACAAAAAAACGTCATTATTCCGGCACTTGTAAAACTGTCAGCTTTACATCACTTAATTAAACCACTCTAACTTGCGTCTTTAGCAGCTTTAAAATCTCTGTAAAGAGCCATGAAAAAGAAACCGTTTAACAAAACAAATAAGGTTTTTAATTAAGGTTTCTTCATCAAAAAATTGGCTTTAACACAAGCTGTTTAATGTTTGAAAATTTCAAGATCACACTTACAGCTAAGCCCCCTACTGACCAATGCCTTCTCATAAGATAGGCTTTTAATTCAAATTATTGACTTATTCAGCTACTAATAAAAAATATTTTCTGACACATTAAAGAATTAGGAGTCATTAAAGTGTACTTTTGAAACAAAAAATCCACTGTAAACCTTTTAAAAAGGATGCTTTTACAATATTTAACATTGTTATTTTTTCCATCAAACAACTGACAATTTTTGTCACTATTTTCATATTTATGCTGAAAAAAAAGAATTTTTCAGTCAAAAGCACCTATTTAACGAGAATCGATATTAACAAGACCTTGTCTTTGTAAAAGATCGAAAAATCCAGGCCTTTCAATTGTTTACATAATGTAACATTCAATTATTGTGAACAGATGTAAAATTGACGCTCACTTGATTGACCCATAAAATCTAGTCCTATACAACTAGACAAATTGAGCCAAGTATCACAGCAATTGCTTAAATGTGTGTTTTTCACACTAGCAAAACTGTGCTCGGCTAAATGCCATTCTCGCTTTGTTTCTCTGCAATGGCTGTTTTCTGCAGTACTGTTTTTCACTTTTTCTGAATCTACTTTTGCGAAAGAAGTTATTCTTCGCCACAGCTTTGCCGGTAATATGTCGTTTGAACTGACTGGCAATACATTACGCAGATCCAATAACACCTGTGCGTTAGTTGCTGGCGGACAGTCGTCTGGCAATATTAACCTTCCCTCAAATTCAACCGTTAAAGCTGCGTACCTTTATTGGTCCGGCTCTGGTGCCGTGGACTCTAGTGCTACTTTCAATAACACCACCGTTAATGCTGATGTCAGTTATGTTGAAATGTATCAAGGCCTTGAGTATTACAGCTCAAAAGCCGATGTGACCAACCTTGTTTCTTCTGCTTCGCAAACAACCTACACAGTCTCTGGAGTTGATTTTGATGGCAGCAGTGCTTACTGCAATACTTCCATTGCCTATGGCGGCTGGGCATTAACCATTGTTTATGAAAATGCTAATCAACCCATACGTGTGATTAATATATTTGATGGTTTTAAAAACTTTTGGGGAAGTCAGCTAGTGCTCATCCCCGATAATTTTGTTATTGCCCAAAATGCTGCGACCTTAGGCGGAAAGCATGCTCACATTACCTGGGAAGGTGATGCAGGAAACTCACAAGCACGAAATAACTTTAATGAAAGATTAACCTTTGAAAACAATAGTTTAACCGATTCAAATAACCCGCAAGGTAATCAATTTAACGGTTATTCAAACGTCACAGGGACTACCAGCGGTGTCGACATTGACCAATACCCTATTGGGAGTCTTTTGACTCCTGGTAAAACCAGTGTCCAAACCACTTATTCAACGGGCCAAGACTCTGTTTTCTTAACCGCTGAAATTATCAGCGTTCCTAACGAACCCGTTGCAGAACTCTCGATCCAACAATCAGGGCCATCGCGTTTTATTCGTGATGCCAGCAACACGATTAATTACACAGTAACAAATAACGGCCCAAATACGGCACCACCCAATACACAGGTAGTTATTCCTTTAAGTAGCGATTTAACGTTAGCTAATTTTGTTGGTAATCAATGGAATTGCAGTGCCACCAGCAGCGCTGTTACTTGTTCGTATAATGCAGCTATCACTAAAAACTCTAGTGCTAATAATCTATCGGTTAGCTTGTATGCTGCTCCAAATACAGCAAATACTGTCAACTTATCCGCTACCGTTAGTGGAATCTTATTTGACAATATTTTATCCAATAATACCCGCTCACAAACTTACAATGTTATCTCTGCCAGCCTAGCAAACTCAACGAAAGCCGTGACCGATATAAACGGAGGCAATGTTCAGCCAGGGGATATTTTGAGATATCAAATAGACCTCAAAGAATCAAATGGCGTGTCTGTTTCAGGCATCAGCGTCGTCGATCATTTACCCGAAAATATATCGTCTTTTGATGTGGTAAGTGTTCCTAGTGGTGCCAATATTAATGTACTGGCAGCGCCAAATGGTGATAATGGTAACGGTAGAATAACCGTTAATAATATATCAATTGCCGCGAACGCTATTGCTAGCATAGTGATTGACGCCACCATTGATGCCCAAGCCAGCAACGACAGTGTGATTATCAACACTGCAACAATTTCTGGCTTAGCCGCTGATGTCGAAGTGCAATCACCGGCTATTTATATCTCTCAAACGGCGAACCCTGCCAGTGGTAACAAACCACTCTACCTTCGCCAATCCTCAACTTTAAGCCGAATACAACCGACTTCTTCAGCGTTTAATAGCATTACTGATTTAGGTTCAATTAACTATGTTATTGAGCCTGAATTTCAGCAAGAGTTTCGTTTTTCCAGCTCGTCCGTGAGCGTTTATTTATTTTTGCAAAACGATTACTTATCTGGGTCCTGGGGTCATAATGTTCGCGTTAGTTTATTACATAACAATACTGTTATTGGCGAACAACAGCAGCAAATCACTGTTCCTTCAAGAGCTGTAGACGGTGATAACGTCGCACTATTTGAATTTCCTATTACTCTAACCAGTATGCCCACTATTAATAAGGGCGATACCCTGACAGTGCGCATTTTTAATGATTCGGATTATGCAGTTGATAGCCTCCGCATATACTCGATTGATCCCAATGAAAGTACTCAAGATGTCGAGTCTCCCTTCAGTTTGGTAAGCTTGCCAGCGGCCACTGTGATTAATGTTGATCAGATTACTGTGACTAAAACCCAATCAAATAGCACCAACGATAGCGCTGAAAATACTGAACAACCGATACACGTCTCGCCGCAAGATACTCTTTCTATCGAGGCCGTTATCAGTGATCCCTTTGGTTCGTTCGATATCACCTCTGCCAATATTGTGATTATTGATTCAAACAACACCCGATTGATAGATCAACAAGCCATGACCGTTTTGGCTGACTCCGGTGCTGCTACAAAAACTTATCAATTCAGTTACAAACTTGCTGACGATGCCGAACTGGGTGACTGGAAAATAATCATCACTGGGTTTGAAGGAACAGAAAACGAAATCAGCCACAGCAGTGAGTTAATGGTTAAGGTAAGTGAACCGCTGACTAACATTATTTTAGAAAAGTCTGTCTCGGTTTACGCTGATCCAATTCATGGCAAAAACACTGCTAATAATTTTTCCAAAGCTTTACCCGGTGCCATTTTAACCTACACCTTGTCGGCAAAAAATAGTGGTCCTGGTGTAGCCCAAGCTGATTCTATAATTATCAGTGATGCCCTACCCAGTAATACATTCATGGTGGTCAATGACTTTGATGATGTCGACAATCAAGGCCCCGTTTTATCACTATCCAGTAATACAAACAGTGGTTTAAATTACAACTTTATTGCCTTGAATAGTAGCAATGATGACCTCGAATTTTCTAACGATAATGGCGCCTCTTTCAATTACAGCCCCATCGCAGATAGTAATGGCATCGACCGAGCCATCACACATTTCAGAATAAAACCCAAAGGCACATTCTTAGCACCGGCTGTCGGACAAACAGCTACTCAATTCACCGTTCGTTTTCGAGTGCAACTTGAATGACAAAGTTACTGCCCTTTAGGCCAGCATTCGTTTAAACGGCTACATTCATCACTAAAGCAATACGGCAAACACAACCAAATATTCATTGAACCAGGTAATTAAATATGAAAAAAATCAGCAAATTACTCGCCTCTAGCGTAGTTTTATCCAGCACACTTTTTAGTGCTCAGGCATTTGCCGTTGGCACCGAAGCGGGTACTTCAATTAACAACACAGCCACGGTTAGTTTTACTCGAAATGGCAGCAGTGTTAGCGAAGCGGCTAGCGTTAGTTTTAAAGTCGATGAGGTTGTTAACGTAAATGTAACTGCAGCCAACGCCAGCAACAATATTACCAATGGTGATGACAACGTTGCCGTGACCTACACAGTGACAAACACCGGTAACGGCACTGAAGAATTCAAACTATTGGGCACCATTGGTACCACTAACGAATTGCCATTAAACAACAACGATTTAACAATTTATTACGTTGATAATGCATCATCAGATGGAAGTTTTGATCCTAATAATATTAATGAAACGCTCTACACTGGCGACAACATTACTATCTTAAAAGATGCTTCTATCACGGTTTATATCGTTACCGATGTGCCTAATGGTTCGGTATTAAATAGCTTAACCGATCTTGATTTAACCGTTATTTCACAAACAGAAGCAAACGGAATTAAAGCCAGCGAGTCTCCGTTTGGAACGGTTATTACCGGTGCAGGAACAGATTCAACCAATGCAATTATTGCTATAGACCAAGGTCGCGATGACGCCAGTACAGAACTCAAAGTTACTACGTTTGATCCGAGTCAATCATTAGAAGTGCTTATCAATAAGTCCATTTTAGGCTCAAGTGCACAACTGAACGACAGCAATACAATTACTGATCAAAAAATTCCCGGTGCCATGGTGACTTACTTCATTAAAGTAACGGTTGAAAATGATTCAGCAACAGCACTAAGCATCAGCGATATTATCCCGAACAACATGACCTACGTTGCAGAAAGTTTACGCCTGCAGAAAGCAATTGGTAGTGTGATTAATACTCCTACTTACATTGCACCTGCCCTACCAGCCAAAACACCGGCAACGTATTCTAACTTTACTGCATTAACCGATACCAATAGCGATGGTGATAACGCCGAAACAATTCCTAATACCGGAACCGTAACATCAGTGAAAGTAGCGCTGGGTGATGTAGCGCCAGGTGAATACGCCATTTTATTAGACGCAGTTATAAACAACTAACCCTAATTAGATAAGGAGTATTAAATGTTTAAAAAAATCACCTTTGCCTTCAGCCTCTCATTTTTTAGTGTATTGGCGAGTGCAGAAGTCACATTAACCAATACTGTTTTTGAAGTAATCACGGTTACTAATTCAGATGGCAGTTCACAAGACAAATGGCAGCAACCGGATAAATTGCTGCCGGGTGAACGCGTTGGTTATCAAATTGAAGTTACTAACCAAGGTTCAGAAGCCGCTGAGAATATCGTGATAGCAAACCCAATTCCAGAAAATACCGTGTATCAAGCTGGTTCTGCAAAAGGCCTAAATACGCTGATTGAATTTTCTACCGATAACGGAAAAACCTTTGCACAGGCAAGTGCGCTTTTTATTGAAAAAGAAGGTGAGCGTGTTTTAGCAGAAGCGTCTGATTACAGTCAGCTGCGCTGGACACTAAAGCAGCCCTTAGCGGCAGGCGATGCCGTAACTGTGCAATACATTGTCAAAATCCAATAAAAAATTTGAAAAGTGAGAAATAAAATATGAGATTTAAACTAATAGCCTTGGCCATAACCGCATCGGTTGCCAGCGCTTCTGCCATGGCAGAAACACCCTATAACCAACTGATTACCAACACCGCACAATTAAATTATTCGGTAGCCGGTGGCGCAACTGTGACGGCCACTCCTGCTACGGCTGATTTTAAAGTCGATCGCTTGGTTAAATTCAACCTAACGCCAAACACCACCGCAAGCAATGCCCCCGTTGGTGAAAAAACCACTGTTGGATTTACCTTAACCAACAACAGTAATGCACCGATTGATTACACATTAGCCAACTTAACTGATGTTGTTTACTACGTTGATTTAAACGGAGATGGCATCTTAGACGCTAACGAAGAAACAGACGGTAACAAAATCACGGGGAAGATTTCGTTGTTGCAAAACGATGGTAGCGCTAATTTTGATGGCCATATTGAAAACTTCTTAGCCGTTTACACTCCACAACAAGGAGTCGATGGAACCACTCAAGAAATCGTATTTAATGCCTCTGCAATTGAAAACGATGCGAGCTTTGGCACCGTTGGCGATCCCATTGTACCCACCCCTGCAACAGAAGCTTGGAATAAAGACATAGCTCAAACGGTTGCTGAAACCGATGCTGATGGCAACTTTATTACTACACAATCGCAAACCATTACCTACACCTATGTAGGAGCTAACATTGCCCTAGCTAAAACAGTAGAAGTTGTAAGCGATCCTATCAGTCTAAGCGCAAATCCACCGGCGGGTTATCAGCCTAAAGCGATTCCTGGTGCTATTTTAAAGTACACCATTACGGTCACCAACAGTGGCTCAAAAGACGCCGCATTAACCCTTTCTGACACCATGCCGAGCATATTTTCAGAAAGTGATATCAATACTAATAGCTATATGCAATCAATAAACGGTGCAGCAGCGGTAAGTCTATCTAATGTTATAGCACTCACCGATACCAGCAACAATGTTGTTACTCTAACCTTTCCAAATGTTACCGCTACGGCCAAAAATGGTTCCGATAACGGTACGGTTGTTACAACGTTTGAAGTAACGCTTCCTTAATGAATGCATTAAGTTCAACTCGTCCTGGCGCATCACAGAGCATTTGCTCTGAGATGCGTGAGTGCGCGTCATTTTCTCATGCAAACCTTTCTGATAAGAACGAATTTACTCATAAACTGTTGAGCCAGTGTGCGACTCAACAGTTTATGAGTGTGTTTGTTGTTTTATTCGTATTATTTTCTCTACTGTTATCTCAACCCGTTTTTGCCTTAGAGCCAGGCGATACTTTAAACAGTGACGCTTCTGTGAGTTATCGCTACAACGGAGTTGCATACACACAATCAAGTGACGCACCTTTTATTGTTGATAGCTTTGCTAACCAAGCTCCGCCAGCCCCAGGTACACCAGCAACTTTGGATGTTTGGGGACCAGTCAACGATTCTTATAAAAACAAAGACTTACAAGTAACTCAATCTCAATGCAGTTCAGCAGTGAGCGGTAGTGCCACCGCATTAACTTACGCTGATGGCTCAGCTTTGACATTGCCAGCATTAGTTCCGGCGCTCAATGCAGATATATTCAAAGCAGGAAACCCATTAATTGTGCGTGTTGTTGACCAAGATGAAAATATCAATAACAACCAAATTGATAGCGTAACGGTACAATTAATCGCAACCAATCCAAGTGATACAGAAACATTAGTATTATTTGAAACAACAGCCGATAGCGGTGAATTTGTCGGCATTATCCAAACCCGTTCATCTGCTCAAGCTACTCTACAAGACTGCCTGCTAGATCTAGCACCCAGCAGCGAGTTAACAGTTAACTACCAAGATCAACAAGATCAACAAGACACCGTTAATACCACCAACGTATTTGACCGTTATAACAAAGTATTCAACGCCTTTACCGGTGAACTGGTTGATGGTGTCACTATTCGATTAATCGATAACACCACGGGATTACCCGCTCGTATTTTTGGTGATGATGGCATCAGTGCTTTTCCATCGGTCATAGAGTCTGGGGCAAAGGTTGAAGACAGCAGCGGAAAAATCTACGATTTTCCAACAGGAAGCTATCGTTTTCCTTACGTGCCCAATGGTGAATACCGTATTGAGGTTAATAATACGTTTGCCTATCAATTTCCTGCAAAAAGCAGTGATCTTGTACTACAAACATTGCCAAATGCACCGTTTAATTTAACCCCTTTATCAAAAGGAACTGCTCAAACCAGCAGCAATCTGTTATTAAACGCCGATATTCCCTTAGACCCACTGCTTGATCGTATTTTGATAAACAAAAGTACCCCTAAAGCAACCGTAGGTATTGCAGACTTTGTGCCTTTCGAAATATCTATGACCAACATAGATGCAACAATCAGCAATCTAAAATTAATTGATACCTTACCGGTTGGTTTGCGTTTCGTAAAAGGTTCACTAAAGGTCAATGGTGAAACCTATAGCGACGTTGAAATCAGTGAAAACGGCCAACAAATTGTCGTGAACTTTCCAACACTAACACCATTACAAGTTATTAAAGTCACCTATATCAGCCAAGTGTCTGCAACTGCAAAAGGGAAATTAACCAATGTCGTTGAAATTTCTCACCCTATTTTAAAATCCAATATTGCCAGTGCTGATGTTGATATTCGCGATGATTTAATGCGCGACAAAGCACAAGTGTTTGGTCGCATCATACTAGATGATTGTGATGGCAATCTAGATGCTGAAGGCCTTGAGGGTGTCCGAATTTTAATGGAAGATGGCCGTTATGTCGTTTCTGATGAACAAGGCCGCTGGCATTTTGAAGGGTTAAAACCAGGCGCTCACGTCGTTCAACTAGATACCACCACCCTGCCTGCTTATTTAGAACCAGTGGCCTGTGATAAAGACTTTTTTCATGCAGGGCAAAGTTACTCTCAATTTATCGACGTTCAGCCGGGAACATTATGGCGAGCTGATTTTCATGTACAACCGAAAAAACCTGAAAACGGCGATGTTTTGCAGACGCTATTCAATCAATTAGTACCGCTATCACCAGCAGAGCGGTTAGCCGAGAATAACTCACTGGTTGATAAAAAAGTCCAATATACCGCAAACGTGGGCGGTTCTGGCGTTGCTTTAAATAACGTTATCGAAGAGATTCGATTACCAAAAGGGGTGGTTATGCAAGCTGCTAGCTTAACCCTTGATGGCGCTCCCTATCCTTATGAATACCGTGACAATACTGTATTTATTCAACTTGGTGATAAACCCACAGAGTGGTCACACGAAATACAATTCAGCGCCTTTATTACCGCCAATGCCGAAAAAGGAACCTTGGCGGCACGGGCAATTTTGCACTATGAAATTGGCCCCATTTTAAAAGACAGCACCCCCTTAGCAGAAACCCGCTTAAATTTATTCGTTCCTCCTTTAGATGGCAAAGCTGACCCATTAAAAAATCCCAAGTTTGAGTCGTTATCAAACGTCTTAACCGCAGAAGATAAAAACAACCTGTCTGATGTGATTAATACCCTAGAAGGTTTAAAAGACTTAGAAATTGCTGTAAGTGGCCACACCGATAATGTGCCCATCGCTAAACGCAATCAGCATATTTATGCCGACAATAAAGCTTTATCCGAAGCACGTGCGTCTGCGGTTGCTGAGTATATTTCCGAGCAAATCGGTTTACCAATAGAAAAAATCAAGATCAACGGTTTAGGTAAGTCATCTCCCCTTGTTAGTAACGGGACAACCGAAGGCCGAGCTAAAAATAGACGCGTAGAAGTGCGTGTTTTAAAAGCCAATGCCGATGTCGAGCTGGCCAGCTTAGATATGGATGTAAAAATAGCCAAAACCGAAACGTTAATTCCTGGCTTAGACATTATTCAAGCTACAGCGGCAAACAACCCAGAGAATCAAATACACATTCAACAGCAACCAATTATCAATGATGCGTGGTTTGCAGATAAAAACATTGAAAAAAATTGGGTTTGGCCACCGCTAGCGTTCAGCCCAGACATTTCTGCCACCAATGTTTTGATACAGCATCCAAAAAATAATCGTGTACGGTTAACCTTAAACGGTGTTGCAGTGCACAGCATTTATTTTGAAGGCATTAAGCGCGCCAAAAATAAAGCCGTATCTGTTAGTGAATGGCGCGGCATAAACATTGAAGAAGGTGAAAATAATTTTGTTGCCGAAATACTCGACCGCAACGATCAGGTCATTGATTACTTAGCACAAAGTATCTATTTCTCGGGTGCACCAACTCACGTGGAACTGCTTCCTGAAATGAGTACATTAATAGCCGACGGTATTCAAACACCCATTATTGCCGTGCGTTTAAAAGACAAAAATGGCTATCCTGTGCGTAAAAACACACAAGGTGAAATACAAATATCAGAGCCCTTTGAACTGCTACAGCGCAGTGAATACGACATTAATCCTCTCAGCGATACCAATAAGCTAAGCTATCGTGTTGAAGGAGATGGCATCGCTTTCATTCGTCTACAACCTACCACTCAAACCGGTGAATTAACCGTAAAGTTCGATCATGGTAATGGCTTAACGGATGAAATACGCCCTTGGCTAATACCCGCAGCAAGGGACTGGATTTTAGTAGGTCTTGGTGATCTCACTCTTGGCGCACACAGTACCAGCAACAATGCCAAACAAAATTCTAATGGCACAGTAGACGATAATATTTTTCACCAAGGTCGCTTGGCTTTCTACACCAAAGGACAAATACCAGGTGATTACTTAATTACTGCTGCTTATGATTCAAACAAAGAAAAAACCACTCCCTTTGCTGCCTTAGTTCAACCCGGTGAATACTACACCCTATATGCAGATGCCAGCCAGCAGGGACAAGATGCCAGCAGCGGCGATAAACTGTACATCAAAATTGAAAAGAAACGTTTTTACGCCATGTATGGTGATATCAGCACAGGCTTAGATAAAACCAAGCTGGCCAAGTACGTGCGTAACCTAACCGGTGTTCAAACTGTTTTTCAGAATGATTTAGTAGAACTTTCTGCCTTTGCTAGCGAAGCTGATTCAAATTTTGTCCGTGATGAAATCGCCGCTAACGGGACATCCGGTTTATACAAATTGAGCAATAAAAACATTGTTTTAAACTCAGAGAATATCCGCATTGAAACCCGCGACCGGTTAAATAATCAACGCGTATTAAACAGCAAAACATTAAAACGATTTTTAGATTACAGCCTCAACAGTACTGATGGCAGCTTATATTTTAAAAGCCCTATTGCTACCACAGACAATGATTTTAACCCCATCTATATTGTCGCTGATTATGAAACAGAAAATGCTCAAGGTGGGCACTTAATTGGTGGTCGCTCGGGAATCAAGTTGTTAAACGATACCCTAACAGCAGGGGTTACCGTGATAGATGAAAACAAAGGTAACCAGAATAACCAATTGAATGCTGTTGACGCTACCTTAAAACTGGGCAATGTCACCTTAACCGCCGAAGTAGCACAAACCCGACCTGCTGCAGCAAAAAGCAACACCATTAACAATGCCAGCAACAATATAAACAACGGTTCTGCTACAAACACAGAAAAAGCCTCAGCTAAACGCATTGAAGCCAAATTAAGAACAGCCACTTCAGAGGTCACCGCTTATAGCCAACGCATTGAGCAAGAGTTTGGTCTCAACCAACAAAATCAAGTGGAGCTAGGTAAGCAAACAAGCGGCATTAACGCGACTGTATATCTCAACAAACGCGATCAACTTGAGTTAAAGGGCTTATACCAAACTGATATTAATAGCGGCTACGACAAACAATTTGGGGCTGCCACCTTAACCCGCAAAATCTCTCAAAACAGTACCATCAAAGCAGGTGTTCAATCGAACACCCAAGAAACCGAAAACGGTTTAGATTTTGTCGAAGAATTAGTGGTGGGTGCATCAACACCGATGTTCAGTAAAGACTTTAGCGTTAATGTAACCGCTACCACCGATATTACCGAGCGCAGTGAAGAAAATGATCGCCTAAAACTGGGGTCAGAATACCGCTGGAACGATACCCTAACCAGCTTTGCCAATTACGAGCGCTCATTCAATACTAATAATCTGGAGCGCACTGCTATTGGCTTACGAACACAACCTTGGCAAGGTGGGCAAGTTGAACAATCCATGGTGCAAGAAAAGCAAAATGACGGTTATCGGTTATTCACCGAATCAGGATTAAGTCACGATTGGAAAGTCGACAAACATTGGTTAGTTAGCTTTGGGTTTAATCAAAGCAAAAACCTCGAACAAGCTTCACCCGCTGAAGAAACTGCCAGCGAGGATTTTCATGCGATCAGTACTGGCTGGAGCTATCGTTCAAAACAATGGCAATGGACCAACCGTATAGAACGCCGCATCGCAGCCAGCAGCCAAGTTCACAGCGTTCAAACTAGCTTATATCATCCATTAAACCGCCATACGGCTATTGGTGGCAGCCTAAGTGTGTATAAACAAGCCAACCAACCGGGCTTCGAACAAAATACCAATGCCATTATTGACTTTGCTATTCGCCCTTATCAACAACCTTTTGCCGTATTATTACAAACACGCTTAATAGAAGATTTATTATCGCTTGATTACTCAAATCCAACCGATAAAAGTCGTCGCATTATCAATAATGCTCATCTTAACTGGATGTTCAAACGCGGCCACCAATTGTCTACCCAATATGGTTTTAAACGAGTTTTGGAGCAGTACAGTCGTCAGGATTTAGCCTCGACCGTTCATTATATCGCAGGAGAATGGCGACACCAGCTCAACCAAACTTGGGACATAGGTGCGCATGGTCGAGAACTGATCAGCACAGGGTCACAGCAACAAAACAGCTATGGTTTATCCATAGGTGCACGCCCAGTTAAAAATTTATGGGCCAGCATTGGTTATAACTTTGAAGGGTTTATTGATAACGATTTTTCTGCAGCCAATTACACCGCGCAAGGTGTGTATTTAAAACTCCGCTTTAAAGCTGACCAAGATACACTTGCCTCACTACGCCAAGCGTTTAATTGGTAGCATTTAATTGCTGCCTTCTAAATACCAACAACCGACTCCCTCGTTGGCGATAACAACCATGGTTTATCTTTCACTAATCTGCCAAAATCATCAGCAAATAAATAGGGCTAGGAACCTTCATGGCTAAAGATTTTCTAATTAATACAAAAGGTCAACCCAGCTTTGGGGTTTTTGCCGACGGTGTAGAAGAAATTAACCACCTAGATTACGATTTACGCAATGCTATGGATCGTCGTTTAAGTAAGTTAGCAAAGCACTTAAAATACAATCAATTTCAATTTATTGGCCTAACTAGCCCAGAATTAATCATTGGTATTGCCATTGTAGACTTAAAGTTTGCTAGTAACTGTTTTGTTTATGCTTATCAACCTAGTAGCAATAAGTTTGAAGAATTCAGTTTTATCCAACCATTTTCTTGCAAAACTCAAATGAGCGCAAAACCAAACGAAGGCATTGCGACATTTAGCAAAGGCAATAACAAAATCACAATCAGCGCCACTCGCACTCCTCGATTACGCGCGGTTAATGTAGAGCTTGCTAATGGCTTTAAAGTCGACGCTATTATTGACGAAACAGCTAACTACAACCCATTAGTTATGTGCGCTCGGGCTGGTTACACCGGCTGGGTATTCACGCAAAAAGCAACAGCACTGGTTTGTAACGGCAGTGCACACTGGGATGGCGATACCTTTGATTTAGAAAAGATTGGCACCTTGGCTTCGGTCGATTGGAGTGCTGGCTACATGCGTCGTGAAACATCCTGGAACTGGGGCAGTCTTTCTTGCAAATTAAACGATGGCCGTCGCCTTGGTTTTAATTTAGCCGCTGGCGTAAATGAAACAGGTTTCACAGAAAATGCATTATGGATTGATGGAGATTTATACAAAGTCGATATGGTCGACTTTCGCTTTGATCGCTACCAACCAGAGCATGCCTGGGCATTGCGCTCTAACGATGGCAAAATTCACTTATCGTTTGAACCAGCAGGCCAGCGTAAAGAAAAAAAGAATATGTTGATTGCAGCGTCAAACTTCACCCAGCACTTTGGCCGCTTTTATGGCGACATTAAAATCAATGACGAAGTCATTTATTTGGATGGCGTTTGGGGATTTACAGAAGACCATTATGCTAAATGGTAACTAATAGCCAACTAATAGCTAAACATACGTTTAGCTATTAGTTGGCTAGATTTTCTAGCATCTATCAGACACTAAATTGGTTACTTAATGATTCTGTCGATTAATAAATTAACAGTCTCGTCAGACTTTACTACAACTGGGCTAAACGTCCCTTCAAAGTCACCTGGTTTAGCAATAGGTTCCCCGCTTTTAGCAACACGGGCAATCAGCTGAACTTCTTCGAAAGTACTTAACGATAAACCAGGAACCATACCTTGGCTGTCGTTGAGTGATACCTGCATCGGCAAATCTTTTGCCATGATTCTCACTGCGGCTAATGGCATGACAGGCCCAGTAAGTGCCTTAGCCATTACAAATACCGCATCAGTATCTTGCAGCTGAGCTTTAAGCTGGTCGCTGATAGAAACCAAAACCTTAACTTCTGCTCTTGTCATCCAAGTCATATCAACTGTTTTGCCTTGGCTTTCTAATTCTGCAGCAATTTGTTGTAACCCTTGCTCTAAAGAAGCCGCTTCTGGGCGTGTTGATATGTTAAGCCATAATGCCTTCCAATGATCAAAAGCCTCCTCTAAATAACCCAGTTCATAAGCCATGATACCGCCCATACCCAGTGCTTGTGAGTTATTAGGTGCCAGTTTAAGCGCACTTTTTAAATAGTCGTAAATCATGTCATCAGCTTTTTCACCCGCTAAGTTAAATTTAGCTTGAGCAATTTGTACCAAGGCCGCTGAACGATCGGCTTTTGCTTCCTCAGGCAGTGCCTCTAATATTCTTTCGAAAGTCACTATACTTTCTTCATATTGGCCATCCGACGACAAGGTACGAGCATACAAGTAAGCCCACTCTTCATTACTAGGATTGCTTTCGGTAGCATGACGCAAACTGCTGGTTAACAAGACTTGCTCTTCTTTTGATAGATTGACTGTATTCATTTTGTTCAACAACTCAGTCGCAATTAACTCATCTTGCGCTCCTAAGTCTTCGTACAAAAATAAAACAGAAGAAACCATAATAATAAACAAGGCAAACGCCGTTAGAATTTTTTGTTTGGGCGATGCGTCTTTAAAAGTTGCCCCTTCACTGTCGTTAGAAATCAATTCACGATCAAGCTCTAATAACATTTGCTCACGATCTTCTTCGCTGTCTTCAGACAACATGATTTCTTGTTTACGCTGAGTATATAAACGTAGGTTTTCAGCCTCTTGACTGATATGGGCATTACGTCGAGAAAAGGCCGGCCAAATTACAAAGGCCAAAGTAACTAATAATAAAACTAATGTAATAATCATTTGTCTTTTTGCTCACTGTTTTGTCTAGCGGCTTTTAAATCGGCCAGGCGTTTTAAATCTTGTGCACTCAATGGTTCTGTTTTTTTACCACTGCGTGTAATGCTGATGATAATAATCAGAGCAATCAAACCCATTAACACAGGGCCAAACCATAAAAAGAAAGTATTTTTTTGCACCGGTGGGTTATAACGAACAAAATCGCCGTAACGCGCGACGAGATAGTCGACAATTTCTTCGTCATTTTCACCTTCAAGAATCAGCTCATATACTTTATCGCGCAAATCTGCTGCAACCGGTGCATCTGAATCCGATAAATTTTGGTTTTGACACTTTGGGCAACGCAACTGTTCGGCCAGCACCGAAAAGCGTTTTTCGTCGACATCGTTATCAAACGGGTATTTATGGCCGTCAATCACCGCATGGCTTATTAACGTACTAAAAGATAAAAGCAATAATAAAATAATTCTCATTACTGAATCTCCTCAGCTCGGCTATTCGCCTGTGCTGTCATTTTATCAAAAGTAGGCTTGTATTTAAGCCATACTTTCTCACTCAAATCGCCAACATGCTTTGCACGAATGATACCGTCGCCATCGACAAAAAATGTTTCAGGCGCACCATAAACCCCCAGCTCTAATCCAAGCTTTCCTTTGGGGTCGCTGATATTAAATTCATAGGGATTACCCAAATCGCGCAACCACTCTTTGGCTAACTCTTCATCGTCTTTGTAGTTAATACCAATAATACGAATACCTTTAGCCGCCAAAGTATTTAAAAATTCATGCTCGGCCTTACAAGTAGGGCACCAAGTAGCCCAAACATTAACCAGCATCGGCTTACCTTGTAAATCTGTCTGGGTAAGCTGTTGATGGTCTTCTACTTTTTGCAAAATAAACGCAGGAAATGGCTTACCGATAAGAGGCGAAGGTAAAACCTCTTTATCTTCGCGGCCAATACCCGCGCCCAAAAACGCAGCCATTGCGATAAACAGAATAAGAGGAATAAATAGAAATAAACGTTTCATAATTTTTCCTTTTAAGCCGATTTAACGGTTTTAGGACGCAAGCGATAACGCTTATCTAGAATCGCCAACAAACCACCCACACACATAAAGATTGAACCTAACCAAACCCAACGCATATAAGCTTTCACTTGCAAGCGTATGCCCCAAGCGCCATCTTCTAATGGCTCACCCATGGACACATATAAATCACGGAATAAACCGGCATCAATAGCTGCTTCCGTCATCATAGATCCTTGTACCTTATAACGACGTTTTTCGGCGTTTAATGTCGCTACTTCTCGACCCGCTTTAGTGATCTCAAACACCCCAACATTGGCCATATAGTTAGGACCTTGCTGTAAACCGACCTGGGTGAATTCAAAATTATAACCCGATAGCGTCACTACATCTCCGGGAAACATTTTAACGGCTTTTTCAACACTGTAGTTACTCACTACAGTCACACCAATCACCGTGATGGCTAAACCGGTGTGGGCAATAACCATACCCCAATAGCTTTTCGTTAATTTCCCTAAACGGCTCAATTGGCCTTTTGATTTACGCCAAATATCACCCACGGTAGTCGCTATCAACACAGTTGATATAAACAAACCAAAAGCAACTTTAAAATTCATTTCACCGGCATACACCAGAGGGAAAGCAGCGGCAACAATCAGCGCAATCACTAATGCACCCGATAGCTGAGCCAATAACAACTTACCCGGCATTACCTTCCAGCGCGACATGGCACCAATACCAGCCAAGGCAGTCATCGCAGAAGCCAAAGGTACAAACATAGTATTAAACCAAGCCGCACCCACCGACAGTTTCTCACCGCTGATAAAATCAACCATCAAAGGATAGAGCGTTCCCAAGAGAATCGTTAACGTGGCGACAACCAGCAAGGCATTATTGGCTAATAAAAACCCCTCTCGCGAGAGTAATTTAAACTTACCTGATGACGTGACTGTAGGTGCTTTTAATGCATAAACCGTTAAAGAACCACCCACACTTAGCCCGAGCAGTGCCAAAATAAACACCCCCCGCTCTGGATCGGCAGCGAAAGAATGCACCGAGGTTAATACTCCCGAACGCACCAAGAAAGTGCCCAACAAACTTAACGAGAAAGCAAAGATCGCAAGCAAAACAGTCCAGCTTTTAAACACCCCGCGTTTCTCAGTCGCTGCCAATGAGTGAATCAAGGCGGTTCCCACTAACCAAGGCATAAAAGAAGCATTTTCTACTGGATCCCAAAACCACCAGCCGCCCCAGCCAAGCTCATAATAAGCCCACCAGCTACCCAGCGCGATACCCATGGTTAAGAAAACCCAAGCCGCGGTAGTCCAAGGGCGCGACCAGCGAGCCCAAGCAGCATCAAGACGCCCACCCAATAAAGCAGCTATAGCAAACGAAAAAGCCACAGAAAAACCCACATATCCCATATAAAGAGTGGGTGGGTGAACAATTAAACCAAAGTCTTGTAACAAGGGATTTAAGTCTGCTCCATCCATTGGAATTGAGGGTAAAATTCGCTCAAACGGATTAGACGTCAATACAGTAAACAGAATAAAACCGACACCCACCATGCCCATAATAGCCAGTACACGCGCAACCATTTCGATCGGTAACGCTTTACTGAACATAGCCACCGCAGCGCCCCACAAACCAAGCATCAATACCCAAAGCAACAACGAACCTTCGTGGCCACCCCAAACTGCACTGATTTTAAACTGAGTCGGTAATAAACTGTTGCTGTTATTCGCAACATAAGCCACCGAAAAATCGTCAACCACAAAGCTGTAACTCAAAGCGATAAAACTAATGGTTAAGAAAAATGCTTGGCCTAAAGCCATAGGTCGCGCGTATTGCATCATCCATTCGCGATTAGATTGCGCACCCACTAGCGGTACGATGGATTGCACACACGCAAACGCGAGGGCAATTAAAAGTGCGATGTGTCCGTATTCAGCTGCCATGACTAGTACTGTTTCTCGTTAGCGGATTCATTATTGGAAGACTCACTGGTAGCAGATTCGCTGGTAGCAGATTCATATTTGGAAGAATCGTACTTAGCTGAACCATACTGATAACTTTTAGCTTTTTCTTCCATGTTCTTACCTAAATTATCAACCCCATCCTTATGAGCTTTATCTAACGCATGCTGTACTTCTGGTGGCATATATTCTTCATCGTGCTTAGCCAAAACTTCTGAAGCGATCATCACGTTTCGCGAATCTACTTTCCCTAAAGCCACAATCCCCTGACCTTCGCGGAACAAGTCGGGCAAAATGCCTTCGTACTCAATGGTCACATTGGCGGCACCATCGGTGATGGCAAAACTCACGTTTAAACCATCGTTGCTGCGTACCACACTTCCCTCGACCACTAAGCCCCCAGCTCGCATAGTTTTACCCGGTTTCATTTCACCGTTTGCTATTTGAGTCGGCGTCATAAATAAATCGATATTTTGGCTTAATGAAAACATCATCAACCCTACCGCTGCGCCAAGGCCTACCACCATAAATATGATAAGAATCAGTTTATTTTTACGCTTAGGATGCATTTTTTTTCTCCCGACGCTGAAGTCGCGTTTGTTGATCAATCAATTTCTTTCTCTGGCGAATAGGCGCCACAACATTGGCTAATATCACCAAGGCGGTAATGCCATAACAAAGCCACACATAAAACCCGTGCTTACCCATGGCTAAAAAATCTGCAAAGCTGTCAAAAAACAAATAGCTGTCTAAAAACATCATTTCCCCTTATTTATCAGCTCGTGATTGCATGTATTGTTTGACCCAGTTTTTCTTGCGCTCATGCCATAAAACTTGATTGCGAGTGCGCATAAAAACTAAAACAGCGAATAGCAAGTAAAAACCTGCGATCATGATTAACAAAGGAATCAACATCTCCATCGCCATGGTTGATTCTTCGGTGAATTTTAACGTTGCAGGCTGGTGTAAAGTATTCCACCACTCCACCGAATATTTGATGATAGGAATATTAACCAAGCCCACCAAAGATAAAATAGCGCCGGCTTTGGCAGCACTTTCTTCTGAATCCATCGCCTTTTGCAACGCCATCACACCGAAGTATAAAAATAACAATAAAAGCATTGACGTTAAACGCGCATCCCATACCCACCAGGTACCCCAAGTCGGTTTGCCCCAAATAGCACCGGTAATTAATGCCAAGAAACAAAAACTAGCACCAATGGGCGCAATAGATGCGGCTACCCAAGCAGCCATTTTCATTCGCCAAATTAAAAACACTGCCCCGGCAATCGCCATCATGGCATAAGCACTTTGAGCTAATAAAGCCGCAGGAACGTGAATATAGATAATGCGAAAACTGTTACCTTGCTGGTAATCCGCGGGTGTAAAAGCCAAACCCCAGATAGTACCCACAAGCAAAAAACCCACCGTCGGCACTACAAACCAAGGTAACCACTTAGCCGAAATTTCATAAAACCACTTGGGTGATCCCATGCGGTGATACAGTCGTTTTAACGCTTCCCACATAACTTAATATCCAAATTTTCTTTTATATTAACGCGAAAGATTCAGTTTCAATGCACCTGCTACAGCAAAGGGGGCAAGTGTCATTGATAAACATAAAAATGATGCTAAAAAGCCTAATTGGCCAACGTATTCCATTTCAATGCCAGCATGATATACCGCACTGGCCCCAAATATGAGTATAGGAATGTAAAGAGGTAAAATTACCAAGCTTAAAAGCAATCCGCCGCTTCGCACACCCGCTGTCAAAGCCGCGCCTACTGCGCCTAACAGGCTTAAAATGGGTGTCCCTAACAACAAGCTAAAAAATAATGCACTGTAAGCCTCATCTGGCAAATTCATCATCAAAGCTAATAGTGGAGCAACTAAAGTTAACGGCAAGCCACTGATACACCAATGGACAAAAACCTTTCCCAGTGCCATCGCAAAGAGCGACTCTCCCGATGCTAGCCATTGTTCAAGAGTGCCATCTTCAACATCGGCTTTAAACAAAGCATCTAGAGACAACAAAGTTGCCAGTAACGCAGCAACCCAAACCACACCGGCAGCAATTTTGGATAAAAACTTAGGGTCAGGATCCACTGCTAAAGGAAACAGGGCTAATACCATAAGAAAAAACATTAAGGGATTTAACCACTCGCCCGGATTGCGCGCAGCAATAACCAAATCACGCTTAATAGTAGCTGTTACGAGACTCATTTTTGCACCCCTAACTCGATTTGACGCAAACCTGGTATTTCACTCAGAGCATGATGACTGGTGATTAATACCGTTCCGCCGGCACTAACATGGCGAGCAAGATGTCCTTCCAGCCAAGCCACACCGGCTTTATCAAGTGCGGTAAAGGGCTCGTCTAAAATCCATAGTGGGGTTGGTGTGATTAACAAACGCGCTAACGCCACACGGCGCTGCTGGCCTGCGGATAACTGCTGACAGGGTACGTCTTCGTAACCGGCTAGCGTCACTTCTTCTAACGCCTGCCACAAGTCATCTTCTTTAACTTGCGGCCAACTACTAACAAACCAGCGCAAATTCTCTAATGGCGTAAGGACTTTTTTAATCGCAGAAAGGTGGCCAATGTATAGACGCTGACGCGCATAATCTTGAAAGCACTGCTGGATATTTTTACCGTGCCAGCGTACCTCACCGTCAAAGTCTTGATTCAATCCAGCCAACAAACGTAATAAAGTTGTTTTACCCGCTCCATTAGGGCCCACCAATTGAATAAGATCGCCCTTATTGATTGATAGGTCTAGGTTCTCGAACAGTATGCGATCGTCTCGTTCGCAACTCACTTGATGAGCTGATAAATCACAATGAGCAGTGAACCTGTTCAATTGATCGATAGGACGAGAAAGCGGCATAAAATTCCTATGAGCACTGGGCGATTAATGGCTTATATTGCTTGGAGGCGGCATTATAAACAGATTAAGGGCTTGCTGGTAATAAATGTAAGCCCCAGTATTGATATAAGTCGATGAATAACGAGAAAATTTGTTAATTACGCATACAAATCTTTGCCAGTAAAATCTAAGACCACGATATTAGGTGATGATTTTTCAACTGGGAGCTGAGTAATCCTCTATAATAATCACACAACCTACTTGTTTACCTAAGGCAATAAAGGCCAAACACGATAGCTATGGATAAAATCCCTCTCATCAAACCCACACTGATCAATGCAGTGGCTAATAAGAGCCAGCATTCATCTGGAATTTTGCATGCCGAGGTCGTGTCTTCTTCACCTGCCATAAATAATTCGCAGAAAAACCCACAGATTAAAGAACCAAGCCAGCAGCAATTCAATGTAGAGCTAAAAATTGGCCAACAAAATATTGCTACAATAAGCAACCACAACTTAAAACCAGGAAGTCAAATAGACGTAAAGGTACTACCTGGCCCTGAACTGAAAATTGTCAATTCAGAACAAACTATTGAACGCTCTCAATCTTCTACTAATGCACAAAAAGCAGAAGCTCTTGTTCAGCAAGTTTTGGCAGACCGCATACCCAAGATCAATCAACAAGATGCTGCGGCTTTAATAAAGCAACTGTCTCAACAACTATCGCAGCAAAAGCCAGCGAGCCCAATAGCTCAGCCCCCCTCTGATGCCAACTCAAATAGCCCGCTAAATAACCCATTGAATAATGCAGCACTAGCCGGCAACAAACTCTATCAAAACTTACAAAATCTTGGTTTAACAGAAAGCAATTCAAACCAAGGTGTGTTAGCGGCCACTGCTCAAGTCGATAACAGTAAATTACTACAACAGAGTCTACAAAAATGGCTAAATAACTTACCCCAAAGCCAGCACATAAGCACGGCAACGGGGTTGAAAAATGCACTTAATAACACAGGTATACTTGCCGAGTCTCAACTGTTAGAGCTGTCCCAACAGCAATTGAATTTGCCGCGCACACTAAACGATGCAAATGCTATTTTTCAACAATTACAAAAAGCTTCGGCCTTAGTTTTTAACAAGCCAGCCCAACAAGACAACTCTGCACCAGGTGCTTCAGAAACCTCCCCAATTAGTTTGTCGCAAATAGTTAAAAATACCGCAAAACTGATCAGTGATAGCAGTCAGCAGGCTCTAGGCAATCTTAATAAATCTTTCTCTACTGCCCCTAATACTGCCCTCAATACACCCCCTAATCAATCACCAACCCCGCAGCCTCCAGCAGTCGGAATTAATTGGCAAAGCCCACTGATAAACAGCCAGCAATACGCCAGCTTAGAAGGCTTGCTGCAAGATCCCCTATTACAAAACCCCAGCAGTAACAACAAGCTAGCACTGGCTCAAATGATCGGTTTAAGCACAGCCAAATATACATCACCCAACAGTCAGCAACCGCTTCCTAATATTCCACTTAACTGGCCAGATAGAGTCGGCAATGATGCTGCACTGTTACGTACGTTACAAAACCTACTGGGACAAATTGAGCGTGAACAAATACAACAAATGCAAAACAGCGAGGGCAATCAAACCAGTGCAACTAGCCAGCAAGCCAATCCTCAAGCCCCTCAGCAGCAATGGTTACCCCTGCTAGTTTTACATCAGCAACAATTGCAGTTAATTGAATTTATCATCGACAAAGAAGAAGTTGAAAACGCTCAAGGTGACAAGAAACTACACTGGTTTATTAATCTACACTTTGAATTACCCGTATTAGGAAAAATGAGCATTGAAATCGCCATGCTCGATAACGAGTGCAGCACCACCTTTTGGTCAGAATCCCGAACCGCACTCAGCCAAATATCACAACATATTCAACCCTTGCGTGAACGCTTAACCGAACAAGGCATTTTGGTTAACGACATTCAATCTCGTTATGGCACACTGGCCAAACGCAAAGTCAATATTGAACAGCGACTAGTGGACATTACGACATGAAAAAACATGAGCAAGAACTACCCGCTAGCCTATTAAACGCTAGCAAAGCAATTGCACTAAGCTACGACGGCGATCGCGCACCCACGGTGTCGGCGAAAGGAAATGATGAATTAGCACAAGCGATTATACAGCTAGCGGTACAAGCAAAAGTGCCTATTTATGAAAATGCTGAACTGACTCAATGGTTAAGCCAGTTAGACCTAGGCGATGAAATACCACAAGCACTGTATTTAACCATTGCAGAGATATTAGCTTTTGTTTATCAGCTAGAAGGCAAAGAGCCGCCAACACAGCCTTAATATTTCAACTATTGCAAAGCTTGTTCAGACTGCACAGCTACCGCACTTAATAACCAATCAATATGATGCTCTACCACATCTTCTGGAATCAAATCGACCGAAGCCATTAAAGTTGTTAACGTTTGATAATGATAAGTGTCGACCAAGCCATGCAAAGAGGCTGTAAAAAATAACGCTAACTGCTTTTGCCTATTTTCACTTTGTTCTGCTAAGGCTGGAATCGCATCAACAAGAAGTGTTAGCAAATGGCACTGCCACTCATCAATTAACCGCGCCAGCTGCATTTCCAATTCTTGATCATGGTGATCCACATCGGCTAAATTTGATAAGGGTGGTTGAAACATTAATTGATAATAACCCGGATTCGACTGTGCAAAGCCGATAACGGAGCGAGCAAACTGCTGCAGCGCTTGCTGAGCATTGAGAACCCCACCCATTTGCTCGTTGGTGTCATTAAAAAACATCTCAAAGCCACGCAAGCGAGTATGAATAAATAACACTTCTTTATTCGGGAAATAATTATAAATATTACTGGCTGTCATACCTAACTGATTCGCCAATTTGCGCATGGATAAATGATGAAACCCAACTTCGGCCATCACTTGTGATGCACTGTTCATAATACGTTGACGCTGTGCAGTAATTTCTTCCGGAGTAAATGGCTTTTTTGGCATGCATGCCCCTTGGTTTTTTATTTTTATTCTTAAAGTTCAACTATCAAACGACCGTCTGATGACAAAATCAAGAGTCTTTGACACCTTTGCTCAAAAAAAACGTAAAAAAGTGCTGATTTGTTAAAAAACAGTAAGAAAACCATGAAAAACCAATACGAAACCAATATGAGTCCAATACAAAATCATTAAAAAATTCGAGCAAAAGCCATTCAAAATAACGCTGAACTTCATAAACTTGATTCAAGACAAGTATTCAAAGCACACAACAACTAAAATAGTCGCCATTAAAGACAACCTCACAGCCAACCTGTTAATGCTGTTCCAGTTAAATGGACACACATTAGTGACTAGAAGAATTCTCATGACAGAAAAATTATACTGGGATCCCGAACTCATTCAACGTTACAATCGTTCGGGCCCTCGCTACACCTCTTACCCGACAGCAGTTGAATTTAAAGTTGTCGAAAATGATCAAGCAGAAAAAGATTTGCTAAGTCAGCGCGACCCCAATGTACCGCTTTCTTTATATTTACACATTCCATTTTGTGCACACGTTTGCTACTACTGTGGGTGCAACAAAATAGTTACCAGAGACCGTTCTAAATCGGAACCTTACCTGGAGCTATTAAAAGCAGAAATTGATAAAAAAGCTGAATTACTGCAAGGACACCCAATTGTTGAACAAATGCATTGGGGCGGTGGTACACCGACGTTTTTATCGGATGAACAAATGACCGATTTAATGGCTCATTTACGTAAACGCTTTAAATTCAGCACCGCCAAAAGCGCCGACTACTCCATAGAAATCGACCCCAGAGAAGTTCGCCCCACTACGTTAAAACATTTGCGAAAATTAGGCTTTAACCGCACCAGTTTTGGCGTACAGGATTTGAACGAAATAGTACAAAAAGCCGTTAACCGCATCCAACCAGAGAGCATGATTCGCCAAGTTATGAGCGAAGCACGTGAGCTCGGCTTCCGTTCAATCAACATCGACTTAATTTACGGATTGCCACACCAAAACCAACAAACATTTGCTGAAACCCTTGATGTTATTATCGACATGTCACCAGATCGTCTATCGATATTCAACTACGCACACCTGCCCGAACGTTTTAAGCCTCAGCGCCGCATAAACGAAGAAGACCTACCTTCTCCAGAAGAAAAACTGGCTATTTTAGGTAACTGCATAACAACACTTACCCGCGAAGGTTATCATTACGTAGGCATGGATCACTTTGCTAAGCCCGATGATGAGTTATCGCGAGCACAAGCCGATAAACAACTGCATCGTAATTTTCAGGGATATACCACTCACGGCGAATGTGACTTAATTGGTTTTGGTGTTTCATCTATTAGTCAAATAAGCGATTGCTACTTGCAAAATAGCCCAGACATGACCGCCTATGAAAATGCTATACAAGAACAACGCCTACCCAATGTAAAACTGATAGAGACAAACAAAGACGATTTGATACGTCGCCAAGTTATTATGGAATTGCTGTGTCATGATCGTATGGTGTTTAACGACCTAGACCAAGAGTTCGATATAGATAGCCGCAACTATTTTTCTAATGAACTAGAAAAACTCACCCCCATGATTGAGGACGAGTTGTTAATTAGAGACGAGAAAGGGATTCATATTACAGAAAAGGGACGCTTATTAGTGCGTAATGCATGCATGGTGTTTGATACGTATTTAAACGCCAACATTTTACAAACTTATTCTGCTAGCGCCGATGCTAACAATAACCGCCCGCGTTTTTCAAAGGCGATATAAAGCAACCCTTTCATGGTAAACAAGCCGCTGCCTTTAAACATCAATGACGTTTTGATAATTAAAGTGCAGCGGGTGAGCCTTTCCAAAAACCCCAGCTATCACCATTATGTTGAAGAAAAACACGTTTTTCGAAAGGTTTTTGAGTTGATTCTAAACTGCGTCTTAGTAAACGTTCTGTGTCAAACGCTGGGGCATCTACCCAATCCTGCAAATCAGCGACATACCATTGAATATAAGCCTCTGCATAATAATCACCGTCTATTAAATAGGGCTTAGATAGCTTTAAAATATTCTTTAAGCGGCCATGACCATAATAAAAGCCCCCTTGTGATTGAAACAATGCACCCGTTTGCTGATCTCTAAAATCATAACGGTAATTCAAAGCAATTCGCTTACGGTTACTGTTAGCGATTTCCACCACCTTTGTTTCTTTGCTACGGGTTAACAAGCCATGATTGAACAACACCTCAAGCATGCTTGCATCTGGGTGACGACTGGCCCTTTCAATACTGTATGGAACCGAAAACCCTTGCCAAAATAATGGCTGTATCTTTAAGGCAGAATCAATAATTCTAATGGCTTGATTATTGGTTAAGATCGGCTGAGCGCTGCTCGCACTCGCGAATGAAACCGACATCGCAAAAGAAAATAGCAATAGGCTAAGCAGAGTGTTTAGACACCAACGAATGATCATGCAAATACCTACTCTCTTCAAAGGGCTTCGGCGCAAATCATACACCAAAAAAACCTCATGTTTACAGACACACCCACACTGATACAATGATTTCTTTTGTAACCACCCCTTTAACTCAATCGAGCCCCCAGCAATATGATGAAAAAAATATCGGCCTGGATAGCCTCCGCCAAAGGTATCCGCAGGATCATTAACATCTATGGCCCTTATTTTGGTGCCGGCGTTAAAGCAACCTATATCAGCAAAGATTTTCGCCAAGCCGATGTAAGCCTATCTTTACGCTGGTATAACCGCAACTATGTTGGCGTGCACTTTGGTGGCAGCTTGTACTCCATGATCGACCCATTTTACATGCTGCTATTAATGAACTCTCTTGGCCCAGATTACATTGTGTGGGATCAAAGTGCTGAAATCGATTTTATCAAGCCTGGCACGGGTACCGTTTCTGCTCGCTTTTTAGTGACCGATGAGATGCTTGCAGAAATCAAACAAAAAACAGCCAATGGCGAGAAATTTTTACCCACATACCCTGTTACCATTGTTGATGAACAAGGTGATATTGTCGCAAAAGCCAACAAAACACTCTACATTCGCCGCAAACGTAAAAACAATAACTAAAGTCAAAATCTGCGCTTGAGCGCTATTTAACTTTAATTATTCATACCGGCAGCCTAAAATCTAAAACCTAAATATTATTAATAAGAGAACTTAAACACTATGATGCATTTAGTTTCACTTAAACCTTTGTTAATTGCTACATCCCTTTCAGCTGTCTTTTTATTGAGTGGCTGCGACCAAGCCAACACAGAAAATGCAACCGCTAACGGTGCCAGCGCAAGTAACAGTGAAACCAATGCCTCAAAAACCAACAAGCCTTTTATTAGTGTTGCCGAGAAAAAAGCCAATTTCTTTGCTTTTCTACACCCGCTTATTAAGCAAGCTAATAACGAAGTGCTGGAGCAACGCAGCACCTTGCTATCGCTAGAACAAAATCTAACTCAGTTAACAGACAAGCAACTAGAGACTTTGGCCGAGCTAGCCAAAAGCTACAAGGTCGACAAAAAATTATCCCCAGCACAGCAAATTGAATTGCTTAAAGTTAAAATCCACACCATTCCTGCTTCATTAGTCCTTGCCCAAGCAGCTAATGAATCAGCTTGGGGAACCAGCCGTTTTGCTACTGAAGGGAATAATTTCTTTGGCCAATGGTGCTTCCGTAAAGGCTGTGGTTTAGTACCCGAAGGACGCAATGATGGCGCTAAGCATGAGGTGGCTCGATTTAAAACCCCACTAGGATCAGTTAAAAGTTATATTCGTAACCTAAACAGCTTTCCTCCTTACGAATTACTAAGAACCCTGCGTCAACAATCACTTGATAAAAACCAACCCGTCAGCGGAATAAATCTTGCCAATGGCTTAATTGACTATTCACAACGTCGTGAAGAATACGTCAAAGAAATTCAAAGTATGATTCGTTTCAATAAACTATGGCGTTTCAACTCCGAACCCAATGCCACCACAGCAGCAGCGGCAAAAATGCCTCACAAAAACAGCTCTGTAGACAAAGGGGTACAAGACGATACCCTAGACAATGCCCCAGCTAGTGCACAAGACACTACACAAGAATCATGAGCAGCCACTCATGCTCCCTGAATGATCAGCTAACCCTGACATTCAGGCCGTTGCACTGGTACGGTATTGCCTTAAAAAACTGCCCTGCTACGATCAACTATTTTTCGACAACGGGCTTGCAAATAACGTCCCTGAAACCGTTAAAAATGAATCAAAAAGTTTCACTTCATTTAATTACTGAGTTTCATACCTTAAAACAACTTAGGGCTGAAGTAATTAATATAAAAAAAGATCAAAGCGAGTGTCTTTATGAACTTAAATATTGTTTCGATACTCTGACAGAAGCGGCTAAAAACAACGTTCAAGATATTCTTCAAATAATTGAAAATTCACTCGTTAAAATGCCCAATTAACTTGATCTTGCACAACACTTGCCATTTTAATTACATTAAGATGGCACTTTTTATTTTAAGCATTTATTTAAGGCCCTTTCATGAGCAGTGCTAACATCCTTGTACTCAATTGCGGTAGTTCTTCTATCAAGTTTGCCATTTTCGACATGCGCAACAGCACCATTATCATCAATGGTTTAGCTGAACGCTTATATGAAGTTGAACCAGTGATCAGCTGGTCTGGAGAATTCAAAGGTAACGACACAATAACCGATCAAGGTCACCAAGCAGCCTTAGATAAGCTAGCAAGTTTATTGGCCGAGTGGAATATTTTAGAAACCTTATCAGGTATTGGGCACAGAGTGGTTCACGGCGGAGAAAAATTCTCTGCTTCAACCTTGTTAAACGAAGACAACTTGGTGGCATTAAAATCACTCAACCATTTAGCGCCTTTGCACAATCCGGTAAACATGCAAGGTATCGACGCCTGCAAAAAATTGTTACCTGCTATTCCACAAGTGGCTGTATTTGATACTGCTTTTCATCAAAGTATGCCAGAGCACGCCTACATGTATGCAGTGCCACAGCAATGGTACCAAGATCATGGTGTGCGCAAATATGGTTTTCATGGCACCAGTTACCGCTACATAGTGCAAGCCTGCGCTCAACAGTTAAACAAACCAACCAACGAACTCAATATTCTTTGTGCACATTTAGGTAATGGCTGCAGCGCCAGCGCGATTGTTAATGGCAAAAGCATGGATACCAGCATGGGGCTAACCCCTCTCGATGGTTTAATCATGGGGACTCGCTGCGGCAGCGTTGACCCAGGATTAATTGAATTTATCATGCACGCAGAAAATGCCAGCATCAGTGATGTTATGAACAGCCTCAACAAAAAAAGTGGTTTATTAGGTCTGTCACAATGCAGCAACGATATGCGCACACTATTGAGCGAAGAAGCAGAAGGTAACGAGTTAGCCAGCCGAGCAATCAATACTTTTTGTTACCGTATTGCCAGAGAACTTGCAGCATTGTCGATCAGCTTACCCAGCATAGATGCAATCGTCTTTACTGGCGGCATTGGCGAACACGCTGCTGCTGTGCGCCAACGCATTATTGACTTCTGGCCCAACGCCCAAATAACACTCGATGCCGAGCTTAACCGCACCAACGGTAATCAGCACGGCTTAATTAGCCAAACCGACAGCCCCAAAGTCATGGTATTGGCTACCAACGAAGAACTTATGATCGCTCAAGACTGCTACGAGTTATGCAACCATGATTAATATATTTATCGCCCCAACCGGAATTAACAGTGGCCTAAGCAGCATCAGTATTGCACTGCTGCACGCTTTGGACACCCAAGGCATTAAAGCCTCTTTCTTTAAACCTGTATCCTCTTATAAAGAAGGCGATATTGAGCGTTCAACACAACTGGTTAAGCAAATGTATCCGCTTAATCCGCCGCAACCTATGCCGCTCAAACAGGCACAGCAACTAATTAGTACTGGCCAATTAGATCGCCTTTTAGAAGACCTTGTTGGCTTGCACCACATAGCCACTGCAGGCACCGACGTGACGATTGTAGAAGGCCTGGTGCCCGATAGAAGCCAGCCCTACACGGCAAAAATAAATGCTGAAATCTCGAAAGCACTAAACGCCGATGTTATTTTGGTAAGCAGCGCCGAAAATAAGACATTGAACGAAATTAAAGACGATCTAAACATGAACGCCCCTATTTTTGGTGGCTTCAAACAAGGTAATATTATTGGCGCAATCGTCAACAAGTATTGCACTCCTAATCAATCACACTTCATGTTCAGTAAATCTGCAGAAACTGATGCTGAACGACTGGCCAACTGCCCTGAGATCGTTTTAGACAACTGCCGTTTATTAGGCGCTATTCCTTGGCAAAGAGACTTAATTAGTCCACGTACTCTCGATATCGCCCGACAGCTAGACGCTAAAATAATTCATGCGGGTGATATTGAAACTCGTCGCGTGAAAACAATTTCCATGTGTGCTCGCACACTGCCCAACCTCGTCGAACGCTTTAACGCGGGAACATTAATTGTCGCACCTGGGGATCGCCTCGACATTATCGTGACATGTGCGTTAGCAGAAACCAACGGCACGCCTTTAGCGGGTCTTGTGCTCACGGGCGACATTATGCCTAGTGATGAAGCCATGGCACTGTGTCAAAAAGCCTTTGGTAATGGTTTGCCCATATTAATGACCCCTAGCGACACCTTTATGTGCGCCAGTCAACTAGATGGCATTAATACCGAAGTGCCAGAAGATGACATTCAACGCATCGATCTTATTCGAGCGCATATATCTGAACACATTGACACACCAGCACTATTAAGCGCCATCAATGCTCCACACAGAGCACGTTTAAGCCCAGCGGCTTTCCGTTTTCAATTGGTTGATCGGTCAAGAAATGATGTTAAGCGCATCGTGTTACCAGAAGGTGAAGAACCAAGAACCATTCAAGCCGCCACTATCTGCCAAAACCGTGGCATAGCCCATTGTATTTTATTAGGTCGTGAAGAAGTCATTAAGCAAGTTGCGCAAGCTCAAGGCATTGAACTGCCAGAAGGAATAGAAATACTAGAGCCAGAAAACATTCGTGAAAACTATGTGCCCAACATGGTAGAACTGCGTAAACATAAAAACCTGACAGCACCGATGGCCAGCGCACAACTAGAAGATAACGTGGTACTAGGAACGATGATGCTTGCCCTTGACCATGTTGATGGTCTGGTTTCTGGGGCAATTCATACTACCGCGAATACAATTCGCCCAGCGATGCAGCTGATCAAGACAGCACCCAGTGCTAAACTGGTTTCTTCTGTCTTTTTTATGTGCCTACCCGAACAGGTATTAGTGTATGGTGACTGCGCCGTTAACCCAGATCCAAATGCTGAAGAATTAGCGGATATTGCCATTCAAAGTGCCGACTCTGCATTAGCTATGGGAATTGAGCCAAAAGTGGCGATGATCAGCTACTCAACCGGCGCATCAGGCACAGGCAGTGACGTCGAAAAAGTGAAAGAAGCAACTAAGATTGCAAAAAAATTGCGTCCAGACTTGATTATCGATGGCCCTCTGCAATACGATGCTGCTACAACCGCGTCTGTCGCCAAAAGTAAAGCCCCAGATAGTCCTGTGGCTGGCCAAGCAACTGTATTAATCTTCCCAGATTTGAATACTGGCAACACCACATACAAGGCCGTTCAGCGTAGCGCACACGTAATCAGCATTGGTCCAATGCTGCAAGGTTTGCGTAAACCCGTAAATGATTTATCACGAGGTGCATTGGTTGAAGATATTGTTTACACAATTGCTTTAACCGCAATTCAAGCGCAGCAACTAACCGAATAATAGAGGTCGTAATGAGTAAAAAGATAACGGCAATAATTGCCAGTACACTCCTGTTTATTAACGTTATTTTTTGGTGCTCATTACTCTTTATTCTCACACCGGTTAAATTTATCTTGCCCGAAATAGTGGTCCGTAAAGTTATGGACCCTATTTTCAGCAGCATCGCAGGCGCTTGGATATCATGCAACAGTGGCTGGATGAAATTAACTCAAAAAACTCACTGGAAAATTGACCTTCCCACGACGCTTAATCGTAAAGGCTGGTATTTTGTTACCAGTAATCACCAAAGCTGGGTTGATATTTTTGTTTTACAACATGTTTTTAACGGTAAGATTCCCTTTCTTAAATTTTTCTTAAAGCAAGAGCTGATTAAAGTTCCCGTTATGGGACAAGCCTGGTGGGCTTTAGATTTTCCATTTATGAAGCGTTTTTCTAAAAGTTATCTAGAAAAACATCCAGAAATGAAAGGAAAAGACATTGAAACGACCAAGGCTGCCTGCGCAAAATTTAAGTACATACCAACCAGTGTCATGAACTTTTTTGAAGGAACTCGTTTTACTGCAGAAAAGCACCAGCAACAAAACTCCCCCTACAAACATTTATTAAAACCTAAATCCGGTGGCTTTGCCTTTGCGCTCAATGCTATGGGAGATAAGTTTCAATCATTACTCGATTGCAGCATTGTCTACCCTCATGGCAAACCCACGTTTTTAGACTTCATGAAAGGAAGTGTGCCAGAAATAATTATCAGCGTACGCGAACTACCAATACCCAGTCACTTTTGCCAAGGTGATTACGAAAATGACGCCGCCTTTAAAGCAGAATTTCAAAAATGGGTATCAGACATCTGGCATGAGAAAGACGAAATAATAGACGGTATTAAAAAAGATATTGCTTAATACCGTCTACAAACAAGCAATTAAGTAGAGACTCGATTTCGGCCTGAACCTTTAGCGCGATAAAGAGCAGTATCCGCTGCTTTTATCAGCTCACTCATATCATCTTCTAGCTGTGGTACAACTGCAGCGACACCAATACTAACAGTTAAATGACCCAAGTCAGCACCAGCATGTGGAATGTTTAAGTTCGCAATGGTAGAACACAACTTTTGGGCAACGAGTAATCCCTCATCTAAATTTAACCTAGGCAGCATTAACAAAAATTCTTCGCCACCATAACGAGAAACAAGCTCACCAGAACGTTGAGCAAAGCTTTTAAGCACGTCACTCACGTCTTTTAAACAGACATCGCCTGCCTGATGACCATAATAATCGTTGTAGTTCTTAAAATAATCAATATCGATCATCATCAAACAAATAGGTTCTTTAGCTCTTAAAGCCCTACTCCACTCAGATTCAAAGCAATGTTCAAAATGACGACGATTGGCCAGCTCCGTTAAGCTATCAGTAGTGGATAATACTTTTAATTTTTCGCTCAGTAAGGTTAATCTTTCAGCCTCTAGAGTTAATAATTTATTATTCACGTAATCTTGCCGAGAAAACTTTTCCATAAAATAGCCTAGGTAAACGCCAATAAGAATCAACAAAGACCAAAAGGCAACAAACACAAATTTAAAATCCAGCACCAAAGCGTCTAATTCTGGATCAAAAGGCTGCAGATCCTTACTGTAGGTAAAACCAATATAGGTAGCAAAAACAATAACAGAAGAAGCCAAAATAGCCCGTGAATAGGTTCTAAGCGCCACCAGCACAAAGACTTGCCAAGGTATCATGCCAAGATGGTAAGCTAGACTGTAGGGTTCTTTGAGCATAGAAATAAACAAGATAAGACTCAAACCAATCGCAGTCATACCAATGGTCGTGAGGTACACAGCACAATTTATTAATTTTTTGTGAAAAACCACGCCCAAAGAGATAGCAATCGCTAAAGCCAATGACACCCGAATGATTAATAAATCAGGCGCTCTTTCAAAGCCAATAGCCTTATCGGCAAAGCCGAATAGCATATAAATAAAAATACCAAAAAACAGCACGCCACGAGACGACTGAATAAAAAGCTTGTCATTTCTTTTGCGATAATTTTTTTCAACAGAACTGGGAAATGATAAACACTTATATGGCTTATTTAATAACCCTTTATGGTGAATAATCTTCTGTTCAAGCTGATCGAGCTTCTGATCTAATAAAACACTAGATGTGAGCAAAGAAAACTCCGATATCTATTTTTTACAGGTTGTTAATCATTTATTATCAAACAAACAGCAAAACAAAACAATTTCACACGCATTTAATAACAGTTTTAGATAAACTGATAATACACACAATGTTACACATATATCCCATTAGTTGCTCATTAATGCAACTTAACTTGATGTATATTGATAAAATTAACAAAGAAGAGACGTTATGAAAGTTTTTGATGATATAAGTCAATCGATTGGCAACACACCTTTGGTAAAGATCAGCAAGTTGACAACTCATCCAAGATTGTACGCCAAAATAGAAAGCCGTAATCCAGCACAATCGATTAAATGTCGAATTGGCTCCAACATGATCTGGCAGGCAGAAAAAGATGGGCAATTAAAAAAGGGCATGGAAATTATTGAGCCAACCAGTGGAAATACTGGCATCGCTCTAGCCATGGTAGGCGCATCAAGAGGCTACAAGGTAACACTCACGATGCCAGAAACCATGAGCCTTGAGCGTCGCAAGATTATGAAAGCTCTAGGTGCTAATCTGGTTTTAACCGAAGGCCCTAAAGGCATGAAAGGTGCAGTAGAAAAAGCGCACGAATTAGTTGAAGCAGCCGCTGGCAACGCTATTTTACTGCAACAATTTAACAACCCTGCCAACCCTCAAATTCACGAAAAAACCACAGGGCCAGAAATTTGGAATGATACCGATGGTGAGGTGGATATATTTGTTGCAGGTGTAGGAACCGGCGGTACCATTACCGGAGTAAGTCGTTTCCTTAAACAACAAGGTAAAACCATTACCAGCGTTGCTGTAGAACCGAGCGACTCACCACTCATTACCCAGAGCAAAGCCGGGGAAGAAATACAGCCTGCGCCTCATAAAATTCAGGGTATCGGAGCCAACTTTATCCCGGGCAACCTAGACATAGACCTTGTTGATATTGTGGAAACAGTAAGCAACGAAGAAGCCATGTCAATGGCTCATAGAATTATGGAAGAAGAAGGAATTCTTGCGGGTATCTCTTGTGGTGCTGCAATGACTGGGGCATTAAGATTGGCAGAAAAACCTGAAAATCAAGATAAATGTATTGTCGTTGTATTGCCCGATTCTGGCGAACGCTATTTAACATCACCGTTATTTGAAGGTATGTTTAAAGAATAACTTCATAATCAACACAATAAACAGCACCCTTATAAATGATTAACAAAAAAACTATTTGGGTGCTTATTTGTATGCCTCTGTCTTACAAATACTCTTTAACGCTCGCCAAACAGGGCTTCAAAACGAAACATAATAATAGGTGTTATATCGTATTGATTAACCCGACTGGTTTCTAAATCTGGGCTCACCTCAGCAAACACCCAGTCTTGGTAAATTTTACGCCGATAACGGATACCCACACCATAATTATTAAAGGTAGGTTCTTCTATAACATCCCCCGACGCCCTAAAAAAATACGCCAACACTTCTTTTGAATTAAGTTCGTGAAATAACGTACCGCCATAACTTAACTCTAAATAGTCATTATTTAACAAATACTCCGCGGCAAAATTAAAGCGCAACAAACGATCGATATTAAGCGGATGATCCAACTGAAAATCAGTTTTTTCTCCAGCACCCTTATTCACCGACCAAGAAAAGGTTTGCGTGGTTCTTAAACGATAATCTTCAAAATAATGGTATCGACGCAACTTGAGGCGGGTAAAAGGGTCCATAGGGATTCCTAATTTGATCCCAGTATCCAAGTCGATTCGCCAGTCTTCGGTGGCTTCAAAAATATAACGAACAGCGGTAGAATATTGAACATTATCAACAGTTGATAATGCGTTACTATCACGCTCACCCTCTTCTTCTTCAGAAGACTCAAGCAGTAAATTGAATTTTTCATCGGTATTGGGTAGCACCAACTTTACACTGACACCAAATTTATAACCAACAGGTTGGCCTAAAATCCGCCGTGTATTAAACGATAATTTTGCCCGACTGCCAGACAGATCATCATCTAAAATGTCGTCACCAAAAAAAGTATCGACAACAAACGTATCAACATTGCGAGACAATGATTCAATATAATTAATCAACCAGTCGTGAGAGAAATCAATAATACCAATACGTGATTCGACTTTAATAACCGGAGCTTCAATAACAATATCGTTATTGCCGCCGCCCTCCGCAGGGTCAATGCCATACAAAATGCGTTCATCAACAGCCCAGCAACGCATTGAAAAAACACTACTGCAACACACTAAAACTAAAGATAAATGCTGCATTAAATTAAGCATTTAATTGATCAAAAGCATGAACAGTTACAGGATCATGGTGTATCAATACATCCGCTCGCGGGTAATCCAATAAAATCTGAGCAACAAGCCATTCACCAGCATCGTGGGCGACATGCAAAGGTATCTCTGCACTAAAATCTAAATGCACTTGGATAAACTGAACATTACCGGCTTGTCTCGTTTTAATGTCGTGACAATCAATAATATCAGGGTGTTGAGCCACTAATGCTTTTATTTTTTCAGCAACCTCGGGATCCAATGAATGATCCATCAGCATATCCAGAGATTCTTTAGCAATATCATAAGCGCTTTTTAATAGTGTGATCACAATCAGCAAAGCCACCACAGGATCTAACCAAATAATGCCAACTTGGGCGGCAAACAAAGCAATAATCACAGCACCATTAGCTAAAATATCACCCACATAATGTGCGGAGTCTGCTTTTACTGCCAACGAAGCTGTTTGGCGATATACCCAGCGCTGATATAGCACCAATAAAATCGTCAAGGTTAACGAAATCGCCATCACTGCAGTAGCATTGCCCAATGACTGTATCTGTTGCGGCTGCAACAATCGCTCTCCAGCATGAAGTAAGAGTACGAAAGCAGAACCTGCGATGAATGCCGACTGCATCAAAGCGGCTAAAGATTCTGCTTTACCATGACCAAAAGGATGCTCTTTATCGGCAGGAGCAAAAGCAAAGCGAATTGCAAAAAAGTTAATCAGCGAAACAATAATATCTAAGCTCGAGTCAGCAAAAGACGCGAGCACACTAGTAGAATCAGAATCAGCCCAAGCAAACCCTTTAATAACAATTAATATCGACGCAACCACTATCGACAGCACCGCGGCACTTTGGGTAAGACTGGCGTCTGTTTTCATCAGAAGAATTCCTTTGTTTACTGGCGATAACTGTTTATATCGAATTAAATTGATATCGTATTAATCGGTTGCTTATATTAACCTGAAATAATAAATATATTGAGACCTAGATCCAACTATCATCAAAACAACGTTGACCAATGGGACAATAGCAGACAAAATCTTATTCAACTTAATTTGAACAGCGATTTAGGCTTCAGAATGACAATAAAAAACGCCCTCATCGTAGACGATTCAAAGTCTGCTCGCATCATGCTACAACGCTTGTTACAAAAAATGAATGTTGTAGCTCTAACAGTTGAAAGTGCAGAAGAAGCTCTTAGCTATCTCGAAAATGAACGCCCAGATGTTATATTCATGGATCACATGATGCCTGGCATGGATGGTTTAGAAGCCACTCAAACTATCAAAAACAATCCCAAAACCCAAAATATACCGACCATTATGTACACCTCCAAAGAAGGTGATGGTTATATTTCGCTGGCTAAATCTCATGGAGCATTTGGCGTACTGCCTAAACCAGCCAATCAACAAGCTGTGATGGCGGTGATTGATTTATTAGACAACACCGCAGCTAACGATGTTGTAATTCAAACAGAAAATAGCAACCATAATGGTTTATCAGCACACGACATTGAAACCATCGAAAAATTAATCAACAATCGTTTGAGTAACTCGGTGCTATCAGCAAGATCAGAAATTGCAGCTGGACTCGACAGTGTTAGTCATCAACTTCTACAAACTCAGCAAGAACAACTCACCCTGGTTGAACGCAGCCTTAAACAACAAATAAAACCTATACACAGCCAGCTTATCGATCTACAAGACAATGATGCACTGTTCAAACGACTGCAACCACTAATAAAAAAACACACATTATTGATTGCAGAAAAAATCAGTCGCAATAAAGTCGACACACTGGCGAAAGAACATTCACAAAAAATCCAGAACCTAAATAACCAGCAGCAAGAATTAATTGCTCTTATCAACCGTAAATCTCAACAAGCAATGGCTAAAGGTATTATCGGTGGCGCTTTATTAGGAGCAGCTATTGCCTTAATTAGCTTGTTTGCCAGCCAATAGCAAAATGATTACACACGAGCAATCACCTTTAACAGCTATCACTGTGTCGTATTATGTCTAGCCTTTCCTTGCTGACGATCAATTTTCGTCAGTTTAATAGTTCTAGATCTTCTAATAGCTGTCTTCTATCGTTAGACTAGTGCAATATAATTACATTCTGTAACATTCATTACCATTATTAGGGATAATTTCATGAACCTTAGACTTCTTTGTCTTACTGTACTCGTTATTACAACTACAGGTTGCTCAATCGCAACGCCTCTTGTTGCCGCTGGCGCAGGTGGCCACGCAATTGGTCGCTATGAAGAAAATATTAAAGTCCGTGGCGCTGCCGCATTAAAAGAAGAGCCCGACTTATTAACATTTTCAGTACAGGCTATTGCCCGTAATAATGCCGACGAAGCGATCAACACCTATCTCAAAGGGTTATCCAGCGATAGTTTTAACGACAATATGAAATCGCTAACTCTTTATCAAATTGGCTTGCTTTACATGAACCCATACAGCCAGCAACGCGACGACGATAAAGCGCTGAAATATTTCAACCAGCATCTTAATCAATTCCCACAATCGCGTTTAAGAAATAAAATTGAAAGTAAAGTTGCCTTAATAGAAGAGCGCAAAAATCAAAAAACTCAACTGACTGCAGATGAGCTATTAAAATTAGCCAATCGCTCTGAATTGCTAACCCAAAACAACATCCCGTTTGATGCTGAACTTACACCAATGAGTGAAAGAGCAATCAAAACAGATCGTATTAGTGACGCTGAAAGTGTCTACTTAATTTTGTACAGCAACCAAGGTTCCACCGATACCATGCGCGCTAAAGCACTGTACCAGTTAGGGCTTATTTACATGAGTGAATACAACAGCCAAGGTAACAACGCTAAAGCGTTAAACTATTTCCGAAAAATTACTGCTGAATTCCCAAACACCCAAGTTGCTAAACAAGCTGCTAAGCGCATGGGCCAAGTGATCAATCGCCAATAACACCGTTAATTGGCCGCAAAAAACCGAGATTCTAAATTGAATCTCGGTTTTTTTTTACTTATTAAATAGCAATATTATTCTAACTTATGCTCGTTGCTTTATTTTATAAAACACACTGTACAAAACTGGCACAGCAATCATGGTCAAAATGGTCGAAAAGGCTAACCCTCCCATAATAGTGACCGCCATATCGGCAAAAAAAGCATCTGTTAACAGCGGCGCCATTCCCAAAATAGTAGTAATTGCCGCCAAAGATACGGGACGCAAACGACTCAAGCTCGCTTCAACGATCGCTTCAAATTTATCCATACCGGTTTCAATTTGCAGATCAATTTCTTCAAGTAAAACAATGGCATTTTTGATCAACATACCAAACAAGCTCAAAAATCCTAGCAAAGACATAAAACCAAAGGGTAGATCAGCAATCAACAGCCCTGCGACAACACCACACACCGCCATAGGGACGATTAGCCAAATAATTAAAGGCTCGCGCACCGTTCCAAACAAGAAGACCGTGATTAAAATCATCACTAAAAACCCCAGCGGTAATCCTCCCCCCAAAGCTTTTTGAGCTTTTGCGGAGCTTTCATATTCTCCGCCCCACTCAATGCGATAACCATCAGGCAGATCAATCGCCTCTATTTGGTCTTTAACTCGAGCCAGTGCTGCACCAGCAGTATCATTTGGCCCTGGTTCTGCATACACGCTGATCGAACGAATACGGTCACGCCTGTGGATCAATACACCCTCAGACTCCACCTGCATTTTTGGACTTATCTGGCGAAGCGGCACATAACTTCTCTGATACTGGCTCCATACCAACGCATTTTGTAATTGCTGCAATTCATCGGTATCTGCAATATCGACATGAGGAGTTTTCGCCTTGGCAATGATGTCGTAGCTGTAATCTCCTTCTCTTAATGTTCCCAGCTTTAAACCATTACTAGAAAACTGTACTGCATCAGAAAAATCAGCACGGGT
This sequence comes from uncultured Thalassolituus sp., assembly GCA_913061435.1. GTDB lineage: Bacteria > Pseudomonadota > Gammaproteobacteria > Pseudomonadales > Oceanobacteraceae > Oleispira. The sequence continues at coordinate 28,007 of CAJXUK010000010.1, read as the reverse complement.
AACCCCTGCTACACCAGCGGCGTACTCGTCGTACTGAGGCACCAAAATTAACTCTTTCTGACGCCAGTTATGACGAATATCTCTTAACTGCCCATCTTGTTTAAATATTTCCTCTGCTTTTTCTGCAAGCCCACGTAAAACAGTTTGATCTGGGCCCATAAACCGAGCTTCTAACTTAGCACCAGTACCGGGGCCAAAAATTATGCGGGTATTATAAATACGTGCATCCGGATCATTTTCTTCTAACTGACGAGTTAGCTTATCGATTAATTGAGGAATTTGATCACGCGCTTGGGTACGAATAATCATCACCCCATAACTCTCGTTGGCCTGCTCCGGAGCATAAGTTAAGGTATAACGCGTTGCCCCTTGGCCAATAAAAGTCGTCACCGTTTCTATTTCTTCGTATGACTGAGCCAATACCTCGGCTTGCTTCATAAACTCAGTAGTTTCACGAATGTCACGAGACTGAGGACCCCAATAGTTAACATAATAAATCGGGGTATTCGACGCGGGGAAAAACCCCTGCTTAACCAAGCCAAAACTCATGTAGCTTACAACAGTCACCACCAGCAACAGCACCACAGTTTTACCGCGATGTTGCAAAGATTTTAATAACACGCGCTTATATAAGCCATGTAAAGAACTGTTGAAGGATTCAAAATCATCACTGCACTCACCCACTTTAAAAAAGTATGAACCAAATAACGGTGCAACAGTAATGGCCAATAACCAAGACAACAGTAAAGAAATTAAGATAACCGCGAATAACGAGAATAAAAACTCACCGGTGGCATCATTGGATAGGCCAATGCCCGAAAAAGCCGCAATACCAATCGCAGTAGCACCAAGTAATGGCCACTGAGTTTGTTGCACTACACGTCTAGACGCATCAATTGCACTGTAGCCTCGCTGCATACGTAACATCATGCCCTCTGCAACCACAATCGCATTATCAACCAACATCCCCATGGCAATAACCAAAGCACCTAACGAGATGCGCTGTAAGTTGAGGCCAAACAACCACATCACCAAAATAGTACCCAGCACCGTGAGCAACAACACGGCACCAACCACCACACCGGCACGCCACCCCATAAACAAACATAAGGTGCCAATCACCACAGCCACCGACAAAATCAAGTTCATAATAAAGCCACCCACAGCTTCATCTACTACTTGAGCTTGATCATAAATAGGCTGCAAAATTATGCCTGCAGGAAGTTCGGCTAAAATCTGATCAATTCGCTGACGAACCGCAACACCGACCTCAACCACGTTGGCATCCAAATTAGCAGCCACCGCTAGGGTAATAGCAGGCTGACCATTATGACGAATTAACACGTCTGGAATATCAACCACATCCAAACTAATAGTCGCGATATCTTTAATTCGAATTTGGCTGGTAGACCCTGGCAAACCAATCGTAATGTTTTCAATCGCTTCCGCATGAGATTCAACCCCACCGACCGGAATACGAATACGCTGACCATCAATATGTAAACGACCACTGCCGTATGGGCGAAGGCTAAACGCCAATGCGTTTTTAACATCAGGCAGAGAAATACCTAAATTAGCGAGCTGAGAGGTATCAATGTGCACCGTAATTTGTTGCTTCAACACCCCTTCGACCGATACCTTGGTCACATTAGGAACCGTTAATAAATCGCGGCGAATAATGCGAGAAAATTCCCGTAATTGATAAGGATTAAAATCGGGTGCTGTTAACGCGTAATACAAACCATATACATCACCAAAATCATCAATCACGCGTATTGGACGAACACCGGTAGGCAATGAGTTTTGTGCATCAACCATGCGCTTACGCAACTCATCCCAAATTTGTGGCAACTCATTACCATCAAATGTGGGTTTCATCTCAACGGTAATTTCAGACAAACCCGGTTTTGATACCGAACGGACTTTATCAATTTGTGACATTTGCTGAATGGCCGTTTCTAGTGGCTCAGTCACTTCTTTTTCAACCTGCTCAGCACTGGCACCAGGATAAGCGGTGACAACCATAGCCTGTTTAATCGTAAACGAAGGATCTTCTAAGCGACCAATGTCACTAAGCCCTAACAAACCACCAATCAAACAAATAATCACCAATAGCCAAGTATTAACCGGTGTGCGAATAGACGCGCCTGCAATATCCATAACTTACTGTCTCCTATTGCATGGTAAAAGGGCGAACCAAAAGCCCTTCTTGCATTTTTGTCACGCCAGCAGAGACAACTTGTTGGCCTTTTTCTAACCCTGTTAAAACCGCAACCCAGCCATCAACTAATGGCCCCACAGTCACTCGTTGCTTACTAATTCTTGAGGTTTCTGGGTTGAAGATCCAAACCGACATATCATTATCAGCATCGGTAACTAAAGCACCAACAGGAACACCTAACACCTTAGCAACTAAACCATCACTGCTTTTAAGAGTAACCGTTGCCCGCACTCCAGGAGTTATATTAACTCCCTGTAAAGCATCCATGGCATACACAACTTCATAGGTTTGGCTTACCGGATCGGGTTCAGTGGAGTATTCAACATATTCAATCAAAAAATCTTTATTAATCGCTCCGTCAATATAAGCAGAAGCAGTAGAAACTTGTGAGCGGCTATATTGGCTGACTAAGCGCTCTGGCACATCAAATTTAAAGTGTATGCGCGACAAATCTTGTAAACGAGCGATGGGCACACCCGGGCTAATAAAGCCGGTATTTTCAATTAAACGCTTAGCCACTAACGCATCAAATGGCGCTTTTAATACACTGTATTCTAAATTCGCTTTCGCATTTTCTAGTGAAATTTGTGCCAATTCAAAATCGACCAAGGCATTATCGACTGCTTGCTCAGTACCAATACCCCGCTTGGCAATGGCTTTTTGACGCTTGAGTTCTAACTGAGCTTGCTTCAATTTCACATCAGCCATGCGCACTGCACGTTCAAATGGTTCTGGGTCTAAACGCGCAACCACTTCGCCTTTTTTGACGATCTTTCCTTCTGGCAAATTGACTGAACGTAATAAACCACTTACTCGAAAGGCTAAATCTACCGTTGTTTTTGCCATAATTTTGGCAGGAAAGGTAAACTCTTGCTCTGTTGTCGCTGTTCTTACATCACTTAACTGCACAACAACGGCTTTTTCTTGCACTTGCGTGACTTCTTCAGGATTACCACAACCGACTAACAAAGCAGTTATGGACAATAAAGTTAGCAAAGAACCTTTATGTCTCATGTATTTTTCTCCAGAATCTAATCCGTTTTATCTAAACTTATTATCAAATACTTGTTGTTAAATCACTGCTATTAACAAGCTAGTTATTTTTAGTGTAGTAGTTGTAGCACATTGACAGGTTTACACATAGTGTTAATCTGTCAATTAGAGGAATGTTTTACATAATTAATACAGATGTACCGAATTATTTACCTTGCACACACTTAAAGAGTAGTCATTTTGAACGTAGACACTGAACAAAAAATTCTTTTTGGCGCTAGACAATGTTTTTTTAGGCATGGCTACAAAGCCACCAACATGACCTTGATCAGTGAGTACGCGGGTTATTCTCGCGCGACTATCCATAAGTATTTTAAAAATAAAGATGATGCATTTAGACAAGTTCTGCAGCAATTTCAACAACAGGCGAACGATGTTTGCCAGCCTATTATGCAGCAAAACCTAGAATGCTGGGCCAGTATCAGCCTGATAATGCAAGCTTGGTTAAAGCCCACGTTTGATGAAGTGAGCGATCAATTTGTGCTAAATGATTTGAAATTTCATGTACAACAAGTGGCAGCCGAGCAGTTTCAACAAGCCAGACAAGGCATAGAAGATATGCTGTATGAATTGTTATATAAGGCTGAGCAACAAGATAAGCTATCTTTAACTCAAATCGAATTGTCACCACGCAAGCTGGCTAAACTCTTATTAGCCAGCTTAGATGGCTTACGTGGCCACCTAGAAAAAGACAATCTTGAGCAAGCAAGCCACGAAGTGATTCGCATCTATAAAATTGCTTGCCGTAAAGATTAACCAAGGTTGCTAACGAACCGGCCAATAAACGTCATCGTATTGGTCGATACAATCGACCTTAAAGTCTGCCACCAAAGCATCACAGAGAATACGCTCGACGCTTAATTTAACACTACCGGTATCATCAGACCCATCGTCATTGGTCGTCGCGCTGGCCTCTATAATAACAATGCGTTCTTTACCATCACTGCCATTAACGTCATCAATAATACGATCAAGGTCAGTGCAAGTGCGATTCACTTCACAGTCAAAAATCTCGCCTAAATAACTCAATTCACCTTGGCTAGACTTAGCAACATTATTTGGTTGAAAACGCATAACCGTGCGAAACACTTCATCGATATCTGCCACGTCTTTTTGCTCAACAAACGCAGCATTTGTTAAACTATCGGCCTCAATGATTGAACTGACCCGTAACTCATATTGCTTGCCCCACTGATAGGTTGGCTCACTAAAGTCATCAATATCAATCGGTAATAATTTATAATTAGAACTTGATTCCGCAGTGTCTTTATAAATATGACACCAAGCAGGGAAATAAGAACCGCAATCACTTTTAAAATGAGCAATATCCCAAGCACGCTCCTGAACGCCTTCACACTCTGCAGCAAAAACCTCAGCAGTCGCAGAACATTTAACTTCTTGTAAAATCAACTCGTTGTTATCGACGCGAAAATTTAACTGAATGGTTTTATTAGTCGCCAATGCATTATTAATTGCCGCACAATCGTCAGCTAAACAACTAAAAGCCTTTTGCCTTGCCAGTAACCAGCTAGAAGCAGAACCATCGGTAGCGTTATTTGCTAAAATGCCACTGGACATATCCAGTGATAATACAAAGTCGTTAATCGTCGGGTCCATATCTTCAACTGCATCAATGGCTAACAGAGTATAAGAGGCGTCTTTACCCGAACTCGTACGCTCAACTTCAACGCTGACTTGATAGCGTTTCCCCCATAACAGAGCATCAAACCCTTTTAGCGGCTTGCTCATCAAGGTAAAAGACTGTTCGTCTTTAAAGCGTGTGCGAAAGCACAAATCAGTAGAGCTCTCGCTGCAAGGCTCGCGGTAATAATCAATGTAAAGTGTTTTTTCAATCGGATCAAAACTGCTGCCTAAATCTAAATCACACCCTGACAATATCGGTAAAGTTACTGCCAAATAACACAGCAACAAAAGATTTTTCATATTAAAGACCTTGTTTGCGGATCAATGGTTGGGCGTACATAGAGTATATTTGCTGTTTTACTGCTGCAGTTTCTTCACCACAACGTCCAGTCAACGCACTTAGCCCGGCTGTTAACTGATGATACTCAGATAATGGTTCAATAACACCCTGATCGGCCAACAGTTTATGTGCTGCATAGTTAATCGGATAACACGCATATCCCTGAACAATTTGGCGATCTATTTCTGTCGCCAAAGTTTCGGCATCAACAAATAGCGATTCGTCTATTTCTGTACCAAAACTGACTTGAATACGACCTTTATTGCCCATTAAGCCAGTTATAATACTTTCTACATCTTCGTTGTCAGATTTATGATATTGCTCGCCCTGTTTTAACGCTGATAGTTCTCTTGCTTTTAAAACATCACAAGGATCAAATTCATAACTAATAGAAACAGGTACAGGACTGAGAGAACGCAAACTCTCAGAAAAAGACATTTTTTGAGTTCTGCCAGCTAAACTTAGCATTTTTAAAACAGCAGTATCGGTATGATCGATACCGTCTTTCGCTCTGCCTTCACGCTGAGCAATCCAGATTGACTGGCCTTCTTCGATAGAATAACGAATATACTTAGATAACAACTGCAAAGCAGTGTATTTGTCTCGCTTAGCCACAATAGAACGTTTAACAATAAAACTTTTGTTTAAACGCATTAAATCCCCCACCATGGGGTTGTTTAATAGGTTATCACCAATGGCTATGCGACCGGTTGGGTGCTCTTTGCTATGCAAAGCATAATTAACCAAGGTTGGGTCTAAAGCAATGTCTCGGTGATTAGAGATCCAGGTATAACTTTTGCTTTTATCAAACTTCTCGATCCCCACAACGGTAAAATCCGTGGTGGTTTTGCGGATGATTTTTTCCACATAAGACGCTAACCACAATTGAAAGTCAGCAATAGACTGCAATTTTGAAATGTCATGCTGCAAACGCCATCGCACCAAAGAGCGGGCCAATAAATGCAAAGGCCCTTTCCAGCGCGGACGCATGAAATAAGTTAACCCTTTCACTAAATCAGGTTCTGCCAATAATCTTTCTATAATTACGGGAAACTCACTGTCGTTATAAGGCCTTATCTCGGCAAACTCATCCATCCCACACCCTTAGTTATTTGCTTGTGTAACCATTAATAAGACATACAAAACAAAGATAACTTGTTAATCAGTTGTAAGGCATTAGTATATCCTAGCAAATTCACTATCCCTATATTAAAAGGCGATTAAACATGGTCGATACTTGGCAACCTAACTCGGGTAATGACACCCTTTCGACAGAAACTTTGATGTCATTAGCCAACATAATTCATAGCGAAGACAGTGCTAAAAACGATATTAATGCAATTAGTGAATCCGACATTCAACTCATTGCCAACCTTATCAATACTCCAGAAGACGTATGGTTAAAGGCAATAGAGCCGCTCAAGAATGATCAAATTTTAAATTTATGTCGAGTATTCACCTTGGGCGAGATGGCTTTTTCTAATTGGAGCTTCGCAGGGAAAAATCCAACTATTTATTTTTTACGTTATTTAAAAGCGCAAAAAGTTGTTGTTGAAAAAGACTTTATCCGCTGGCTCAAAAAAAATACCGACAATCGCTACATTCCTTTTGGACCTGCGCTGTAAAACACTGAACGGTAAACAAAAAAAAGCCGATGATTAAGGCATCGGCTTCTAATTATTAAACTGTTTCAAAATGGCATTTTTAAAACCTCAATGGTTATCTGTGCCCTCTTTAGCCAAATAGTCCAGCAAAGCATGTCGTTGCTCTGGCCACTTAAAAGTATCCCAACCATCACACATAGGTTCTGCATTGGCATGTAACAAAGCCATTTTAGGAGAAATATTACGATCTTTAATAACCTCTCTCATAATTCGCCCTGCTACATCAAGGTATTCTTCATCCATCATAATTAGCGCAGATAATTTATCTTTACCCATCAAATAACCCAATTGCACCGGATCAACTACTAGTACAACGTCCCAGTTATTTCTGCGTAAATCCGCCGCAAGTTCACGTGTCTGCATATTTTGCGCAGAAAACAATAACAATCTTCGATTATCGGCTAATAGCTCATCTGGAACAGGCATATCATTTTTTCGCAAAAAATCGACAAAGGTTTCGACAGGGATACGATTATCGCCGCGGCCAGGTAATTTATAAGCATCTAGATGGCCCCGTTCAATCCAACGGATAACCGTTCTAAAATTAACACCGCAATATTTTGCCGCTTCACCCGTGGTTAACGCTTGTTTATCTGTCACTACTCACTCTCAGTATTTATTCAACCTATATTCAGTATAGGTAGTGAGTTGGGGTTATTGCCTGTTAACTGGGGGGGTATTTTTAGAACTTATTTTGGCTAAAAAAAATTTTTTAATAACTAATAATAATATTTATTGTGTTTTTAGTTAAAATGCAGTGTTTTGTATTTCTCGCGTTTCATTGAGTAGTTTTTATGTTGTTCTACTGTTACCTCTTACGACAGCTTTGCCAATACTCCAGTTCCAGCCTCACCACTGATAAAAGTGCTGCCCATGAAAGCGCGTTAATAAAATTCGATTACGGCAATTCAGACAAAATAAGGTATCATTCGGCCTTACAAAATCTGATCATGTTAATTTAATTTTTAGGACACGCCCGTGAATAAAGAAAAGCTCTACCATCAAATTGCTCATGCCTGCTTACAAGTACTTAAAACACCTAAAAGCGATAATGCAGATCAAGTAAAAGCGGTTTATGAAGCGATTGACCAAGCTTTTTTGAACCAATCTGCCTTGTTATCCTCAGAATTAGAAGATTGCAAAAACCGGTTACAACAAATAGCCGAATTAACAGATGCTGAAAACGATCTTCAAGATGCTAAAGCCATTGCTCGTCAGGATTTAGCTCAACACTAACTAGCCTTAAATCATCACACCTTTATTATTGGGGTTTTTATGCTTCTTTCTAATCGCTACAGTACATTCTTATTGATCGTACTAATCGCAATTGCCACGGCGGCCTATCGAATTAATATGCAACCATCAGAGACTTACTCAGCAAAAATGACTAGCGATGTAAAACAAAGCCCCAATGATCAGCGCCTCTACCGATCATTAAAATTAGATAATGATCTTAATGTAGTATTGATTGCAGACAAAGACGCCGATAAAGCCGCCGCATCGTTAGCAGTGAATGTTGGCAGTGGAAATGACCCCAAAGGTCGACAAGGATTGGCGCACTTTTTAGAACATATGCTATTTTTAGGCACTAAGCCATTCCCCAACGCTGACGAATACCAAAGCTATATCACCAAGCATGGCGGGCATCACAACGCCTTTACCGCGCACGATGTAACCAATTACTTTTTTGAAATTGATAATGACGACCTCGCAGGGGCACTCGATCGCTTTGCCCCTTTCTTTATTTCACCAACCTTTGATGAAAAGTACGTAGAGCGTGAAAAAAATGCGGTCAATGCTGAATACACAGCAAAATCTAAAGACGATGGTCGCCGTATTTATTCTGCAGAAAAACAAGCAATGAACCCTGAGCATCCTTTTTCTCAGTTTGCTACCGGTAATCTAGTGACCTTGGCCGACCGCACTGAGAGCTCAATTCGTGACGAATTAATCGCTTTTTATCAACAGCATTATTCAGCCGATCAAATGTCTCTGGTAATTATTGGCAATTACGACTTAGACACTTTAGAGAAGTGGACTAAAGCACGTTTTAACGCAATTCCTAAACGTGAGCAGGCCAACACCCCCCTCGATAACCGACCAGACTTATATTTAGCGAATCAACTTCCACTTGATTTACAAATTGAACCCATAAAAGAACTGCGTCAGCTTAAACTGACCTTCCCAATGCCAGAAACACTCAGCTTGTATTCCCATAAACCACTGCAAATGATCAGCCATTTGTTAGGCCACGAAGGTGAAGGTAGCTTACTGGCCTTATTCAAAAAACGCGGCTGGGCCGAAGGTTTACGAGCTGGCAGAGGCCTATCAACTCCTTGGGAGTCAACGTTAAGCATTAACATTCAACTGACCATGATTGGCCTTTACCGCATAGACGAAATCACAGCGGCAGTATTTGCTTACATAGAGCTTATCCAACAAGGTTTACAAGACCCAAACTTTATTGATCAAGTCTATGCCGAGCAACGTCAATTAGCTGAGCTGGCATTTACTAACCAAGAAAAATCAAAAGCCGGTCATTATGCCGTGCGCCTGGCTAATAATTTACGCCACTTAGCACCAAGGGACATCATATACGGCGATTACCAATGGCTAACGCCCGCACCAAACACACTTAAACCTTTCCTAGACAAGCTGAACGTCAGTAATGTGGTGCGTACCTTGGTTGCCCCAGAAGTAGAAACCAACACTCTTGATCCTTGGTATGACACCAAAATGATGCTGCGCCCGGCGGTAATTAAGGCCACCAACGCCTCTGGCGAAACCATTTTAAAGCCCGAATACAAAGCGCAACTGATGCTGCCTACTGCCAACCCATTTATCCCACAATCATTTGATTTAACAACAGCTCCCCAACAATCAATCCCCAAAACCATCATTGATGAACAAGGGCTGCGTCTTTGGTACTACCCAGAGCACGAATTTCGCTTACCCAAGGCGAAGGTTTTTATTAATCTTCACAACCAAGACGTCACAGATAACGCAAAAGATCGATTAGTTGCTCAATTATTTAGCCACAGCGTGAACGAATTAATTAGCAGCTACACCTATTCAGCCTACATTGCGGGTTTAAATTATCAGCTCCGCGCTAGTGATCGTGGCTTAGAGTTATCCATGTCAGGCTATCACGATAAACTCCACATCTTATTAGAAAGCATTGTTTCAACTATGTCGTCACTGACCGCAGACAATGTCAGCGAAGAAGAATTTAAGCGCTATAAAGCACAACTAAAGCGGCGTTTAGAAAACCAACTCAAAGCTAAGCCTTACGAACGAACAATCAGCGAATTGCGTCGTTGGTTGCGTAATCCAAGCTTTAGCCAAGAAACCCTGATACGTGAATTGGATACCGTTACCCTAAACGATGTGCTAGCGTTTAATCAGCGTTTACAAAACTCTTTGTATGCCGATATTTACGTTCATGGCACTCTTGAACCAGAAGCTGCAGAGGCTATTAGCAAGGTTATTAAAGAGGCTTATCAGCCAGCGGGTGAGCGCATAGAACCTGCTAAGATTAGCCACATTTCTAATAATCAAGCTGCTAATAATCAAGCTGCTAATAATCAAGGTGCTAATAATCAAGCTAGCAATCAATATTTACAAACTATCTCACAACAACACCCAGACAGCGCCATTAGCCTGTATATTCAAGGTCAGCAATTTGATCCAATGACATCCGATAAAGCCCGTGCTCATTATGCGTTGCTGGCACAAATTGTTAGTACACCTTATTACCAATGGATAAGAACCGAGAAAAAGATGGGATACATTGTCTCGGCTTCGCCCTTCCCACAAAATGCTGTACCAGGGTTGATCTTTATTGTGCAATCACCCAACGCCAGTGCAAATGCCATTATGCAAGAAACTGAATTATTTTTTAATGATTTCAGCTCACACTTAGCGTCCTTAACACCCGCAGCTTTTGAAGATCATAAGCAGGGGCTAATCAGCCGTCTGGTAAGCAAAAAGAAAAATATGTCAGAGAAAGTCGGCCATTTTTGGCACAACATTGAAGTTAACCGCCTAACCTTTGATACCAATGAGGCCATTGCTCAGCAGGTGGCAAACATCGAGCTGGCCGACATTCAAAGCTTGTATCAAAAGAGTGTACTCAATAACCAAGACCCGCGCTTGTTATTTGCTCACAGCATTGATTTACCAGAAAACTGGCAAGCGCTAACAACACTTAATAAAGACGAACTGCAAAAAAAATAAGCAAATACAACTTAGTTGGTACAAGACAGTTAATTCAAGACCGTTAATTCAAGAAAGTGAATTCAAGACAGATAAAACGACTTATCGATTTCAATAAGTCGTTTTTTTAACCTACAACAATAATGAGCTTCTTGGGTCACCATTTATTGTCATGGCAGCCACCAAAGAATACCGAAGGAAACCAGCGGCGGTGGTTATATGATTATGAATCCACAGCTGAATCTGCTCCTGCTGATCTTCTTTATTTGCTATGTGCGCGGCAAACCCTTGTAAGCGTAATTCTACTTTATGTTTGGCGAATTTTGTTTTGCTAGGGTCAGTAACCATTATGGTTAATGCTTGCTTATCGAAGTTCCAATCAAATACACAAAACATTGAATCATCTTCGATGTTGTCATCGAGTAATTCAAAAGCGTATTCAGCTGCATCTAAAACTGCTTGTTTTATATCGCTCTCTTGCTCACTCGCATTGACCCCACGGTGATAATATTGACTATCAACTTCCCACTTCACAATAAACTCCTAATTCTCAAATTTTGATTGTAGCCAAAGTTTTAGCTACTGATTTTAACTGCTGATTTTCATTCTTTGCTGCCAAAGATCAACTTTATCCAACACCAACGCTTCTAAGTACGATTCGATTGCGGCTTGCATATCATCGGTTTTTTTAATGCGTTTTATCGTAAAAAACAACTCATTAGCTTGCGGATAAGATTGCCGCATTTGACTTAACCATTGTTTCACTCGGCTAGAATAATGATGGCCCTTTGAACCAATCACTTGCACTTTGCGATAATTTAAAATCATTTCGACCACAGCAAGCCAGCTCATTTTGTCACTGATTCCTGCCACAACCGCTGCTAAATTGGGGGTTGCTAATGCTCCGCGACCAATCATTAAATCGTTGCAAGCCGATAGCTCGCGGCATTTAAGCGCATCTTCTTTGTTCCATATTTCTCCATTAGCAATAATAGAAAATTGCTTACCCTCTTTTGCTAAACGCTGTTTAACCTGGGCAATATAATGCCACTTAATCGCCTCTGCTTTATAACCGTCTTCTTTCGTGCGAGCGTGAATGGTCAATTCATCCGCGCCTGCTTGAATAATGGCATCTACAATTTCATGCACATGATCGGGCGTATCCCACCCTAAGCGAATTTTTACCGACAAGGTTTTATGACTAGGAATGGCAGAGCGCATGGAGCGCACTGCACTATGAATCAATTCGGGTTCTTTTAATAATACTGCGCCACCCTTATTTTTATTCACGGTTTTGGCAGGACAGCCCAAGTTAAGATCAATGCCATGAGAGCCCAACTCAATCGCACGTTGAGCGTTCATTGCTAAAGTATCAGGATCCGAACCTAACAGTTGTAAACGCACCGGCACACCACATGGTGTAAGCCCCTGATTTTCAAGCTCGGGAGCTAACTGGTAAAAAGTTCTAGGGGGCAAAAGCTGCTTATTGGATACACGCAAAAACTCGGTAATGCACAAGTCATAGCCACCTAAATCGGTGAGTAGTTCTCGAACAGTATGGTCCATAACCCCTTCAAGAGGTGCTAAAACAAGGCGCATATATAAAGGATCCGCAGCGGCAGAGGCTAAAACCGTGATCATATCAATTTCACAGCATTAGGTAAAAAGTGATTGAGCATGAAAGAACATTTAAAAGCTGTTTCTCAACATGGCGAATCTTGTTAATCTGTTGTCAATCATTTTAAAAATAAAAAGGATCGTGCAATGAGCACTCAATTTGATGTTGTTGTATTTGGTGCCACCAGCTTTGTTGGCCAAATTTTAGTTAAATACCTAGGCAACACTTTTAATAATGAAGGCCAAGAATCTTTAAATTGGGCAGTCGCTGGTCGATCGCAAGCTAAGCTAGATCAAGTTAAGGAAAGCAGTGGTCAAACTCACATTCCCAGTATGATTGCTGATGCCGGTGATGAAGAAGCCATTAAAACTATGTGTGCCCAAGCCAAGGTGATTATTTCGACGGTAGGGCCTTATGCGCTTTATGGTGAAACACTTGTTAAAGTTTGCGCCGAAACAGGCACGGATTACTGCGACCTTACCGGTGAAGTGCAATGGATTGATCGTATGCTGAATAAATACGAAGCCAGCGCCAAAGCCAGTGGTGCACGTATTGTTCATTGCAGCGGTTTTGACTCAATCCCCTCCGACATGGGAGTTTATTTCACCCAACGCGAAGCTAAAAATCGCTTAGGTGATTACTGCAATAAAGTAGCTATGCGGGTAAAAGCCGCCAAAGGGGGTGCATCGGGTGGCACTATCGCCAGCATGATCAACATCACTCAAGAAGCAACCAAAGATTCGTCATTGCGTAAAAAACTAATGAATCCCTATCTTATCTGCCCTGCTAACCACGGTCACACCGCACGACAATTCGATACTAAAAAACCCACATTCGATAAAAACTTTAAAGGTTGGACTGCCCCTTTTATCATGGCGGCAATTAACACACGTATTGTATTCCGTTCAAATGCACTATTAGGCGGCTTATATGGCAAAGACTTTCAATACGACGAAGCCATGTTAGTAGGTAAAGGGCTAAAAGGTCGCTTAACCGCTACTGCGATTGTCGGTGGCTTAGGTGCTTTTTTGGTAGGAGCTGCGTTAAAACCTTCACGCTGGTTACTCGAAAACTATATTTTACCCAAGCCAGGTGAAGGCCCAAGCCCAAAACAACAAATTGAAGGCTATTACGACATTCGTTTCATTGGCAAAACCCCATCCGGTAAAGAAATTCATACTAAAGTGGTTGGTCAAGGTGACCCAGGGTACGGCTCCACCAGCAAAATGCTTGGTCAAGTCGGTGCATGTTTAGCCTTAGACACTGAATTATTAGCCGATAAAGAAGGTGGGTTTTGGACCACATCGACCTTATTGGGTGATCGTTTAATTGAACGTCTAGAGCAAGACGCTGACCTTAAATTTGAAGTACTGAGCTAATTTCAAATATTGGGATTAGATAGCGGATTTGATTGTGGCGTTATAGACCATCAGACCCCAGGGATGGGGTCTATGAGCCTACAAGGATGTATTCACGGCGTGTCGTATAACACCATAATCAATAACGATATCGTCTTAGGATTTAAAAAAGCAAATCTCGCAAGCCACTAGCACGCTCAACTCTAAAACTTACCCCGCGCTCCAACACATCTCGATTTGAATACAAACAAAAACTGCTTTTAGCGCGAGTAATCGCCGTATAAATTAATTCACGACTAATCACTGGTGAATGGCTTTCGGGCAATACTAAGGCCACATCGGTAAATTCCGAGCCTTGGCTTTTATGCACCGTCATGGCAAAGGCCGTTTCATGATCTGGTAAACGCGAAGGCAAAATCTTTCTCACCTTTCCATCAGCAATAAAACATACTCGCAGCTCTTTTTCTGCAGCCGCGCCTTTTGAATGAGAAGGCAAAACGGGCACCATCATGGCAATACCAATATCACCGTTAAATAAATTCAACTCATAATCATTGCGAGTAATCATCACTGGCCGACCTGAATACCAGCGCTGCTGCCCTGACTGATAGCTTGAAAGGGCTGCATCAACAGCCAACGTTAGCAACCCGCGTACCTGTAACAAAGACTGTATACGCTCATTTAAAGCCAATAAGCCAGATTTCCCTTGGCGTAAGGCACACAATAATTGAAAACGATTAAACAATTCTAATACCATCTCGGGGCCCTCGCCCTTTGCGATAGCATTTAAATAAATACCATAACCATTAACCACTTGCTGCTGCCAAGCTTGCTCTGCTTGTTTGACGTTGGCTTGTTCCGATTCTGTACGATCCAAAGAATACAAAGCGCTATACAAGTGAATATCGTTATACTGGGCAAAACTCTGTTCAATCTCATCATAACGGCCGGCGTTCACCGCACTGGCTAACTGACCAATACCCGAATCGCTGGTGAAACGATAACTCTTTCTAAGCTGAGTTAAACTGTTCGCCATTAACGGCGCATCGGCTTCTATGTAATTTTTTAAAAATCCGGCTTGTAGACCACACAAGCTCTCTAACTGCAGCGCCCTTTGCGTTTGTAAGCCATGAGCATGATAACCATTCACCATTACACCACTATCGCACAAATCCCCCAGCACACTGCCCGCTTCTACCGAGGCTAACTGATCTTTATCACCCAACAATATGAGCTTTGTATGATCAGCTAACGATTGCATTAGTTGCGCCATCATAGGTAAGTCCACCATTGAGGCTTCATCCACCACCACTAGATCATACGGTAAGGTCTTATTATGGTTATAAGAAAAACCATCCGGTCGCCAACCTAATAAACGATGAAGGGTAAAGCTACTAACAGGGATCTTTGCCGCTAAAGGAAAGCTTTCTGCTAGCTTAGTTTTTGCCGCTAAAATGGATTCAACCAAGCGTGCTGCTGCTTTTCCGGTTGGCGCCGCCAAAGCAATGCGTAAATCTGGCTGCTGGCTAATCAAGGCAGCTAGTAAACGCGTAACCGTGGTGGTTTTACCCGTACCAGGGCCACCAGTAATCACGCTAAAACGGTTTAAACAGGCATTCGCTGCCGCTAGCATTTGCCAATTAGGCTCAGAGGCAAAGCCAGTACTTTCAATGTATTTTTCAGGAAACAACTGCTGAAGTACTTCGCCTAATTCGGCCATTGGTGAATGTAAATGCGCCCTCTCTAACCGCGTTTTTATCGAGAAAAATACTTGCTGCTGGTAGAACCAATAGCGCGAAAAATACAAACGCCCTTGCATTAATACTAGTGGGTAATTAATCACCAAATCATAAGGATTTTGCTGTGTTAATTCTTTTAAGGCCATGTGATGCAGAGTAACAAATTCTGGCAAATAAGATGTCACCTGCTCTAGGCTAATACCCAACTTCTTTTGAATATCAAAAAGCTGCGCTATCTCAATACAGACTTCACCACGGGTTAATGCTTGGCTTAGTTTGATCACTAAATACGCATACACTTTAACAGCCGTTTCAGAATGAATACCACCATCCGATTTTTCTTTTGCAAGCATTTCGTTTTGGCATAAGGTATTTGCCAATTCTAAATCGATGGCTTTTAAATGCAGGCCCATTTCTTCATTAGCAAAGATAGTTTTTAACCAGGGTTTAAGATTTTTAGAATCCGTGATAGCTGAATTTGTCATTAAAATAACCCCAACTGTTGATTATCTGCTTTCGTCTCGACTGACGAGCCTAACAGCCAGGCTTTCCATTTATCTAATTGTGATTTTTGTGGGCGCGTAAAAAACACACCCTTGTTATCTAAAGTGTCATTGGAATTGCTACTCATGCCACGTAAGAAAAAATAATATACCCCACCAAAATGGGTTTCATAATCGTAATTGGTAATGCGTCGACTTAAATATTGATCCACTGCAATGCTGTAAATCCAGTACTGTAAATCGTATTGATGATGCTCCATCGCGGCTTGTAATGCTTCTGGGTGATAATCTTCAATAGTATCCCCTAAATAATTCGACTTATAATCCGCCACATAATAGCGGCCTTCATGGCGAAAAATTAAATCAATAAATCCCTTTAATTGTCCTCGCATAGGTTCAAACGCTAACCTGCGACCTTTTAATAATGGCATCACTCCCGATGCACGAATCTCCGTCATAGGCAAATAAAATTCCATTTCAACTAAACGATTTTTCTCACTAATATCGGCCAAACAACATTGGGCGTCGGCTAGCGGCTTAGTAACCACCTGCTGCATCCAGTTAATCGTCATTGGCACAAGCTCGGGATTAATACCATAATAGGTTAATTGCTTTTTCACCTGATCCTCTAAAGTATCATGGCTGATAAAATCCCAATTTTCTAAAATCCCGTGCAAACAAGTGCCAGGGCCTGCACCTCTTGGAAAATCAAAGGGAGTCAGTTGTGTGCTTTTATCTGAGCTTTTATCTGAGCTTTCACTAACATCATTGATATGTATTTCGGTATTTGGTTGTTTAACAAGAGAGGCTACATTGTCTGCCACATCTTCCGCATCCATATCAAATGAAGTATCTGTCTGCACTACACTTACACGGCTATCTAATTTAGCCAATTGGCTGTAACTGGTTAAGCGCCAATTATCCCAAACTTTACCTTTAAATTTCGCAAAGCTAAGCACAGGTTTTTCAGCAGTATCAACTTTAGCTAATACAGGAACAGAATCTAACTGAGTTAACCAATCATTGTAATAAGACAGCGCCAATTTACCTTCGCCGATCACATCACTAAAACGCTCTGTTAGTGCATCAATACTGACGTCTTTTTGTTCCAATAAATAACCAATCGCAGAATTGAGTAATATCCCCTTAGATCTATTTTGAATGTTTTCTATTTGTACAAAGCAGGCTTGCTCAGCTCGTGTTAATGCCACGTATAACAAACGCATGGCTTCTGCTCGCACTTCGTTTATGTGCTTTTTCTTCGCTGCTTCATTAGGCTTGGTATCAATCGTCAGCACGGTTTCGGTACTATTTCTTCCTTCAGTGCCGTTTCCTTCAGTGCCGTTTCCTTCAGTGCCGTTTTCTTTGCTGCTATCTTCTTTAGTATCAGCGCTATTAGTTCTCAGATCGCTGTGATAGATAACTCCGTGCCTTGTCGTCGTATTGTCTTCGTCCCACATAAAAGGTAAAAACACCACGGGGTATTGCAAACCTTTACTCTTATGAATAGTCACTATCTGCACTAGGTTAGCATCACTTTCTAAACGTATTTGCTGCTCTTCTGACTGATGCAACAGGGCATTCTGGCAGCGCTCGGTATACCAACGCAACAAGGTTAATAATCCTTTACCATCAGTATTATAAAACCCCGACTTAATGCCTAGCTCGCTACTGGCTTGCTGCAAAATCTCACCAAGATGCAAAAAGTTAGTCAGCTTACGTTCGCCATCTACTTGCTTGCGCAATCTTACTGCCAGCATTTCTTCTGTATTAGCATCATTACAACTATCGGTAGCGGTATCGATATTGGTCAATCTCTTCAACAGCGCCATGATAAACGCCATTACACCACGTTGATTAAAACGCTCACGTAATTCATATAAAAAAGACAGTTCAGCTTCCCACAGTACTTCATCATTTAATAACGACGACAAATAATGGGCATCATAAGCCAAGCTTTCACAGGCCAGTGCACTGCGGAATAAACGTTCGTTTTGTGGTTCTGCAATCGCTGCCAGCCAACGTAATAAGTCCCGCGCTTCTAACGAATTTAAAACACTGTCACGAGATAAAAATACACTATTAATACCGTATTTTTTCAGGTTTTCTTTAACCAGTTTTGCTTGTTTTCGATTGTGTACCAGTACCGCAATATCACCAGCACTAAGCGCTTGTGAATCTGAATTGTGTTTGTTTTTTAAGCAACCTTTTAATAACAGTTGCTGAATACTTTTGGCACACATCTGAGCAGCGTTATAACGGCCATGATCTCGATTCACAACTTCAGAGTTGAGCAATAAAGTTAAAGGCGCAGGTTTGTTTTTCTGCGTGGCTGTATTTTTGGCAACCGAGTCTCGATAATGAAAATAGCCAGCATCAGATTTTTCGGCAGATAAAACAGGCTGAAATTCGATCTTACCAGGCAAGACAAAAGGTTCATTATGGCGAGCAAATAACGTATTGGTCGCGGCCACCAAATCGCTATGGCTGCGCCAGTTTTTATTTAAAGTAAAACGACTGTCAGCGCTCAGAGCTTGCGCCGCTTTTAAATAGGTAAAAATATCAGCGCCACGAAAACTATAAATTGCCTGCTTCGGGTCACCAATCATATATAAGCCAGAACGGTCTTCTTTGCTATAAACCTGATTAAAAATTTCATACTGCAAACTATCGGTATCTTGAAATTCATCAATCATGGCAAATGGATATTGCTGACGAATATGATCGGCCAACGCTTCACCGTGTGAACCGCGTAAAGCATTAGCCAGTAAGCGTAATAAATCATCAGGATTCATTAAATTGGCTTGCTCCATGGATGCCCAAAATTTCGTTTTTACTTGTACCAACATATGGTGAGGCAATACGGCAACCATATCGTCGCAGTGTTGTGCTAGCTGATCGATTAAACGAAAAGCTTTATGTTCTGGCGCTGCACCCTTTATAGTCTTTTCGAATAAATTTTCCTGCCCAAGGGCCAGCACATCTTCAGGAATGGATCCGCTAAAATGAGCATTAGCAAAAAATGTTTTAGCTGCTTTTATACGCTTAGGGCGAGTGACCTTGGTAAAACTTTTTTTACTAATGCCAGAACCTTCAATTAAGTCGTTTGCGTCCTGTTCTGCAAAACTTTGCCATTCTTTAGCCGCAACTTCAAAGCTCTTTTTAGCTTGCTGCCAAGCACTAGAAAAATTTAAATTTGGCTTAGCTTTTGGAAGTAACTGAATATTTTCTTGCTGTAACCAACCTTTAACTTTCCAAAAAATATCTTCTGGACTTTTAACATTGTTTAGCAGCGCGGCCAACTCATCATGCTTCATGTTGTAAGCCAGTTCACGCCAGTAATCTTGCGCTGCACGGCGCAAATATTCTTGAGCATCCAAAATCATTTCTGACTCAAAACCTACCCCACTGTCAAAGGCGAACTGTTTTAAAATACGCTGACAAAAACCATGAATAGTAAACACAGACGACTCGTCCATTTGGGCTAAGTTTGCTTGCAGCCACTCTGTGAGTTTGCGTTTTTTAGGGTAATCCTCACTGAAAAAATTATCTTTTGTACAAGCAATTAAAGCTTTGATATAAGGATCTACCTGATCATTGCTGTCTTCAGGGTCTTGCTCAAGGCGCAATACATCTTCATATAACTGACGGATTCGATCACGTATTCGACCGCGTAATTCTTCGGTTGCGGCGCGAGTAAAAGTCACTACTAAAATACGATCAACGGGTTTTAAACCTAAGGCATGATCACCCAATAGTACGCGTAAGTATAAGTTAGCAATGGTATAGGTTTTACCCGTACCCGCACTGGCTTCTATTAAACGTTTGCCTAAAAGAGGAAAGCTTTCAGCTTGCAGAATCTTCATGACTAGCTTTCTCCTTTTTTAGCAGATTTTTCAGCAGATGCTGAAGCAACATCATCATCGTTAACTAAATAATCAAATAAGGGCGCTAATGTTTTTTCCCATAATGGCGTATGCTCCATTAAGAACTCGACAGCATTGCTATTAATAGCTTCACCAAAACAGCGTTGGACAAACTCATTATTTATTTCACTAAACTCGCTGTCTTGAGATTTGCCTAATACCTCCAGCTTTTTCTCATCGTTCTTTGTAGCCAAGTAAGTCATTGCTAATTTTAAAAAGAAAGGTTGTGGTTGCTGGTGACAAAGATTCATAAACTCAATCAGCCCTAACAAATAGCTTTGAGCCATATTTTCGGAAACTGGAGAGAATTCACAACGATCAATCACATCAATTTTATTTTTACCTCGAAGCTTTTGTGAAATACCAAAGCCAACACTAGTACTAACAGATAAACCAGCAGCGCAGGCAAAAAGATGCTCTAACCATAAGTTAACGACCTGTTTTTCCCTAAAGGCACCGCTACGATAATGTAAAATTTTATACTTACCGTCTTGTTCAATTAAATGCTCTAAGTGACCATTTAATTGATAGCTTTCATTTAAATGCTGCTTATCATTCTGATTTTGTATCAATGAGATAGCTTCAAAATTTACAGAAAAACTTTGCGGTGATAATTTTTCTGAGCCAGATAGCAACTGATGTATCGCCTCAATTAACGGCGTCGTACGCTTTTCACTTTTATTTATTAAGTGATCGGCAAAATTAGCAACCGGCAAATGACCTAATGATTTTTGTTGTTGCTTAAATACATCGAGGTCAAAATCCTTATTACCCACTAACTGAGTATGTAATAGTGATTCGTTAAGCAAATACGACTGTAAATTATCTAACTCAAAAGGCTCATCGACTTCAACTTCATCCCAATATTGGGTTAAGTTAACGTTTAAGCGACGTTGAATAAAAAACTTACAAGGATTGTTTAAGCAATGTTTAATATCCTCAAGTTCTGGGTTCAAGCGAATGCTGCTATCACGGTCATCTGCTAATGGCGATGATACAAAACTAGACGACGAGTTATGATTATCAGTTAGAACTTCCTCACTCGCTTGCGCCACTTGTTGCCACAATGCTTGATAACCTAGCTCGAATGGTTTTGTGGGCACAAAATAATCACAATTAAATGGCTGCAACTTTTGTTCGGTGATCAGATAATTGCGCAATTTTATTTCACTGTCTGCATGTGGCAGTGCTTCATCACCGTTCAAAACATAGCCATTGGCAATATAGTCGATTAATTCACTCACCAAAACACACGGCTGCAACTCTGTGTTCTCTCGGCTGTCACGTCCACGATAGCTGATATACAGTTTTTCTTGCGCAGCAACCACCGCCTCTAAAAACAAATAGCGATCGTCTTCACGACGTGAGCGATCACCGCGGCGATATTCACCTTGCGCCATTAGATCAAAACCTTGCGGAGGCACACGGCGAGGATAATCCTCATCGTTCATCCCTAACATGCACACAATTCTAAAAGGAATACTGCGCATTGGCATTAAAGTACAAAAGTTAACTGGCCCAGATAAAAAACGCTGCCAACCGACCTGCTTACCTAAACAAGTGCTGAGGTATTGCAGCACAACGCCATGACTTAGCGAATCTTCTGCGCACAGGGTAAATCCCGCTTCAAGTAATTCTTCCCGCCAAGTCTGAAGTTGATCACGTATTTTTTGCAATACAACCTGATCATTTAAACCTTTATCGTCCTGCGCTTGCTGGGGATAAAAATCACTAATTAACTGCAATAATAAGTCTTGCCACTGCTGTGAAGTTAACAACTGTTTAGAATTTAAAGTCTGATACCAATAATCGAGCTGATCGATAAAGGCCATCAATTTACCCAGCAATTCAGCTTGACTGCCGGTGACACTAGCCACAGGCCAAAACTGATTTAAAGCCTGTGCGTTATCGGGCATAACTAAACCCAATAGCAATTGCTGTAAGCCTTTAAACCAAGTATTTTCGCTCCAACTTGGCAAACCTAAATCAGTACGATGTTTTTCATCTAACCCCCAGCGAATATTAGCTTTACTCAGCCACTGCTTCACTTGATCTAATTCGTTTAGTTCAATCTGAAATTGTTGGCTAATAGCAGGGACTTCTAACAATTCAATAACATCAGTAATGGTTAAACGGCTACTGGGAAGTTGTAGCAAACGCAAAAACGAATCAATAATGAGGTTTTCTTTATTCAACGCCTGATCCGCAATTGCCCAAGGAATGCGCTGATCATCACTAGCACTCCCAAACACTGCTTCGATATAAGGTGCATACACTTCGATATCCGGCACCATCACTAAAATATCGCGAGGTTTTAATGGATCTTCATTATGCTTATCCAATGCATCACGATCAAACCAACCTAGCATCTGATCAAACAGTGTCTGCACTTCTCTAAGCGGCGAGTGAGCACTAACCATTTGAATACTTTGGTCTCCAGTGTCGATAACACACTTATCCTGGCTGTTTTCAAGTGCCTTAGGACCAAATGCGGCTTTACTGCGGTTTTTTAATTCTAAAAAGTCATACTGTATATTTTCCAGCAAATTCTTTTGCTTAAATTCACTGCCTATTTCTTTAAACGCCTCAATATCTTGAAAGTAAGTATCAAAGCCACCATCATTTACGGTTTCGTGGGCTAAGGTCATAAAATCCCGGCCAAGTTTACCCCAAGACGCTAATAATGGATTACCGACAGTAAAGTAATTGTCTGCACTAGCATCTTTTAGCATCAGTTTGGCACGAGTTTTTTCACTAACAATGTCCCCCCAATAATTACGACAAGGGTTTAATAGAAAGAAATGGACATCAATGTATTGGCTAATCGCATTTAAAACCTGCCAATATGTACCAGGCAGCGCTGCTATACCAAATACAAAGATACGCGCCGGTTTATCATGAGTAGTTGTTGGTAAGAAATTCTTAAGACCTTCGTGGCCTTCACCCATTATATCGGCTAAATTATCGGTTAACCGAGCACGATGAAATAAGCTATGCCCAAGCTGTTCACTGTCTTTAACTAACCTACGCCACAATTCTGGCTGCCAAGGTTGATGACTCACATCACCGCCTGCAATGTCATCTTCGCCAGATTCCCAAGCCAATAGCCAATCTGGGCGATATACTAGATATTGATCAAACGTATCGGCTATTTTATCAGCTAAGGCATACACCTTTTTTTGATCAATCTCTTCGCCGATAACTCTCGGAGCTAAATAGTGTGCAATGGGAGAGAATAGGGTCTTAGAGGCTTCATCAACGTCGTGTTGATCAATAATAAGAGTCGGTAATAAACGCATTAATTTCCACGTCATCAACTCTTTTTCAAAATGAGATTTCTTAGGTAGATCAGGTTTAACAGCGTTGTATACTTTCCAAACAAAGCTCGACGGCAAAGGAAATTCAATATTAGCTGCAATGCCTAAGGATTCAGCAATTTGAAGTTTAAGCCAATGTGCCATACCTTGGCTTTGCACTAATATCTGCTCGGGGATAAAAGGATCATTATCACCTTGCTGCATTTCATGAACAAGCAACTCTTTTAAAACATCAAGATCATTGGAATGGTAAAGTCTGAACATCCGTGCGCCACGCTAGAAAAATTACAAATAGTGATAACAAACAGCAAAAAACCAATTTATCATTTATCCAAAGCATAATCTGCAAATAAGCCAGACAATACCCAATTTTTTAACCCCAACTATTAACCCTAAGATGAAAACCCGCAAGCTAAAGAATTTTGATAGTTTTATGTAAAGATATACTGAATACCCTTTGGGCATTCATTCACATAATGTTACTATTCAGGGATAAACCTACATAATAAATACAAAAATAATTTAATAGGTAATGATATGAATGCATTAAACAGACTAGGTGCAGCAATAGCAGTTAGCTCGCTAAGTCTTGCTATGCTTGGTTGCGGTGGACAAGGCGGATCATCTAGCCAAACATCACAAGCCAATACACAAAATAACGTTGACGTTGCCAGCGCTAATACACAAATGCGCACTCCTATTAGTAGCCTTTCTGTATCTGACTACTCTTTAAACAAGTGCATTCAGAGCACTGGTCGCGAGTTCGTAGAGGACATTACAGCGTTAGTGTGCAATAACCAAGGTGTACAGACACTAGAAGGTATTGAACAACTGACCGAATTGAAATTGTTGCACCTAAGCTTCAATAATATTCAAGACATTACCCCATTAGTAGAGCTTACAAAACTACAGAGCCTTTATTTAAGTGGTAACCAAATTTATGACCTAGATGCAATCAGTTCGTTAACTGAACTTACCGAGCTAGGCATCCAAAAAAACTACGTACAAGACCTAAGCCCACTGCAATCAATGACTTCATTAAAATCATTGCATGCACACAGCAACCAAATTCGAGATTTTACTATTCTTAGTGAATTACAGCTTTCTCAACTGTCTGGTCAAAGCCAACAAGAAAGTTAAACATTCAGTTTTAGTATACTAACTGCTTTCTTAGAGCCCTTAATAAACGTATTTATTAAGGGCTTTTTTTATACCTATAAATAACTAAGAGTAAATAACTAAGAATAAATAACTAGAGCTCATACATGAAAACAAAGAACAAAAAAAGGCCCTTTTTAGAAACTAAAAAGGGCCTTTAATTTATAACACTATTTATTTAAGCTGGTTATCTAGAGCTGTCTATTAATAGTATTGAAATACCAATAATTGACTCAACCAAAAATTTAATAATAGTTATTACTCTGAGGATATTTAGCATTGTTAGGGTGATTAGTAAAATAGTTATCCGGGTGTAAAGGTTTTGCCGTTTTACCCTGAAGCCCAGAAATTCGATTAAATTCAGCCAAACTAGCAGCTGTATAAGTACTTTCTCCCGATATACCCTCAAGCACTGGAGAACCATTCTTAGTTAAATTTAAAGCCCCCAGGTTAAACCAGAAACCTGCTTTTGCAGTCTCATAATCGAACTTAACAGTCTCTGTGCCTGAGTTGGGATTAGACTTATCCTTAAGAACCTCAACCGTATCTGATGGGTATGTAACATCTTTACTTTGCACTGAAAGCCAAACTACTGGCGAATCATCTAATACCAAATTTTGTATTGGAAACAACTGAGCTTGCGGTGAAGATTCAGCAATACCAGCAGCATCCGCTACGTTTCCACAAACAAGAGATGAACCCTCACAAGGAGCTACTAAGGTTTTAGTTGGATCAACATCAATAAAGCCTGGTGTACGCACCCCACCTAAATAAGGAGCAAATGTAAAATCAGACTCGCCCACAGGAATTCCTATAATTGTCCCCGCATCAACATGTACATCGATCACTGGGCGAATAAAACCAGACACAGCATCAATAGCCTGCCCTTGCACCCCCGATGAAGAGCCAAAACCAATACGCAAGCCGGCAATTTTTCTCACTCCTCCAGTATCATCATGGGCGAACTGGATAAAAGGTTTTTTAATAATGAAATCTTCCAATGTTTCTGTGCCATCAGGATTTTCAATAACTCGACCAAACGTCATATCGCGAAGACGTATATCAGTATCTGATGTACGCTCAAATCCCGATTTAAAAATGTCACCCCTTGTAAAAGGCGCACTATTTTTATAATGGTCTCCTGAAATAATAGCCGCTAACGCAGCAGCTGATTTTTCACTACCACTCAAACCAATAAGATCACCATGAACTAGAGCAGAAGCACTAAACGGAGAACCATCAGAGGTGTAATCATCAATACCACCACATTTATCTTCAGTACAATTCCATGAGTTAAAAGGATCAGTCGCGAGTGTATTATCACAGAAACGCCCCTTCTGCCCAGCCATACAGGTGTTACCACCCTGACGATAATAGCGACCGACATTCAACTCATCGATATTAACGTTCATGGCTATTTCTAAGCCTAAGGTTAGCTTAGTAAAGGTTATACCTTCTGAATTAGGAACCGTATCTTCTTCGATTTTAAACAAAGCCTGCCCTGTCACTTGACCAAGCGCCTCATCACTTAAGGCATTGTCGCTTAAAGCCGTTAAATCGGCTGAGCTTTGCAAAGAAACAGACAGGAAAAGTAATACAGAAACTGCTTGTAGATTTTTAATTATAAAATTTTTCATAGTCATATTAATCCACAATAAACAAAGAAATTTGGGTATTAGCAGGCATGCTTAACTCGCCATTCATCTCTAAGCCCATTAAAAAGGTACTAGAATTAACGCCAGGAGTAGGGTTAACCTCTTCCGTACTGGAAATATATATCCCAGTTGTTTTAAGGTTGGTTGCCGTAATCTTTTTAGGTAAGGTCCACTGCAACGCAGACTTGCCAGAATTTTTAAGATCGGATACTAAATCAAAGCCTAAACCTTCAAATTCAATAGCGCCTTGCAACTCATCAATAATTAAATAGCCCGTTTCAGCAGGAGTCGCATCGGCTTTTTTCTTACCGGAAGTATTGGCAAAAACAATGCTACTTTCATCACCTAATATAACCTTTGCGTTTAAAGTGATACCACTTTGCCCAGAGACTTCATTTAAAACCTCATCGCTCATCGGTAGTAACTCAGCTTGACTAGTTAATACTAAAGAGCAAGAAGAAATCATTGTTAATATTATTTTTTTTATCATGATTATTTCCCTTTAGATATCCATAGTGGTAATGCGCAGGTGCTGAACTTGGATACCTTTAATTTCTATAGTATTACCAACATCTGGTTGAAAAGCGTAATGATAATTTTCAGGAGTGCCATCATCAGCCATACCATCTCTTAAACCGGTTCTAAGCTCTGGATTATATTTTTCACCAAAATAAATGCTTTTAACATAGACATTACTTTTTGGTGCAACACCGACCGAAGCCGGTAATGGCGATATTTCCATTTGTAATTGGTTATTGCCATTTTCATCGGTGACATTATCAAAGGTTAGCGGCTGATCACGAGTACCTAGTGTTGTAAAAACATCAATGCCATTAAAAGTAAGGCGACTATCAATAGGTGTGGTTACATAATCACCATTATCAATAGCATTCTGTTTACTGGCCGCTGTTGGTAGAGAGGTTGACACTGCTATTTGATCAATATAAACCCCCGTTGCACCCGCAAGAGAAATCCCCTTACCTTGGGTGGCAAAGATATCAGTATAAGTCCCATAAAAACGCAGACCTTGAATGTCAATCATTGCTCGAAAGTTATCTTGGCTACCTACAGGATTTGCTGCAATGTAATCGTCAAAACGGATATGCGCAGTAAACTTATCGGTCACGGCACTTAAATTAGACTCAAACTGAGCCGCTGCTGCAGCGTAAGCTGCTGGATTATTTTGCTGCACACTGGTTGAACGATCTACTTGAGTTAAGGATGAACCCGGAAACTCTGCTCGTAGAGAGGTGGTCACGGAAGTAGCAGTGTCATTCGGATCAGTAGCATTCCCCGTATAAATATCTATGGCACGTAAATCACCTAAATAAACCGGATTTTCAATAGTACCAAAATTACCACCAGAATTTGCAGAGCCAGAGACCGTACCCGTTTTGTGAACTCTTAATTCACTGAATATAAACTGTTCTTGCCCAGGGTTTTCATTTAAATCAAGAATGATTTCAAATGCACCAGCTTCACCCTTATCAGCACTATGAATAGAAAGATTATCAACGATCACACCCAAGCCTTCGCCTGTCGTTGTTGACAGCTCATTATCATTCATAGCTTCTAAGGCAAAACTTGGGGCGCTTA